>JAFANA010000050.1 GCA_019232905.1 Vulcanimicrobiota bacterium
AACCCGCCGCGCGGGTCCAGTTGATGGACGTTTCGCCGAAGCAGATCGTCTCCGTCGCGACCGCGCTCATCCCGTTCCTCGAGCACGACGACGCAAACCGCGCTCTCATGGGCGCAAACATGCAACGTCAAGCCGTTCCGCTGCTCCGTCCCGATGCGCCGGTCGTCGGAACCGGCATGGAGTATCGCGCGGCCAAGGACTCGGGTTCGCTCATCGTCAGCGACGTCAACGGTCAAGTGACCGCCGTCGACGCCAAGGCGATCACGATCACGCTCGAAGACGGCACCGAGAAGATTTTCGATCTTCTGAAGTTCGTGCGCAGCAATGCCGGCACGTGCATCAACCAGCGCCCCATCGTGGCACTCGGTGAGAAGGTCGTGCCCGGACAAGTGCTCGCCGACGGTCCGTCGTCGGATGAAGCGGAGCTCGCACTTGGCCAGAACGTGCTCGTCGCGTTCATGCCGTGGGAAGGCTATAACTACGAAGACGCAATTCTGATCTCCGAGCGGATGGTCAAAGAAGACCGCTTCACCTCGATTCACATCGAAGAGTACGAGTGCGAAGCACGCGACACGAAGCTCGGACCCGAAGAGATCACGCGCGATATTCCGAACGTCGGTGAAGACGCGCTCAAGGATCTCGACGAGCGCGGCATCATCCGTATCGGCGCGGAAGTGCGTCCGGAAGACATTCTCGTCGGTAAGGTCACGCCGAAGGGCGAAACCGAACTGACGGCTGAAGAGCGCCTGCTGCGCGCGATCTTCGGCGAGAAGTCGCGTGAAGTGCGCGACACCTCGCTGAAAGTTCCGCACGGCGAAAAGGGCAAGATCATCGACGTCAAGGTGTTCTCGCGCGAAAACGGCGACGAACTGTCGCCGGGCGTGAATCACCTCGTGCGCGTCTACGTCGCGCAGAAGCGTAAGATTCTTCAAGGCGACAAGATGGCGGGCCGTCACGGTAACAAGGGTGTTATCGCGAAGGTGCTGCCGGAAGAAGACATGCCGTATCTGCAAGACGGCGCGCCGGTCGACATCGTGCTCAATCCGCTCGGTGTTCCTTCGCGTATGAACCTCGGGCAAATCATGGAAACGCATCTCGGTTGGGCGGCGCGCATGCTCGGCATGAACGTTGCAACGCCGGTGTTCGACGGTGCGCACGCGGAAGATATCGCCGAGTGGCTCCAAGATGCCGGTATGGCGCCCGACGGTAAGACGTGGCTGCGCGACGGCCGTTCGGGTGAACGCTTCTCGCGTCCGATCACGGTCGGGATGATCTACATGCTCAAACTCGCGCACTTGGTCGACGACAAGATCCATGCGCGTTCGACGGGCCCGTACTCGATGATTACGCAACAGCCGCTCGGCGGTAAGGCGCAGTTCGGTGGCCAGCGCTTCGGTGAAATGGAAGTCTGGGCACTCGAAGCCTACGGCGCCGCATACACGCTGCAAGAGCTGTTGACGGTGAAGTCGGACGACGTCGTCGGTCGCGTGAAGACGTACGAAGCCATCGTCAAGGGCGAGAACGTGATGGAACCCGGTGTTCCGGAATCGTTCAAGGTTCTCATCAAGGAACTGCAGTCGCTCGCACTCGACGTCAAGGTGCTCACCGAGAACCGCGAAGAGATCGACGTGCGCATGCAAGACGACGACATGGGCGATCGCGAGCGTCAGGAGATCGGTCTCCTGATGGGCGACGATCAGCCGGTCGTGTCGCAGACGCAAGTTGCCGCGCGCGAGGCGGTGGCGGAAGCCGCTGCTGAAGGCGCGCTCGGCGCCGACGGTGTGGCTGAGGCCGTAATCGCCGAGGGCGAACCGGAAGAGGAAGAGGAAGAAGAGGAAATCGACGACAGCAAACCGCTGGACGCGACCCCGCTTCCGACGCCTCCGCCGTCAGCCACGCGTGAGACGGACGAAGAGATCTTCGCTGAAGAGGAAGAGTCCGAAGACGCCGACCTCGAGGAAGGCGTTCAGGGATACGAACTCGAGGAAGAAGACGAGGATTCGTACGACGAGGACAAGGGCTATGACGAAGACGAGGAAGAGTCGTACAGCGAGAATCCCAACCAGGAAGAAGATTTCTAAGTACGACAACCAAGCAAGCAACGCCCGGCGAGAAATCGCCGGGCGTTTTTACTTTTTTGGTCAATTTGGAGCATAAAGCGGCAAAAGGCTCGCTCACTTGCGGGAAGGCCACTTCCTGCGGATGAACTTCCTAAACGTGGGTCGGAACCGCCAGCGCCGGACCTGGCAAGAAACGGCACTTACGATTGCCGTCTATTTGATACTGTCGCAATTGAGCGATCTTGCGACGGCTCGGGCATTTGGGATCGAGGGGATGTCCCCGGTCTATCCCAGCGCGGCGCTGAACGTCCTGGTGCTCATCCTTCTCGGCTGGCGTTTTTGGCCGATCGTTCCGGTCAACGCGTTGCTGCACGTTCTCTTGGTGGAGCAGCGCGTCGACGCGGCGTGGCCGTCGCTCGTTACGCAGACCGTCGTTGGTATGGGCTACGGCATCGGCGTGCGCTACGTCGTCGACCGGTTGAGAATCTCACTGCCCCCGCGGACGCTACGCGATGTTGCGTGGTTTTGCGGTATTCTCGGCGTTGCCGCGCCGGTTGCGATCGGCTTGGTTTCGACTTCGGTGCTCGTTGCCGCCGGCTATCTCGCGGTCGACGATTTGCCGCAGCAATTCTCGCGCTTCGTTTTAGGCGACGCGTCGGCGATTGTCGTGCTCGCTCCGACGTTGCTCGTGTTTTTGCGATGGCGCCAACTCATCCAACCGGCGGAACATCAAGATCCGCCTCGGACAGAGGCGGCGCTCTCGATGATTGCGACGGCGGTGCTCGTTGCGGTCAGTCACGTTTTGAGTTCGGTGACGCGCGAAACAGTACTCGATCTATCGTTCATCGCCGTTGCGTGGCTCGCGATCCGCTTTGCGATTCGCGGGGCTGCCGCCGGTATCGCAACCGCGTACGCGGCAACGTTCGTGGCGATTTTTACATTACACGAAAGCGTCAACGCCGCGGTGCAGTCGCAGATGTTCCTCTTCGCGTCGGCACTCATGGGATGGCTGCTTGCCGGACTGACGTCCGAACGATGGGAGCTGCTCGCGCGCCTTTCACGCCGCGCGTACGTCGACGATCTTACCGGATTACCGAATCGAGAACGCCTGATCGAATGGATCACACGGCACCAAGATTCGCCGGTCGTACTCGTCATTATGGATGTCGACGACATGCGCTTGCTCAATCAAGGCGTCGGCCGCGTTGCAGCCGACCACGTGTTGCAAGAGATGGCAATTCGCATGCGTGCGACCTTTCCGTCCTCGACGTTCGTTGCGCGCGTCAGTGCGGATGAGTTTGCGGTGGCTGTTGTCGACGATCGCAGTCCGCACGCCATTATGGCGGAGCTCCGCCAATTTTTCGAAGCGCCGTTCGACGCCGACGGATCGCGCGTCTATATTTCGGTATCGATGGGAGCTGTCCGAACCATTCGTGCGGGTTCGGCGGACGAACTCTTGCGAAAAGCCGACATGGCGCTCGATCGCGCGAAGTCGTCTCCGGCACGTTCGATCGTCTACAGTCCGGAACTCCAAGCCGGCGAAGCGCCGTCGCTTGTCGGCGAGTTACATCGCGCCGTCGAGAATCACGAACTGGTGCCGTTTTATCAGCCGATCTATCGCTACGACCTACGCAGCAATTCGTGGCAAGTGGCCGGCGCCGAAGCGCTGTTGCGCTGGATTCATCCCGAACGCGGGATCGTTACTCCCGCGCATTTTATCGACTTCCTCGAGCGTTTGACGATCGGCGATCACGTTGGTTGGGACGTCATGGAGCAGGCGCTGCTTCAAGCCGGCGAATGGCGCCGCGAGATTCCGAATTTCCGCGTTTGGGTGAATTTATTTGCGCGTCAGGCGCTCGCGCGCGATTGCGACCGGCGAATCGTCGAGCTGTTGCACCGAACGGCCGTGGCCCCCGATGCGCTGGTCGTTGAAATCAACGAAGGCATCGTTGCAAGCGACGAACGCGATATTGCCTCATTGGTCTCGCGCCTGCGTGAAGTCGGCGTGCAATGCGCAATCGATGACTTCGGCACCGGCGGTTCTTCGCTCGGACGCGTTCGCGACGTACCGGCAAGCGTTTTGAAGATCGATCGATCGTTCGTCAACAAAAGCGAAGTCGACGCCAAGGCAAAAGCCGTGGCGGCGACCGTCGTGCGTCTCGCAAACGAACTCGGCATGACGGTCGTCGCCGAAGGCGTCGAAAACACGATGCAACTCGACGTCATGATGGAAACCGGCGCGCACTTTGTGCAAGGTTACGCGCTCGGCCACCCGCTGCCGGCGGATCTCTTCGCCCGCACGTTCCTTACAGCCGATCGCGCCACCGCGATATAGTCGCTATTGCGTTTGCGGAAAGACGCGGTACGCCGCGAGCTTGCCGTCGTTGTCGATGCGCACGACGACGTTCATCGATCCTCGCTCGAAGTCGGCGCGATACGTGAACTCGCTCTTGGCGGCGTCGGTGCTCAAAAACGTCAACCCTTTGTAGTTTCCGAGAACGTGCATCTTATCCGAGAGCGTGCCGACGTCGCCGCGTGAGACCTGCGACTGCAGCGTCGAATCGAAGTTCGAGTCGACCCCGTCGACGTCGTCGTTGTAGACCGCCTTGGTAACCGAATCCGTCGTGGATTGCACCGCGCCGGCGTTCGCTTGCGCATTACACGCGGCAAGCGCCACCAGCGCGGCGAGTGCTAGATGTCGCCCCATCCGTACGAGACCATTGCCACTCGAGAATTCGCGTTCCGATGCGTCCCGCGAACGAACTCGTTGCGTGACCTAATCGATGCGAGCTCGTGCCGCTGCTGTTGCACCACTCCATGCTGGTAAGCGATTTCTTTCTTCAATTCCTGATTGACTTGCACTTCCTGCGCGTAAGCTCGCTGCTCTTGATGGTACGCAGCCCAGGCATCGTTGTTCTCTTGCGAAAGCGCGGCCTGGCGGCGGTCGTATTCCGCGTACTTCTCATGAACTTTCCGATTGTGCTGGATAATCAAGTAGGTAGCGGCGGCGCCGCCGAGCAGAATCAAATTTCGTGTGCTCGCGGCACCGTCGGCGTACGCCGGAGCTGCCGGGATCGCCAGGGCGATCGTGCCCGTAAGTGCCAGCGACGCGAGTGCTTGCTTGATATTCATACGAGTTGTATTCCCTCCATGACGACGAAACGTAACTCGCGAGGATTCCGTCACCCTGGGCAGCTAGGTTGTGCCGGCTTGCTTACACGCGCAAACAGGCAGAAGGCCCAGATCGCAAGCGCGTTGCAATCGTGTAACCTCGCGTTCTTCCAACTAGGTGAGGTGCAATGAGCGATCTTCCGCGAATCGGCATCGTCGGAACCGGCCGCATGGGGGCCAATATGGCGTTGCGTTTACATGACGTCGGCTATCCCGTCACCGTCGTCTACGATACGTCCCGACCTGCGGCCACGGCCGTTGCCAAGGAGACCGGAGCTAAGGTCGCGTCGACGTTGAGCGAGGTCACCCGCGACGCGGACGTCATCATTACAGTCGTCAGCGACGATGACGCGATGTACCGCATCTTTGCCGAGAGCGGCGATTCGCTGCTGATCGATGCGAAGGGAAAGACGTTCGTCAACTGCGCGACCGTGACGCCGAACGTTCACGTCGAAGTGCAAAATCGCAGCGAGCGGGCGGGTGCGCATTCGCTCGAAGCCTGTATGGCCAGTTCGATTCCGCAGGCTCGCAACGGCACGCTCTATCTCATGGTAGGCGGAAAGCCGGAGGTCTTCGCGGCCGTCGAACCTATGTTGAAGAAATTGAGCGCGTCGCTGCGTTACGTCGGCGAAGCCGGGCGCGCCGCGCAGGTAAAAGCGCTCGTTAATATGGTGATGAACATCAACACCGCCGGCCTTGCCGAAGGCCTAGGCTTGGGTGATGCGCTCGGGCTCGATCTCGAGATGTTGCGCGAGGTGTTTTCTCAAACCGGCGCCAATTCGCGAGTGCTCGAAACGGACGGCGCCGATATGCAAAATCGCGAACACGACGTGTACTTTTCCGCCGAGCATGCGGCGAAGGATTCAGGCATCGCGCTCTCTCTCGCACGCGACCGCGATCTCGCGCTGCCGCTCGCCCGCGCAACCTACGATCAATACGAATTAATGAAGTCTCTTGGTTTGGGCGGATTGGACAAGTCCGGCGTCTCCGAGCTGTCGTTCCTTTCTCGCCACGGACAACGATTAGCAGAAGAAACTCACGCTTAACTTTGCTGGAGGATAACAATGTCGACGTCGGCCACTCCATCTCAAAAAGTCGTGCCCGTTCTTAGCTCCGACACTGCGGGCCCGCTTGGCGCGATCCACCTTCCGCGCCTTTGGCTCAAACTCTCGCTCGCGTCCGCGGGGTTGCTTCCCCCCGACTACGACGAGTGCGGCTCTGGTTTCGATCAGATGACCCTCAGCGATCTCGGCCTCGACCGTCAAAAAACAATGGATTATGTGCGCACGCACCGCCCGCGGTACATGCAATTCGAGGAATGGGTGCTCGAGCAAAACGGCGGATCGATTTCGCCGGACCGTATTGAGAAGCATAATGCGGCCGTGCGCGGCTACAATCATGACGACGAGAAAGCTGCGAAAATGCGCGATGCATCGGGAATCAAGAATGTGGATGTCCTCGACGCTGTGACGCTGAACACGATCGAGGATCTCGACGACATCTACGAACAGATTCCGAGAAAATAACGCCTACTTCTAAAGACGATAGCGCAGAAGAAGCGCAATGGTTCGTCCCATAGGATAGTTCTGTGGGACGTATCCGTTGCGTCCGTACGTCCATGGCAGCGACTGCGTGTGGCCGTCGTTCGTCGGCACACCGTTGCCGAGTACGTATGGGGCGGAGTATCCGCCGGCAACTCCGTACGCGGCTGCATAGAGTGCATTACCACCGGCGTAGCCCGGCGGACCGATTAAGTACGGGTTTCCCTGATACGACGTCGGGGCGAAGTTCCCGAAGAGATTGACCACGTCGAGCGCGGCGCTCCAGTGCGCAACGAGTTCCTGCTCGATGTGAAGATTGACGAACGTCTCCGGCGGCGCGTGCAAGCCGTTCGGAGTTGAGGCCTCGGGCGTTTCAAGCGATCCGATGTACGGATTGGTCGTGGGATTGTACGGCTGCGACGGGTCATGCAAGAAGTAATAGTTGTAGCCCGGATCGACGTAATTGTCGTTCGGAACTTCCTTCGGTTTGCCGGTCGCCGGATCAAAGATCCAGACGGCCTTTCCGTTGCCGTACGGATAGCCGCTTTCAAATGAAAGCGACGGCGTAACGCGCAGGCGTTTGTTGCGCGTTTGAAACTCCCACGAAAGATTCACGGAGAGATCCGGGAGATAGCTCACCGGAAAGAGCTGGCCGGCTGCAACGGCGGGAGCGTTCAGATCGTTGTAGGCAAACTGCGACGCGCTCGATGAGTACGCTCGTATGTAGTTTGCATCGAACGTAAATCCGTCCTGGCTCAGCCATAACTCAAAACCGCGCGCGCGTAAATCGCCGACATTCGTGGGAACGCCGACGCCGTTCGGAACGATTCCGGACTGTAGCGCGGATCGAAAGTTATACGGAAGCACGTCGATGAGGTTTGCTTCATTGATGTTGAAGAACGTGGAACGAAACTGCAGACGCGTCGCGCCTTCGACCGAATACGTGAAGTCGTTCGCCGTCTCGGGGGCTAACTGCACAAACGGCGCGGGGCTGCGGCCGGGCGCAACGTTCGCCGAGTTGACGCGATCCGCTTCGAGCGGAAACGGCGCTACGGTGATGTGATCGTACGTTGCGCGAAATGCTAGAGGGCCGGCGTGATAGGCGACCGACGCATGCGGATCCAAGGCGCCGACGTCATAGATCGTCCCGTAGCTGGGAATTGTGTGCGTGTCGGTATATCGGGCAGTTCCCATCAGGTCTAGCCGCGACGTTGCATGCCATGTGTCACCGAGATAGGCAAGATAGGCAATTTGTGTCGGACGCGAAGTAATGAATTCATCCGCGGTCGGAACAATTTGATCGAGGAAGGACGTATTCGTGCTGTACGCGGCGCCAATGCGTAGATCGTGGCGATTGCCGATGATATCCTCGCCATCGTATCCGAAGCCGTCCTGCCGGCTGCCCTGCGTTTCCGACAAAGAAATCGCGCCGTCCGGCCATCCGTTCTCATCCCAAAACGGGCCGCCGGCTTGAGAACCGTATTGCGACTGATATACCTGGATGCGAGAGAGTGCGTGCGCGCCCGAATGCAGCCACTGCGCTTTCACGGCGCCGTACGATCCGCGTATCCCCGAGGCGTACGTTACCGGCGCCTTCGGGTTGGTTTCACCCGGATAAGTCGTCGAGTTACCGTTAAAAGCGCCGATGGTTTGCCCCGGGTACGGCGAGCCGTATTGGTTGTACGTCGCTTGTCCGGTAAGTCCCAAGATGGAGATGTCATCGCGGGCATCGAGCCGGTAGTGCACGTTCGATTCGAGCGAATACTCGCCGCGACTCTGCAAAGCGAGCCCGTACGTTGCCGCTTCGGACGGATAGAACGTTTGACCGTCGCCATAGATGTACACTTGACTTCCCGTTGTTGCGGCAAACGCGTAACGCCAGCGCAGATCCCGCGTCGCACCGAGCAGCTGCAGCGAGTTTAGTTGAAATTGTCCGCCGGCGATGCCGATTCCGGATTGAAGCGTGATGCTGTCCGGAAATGTTCCCACCGCAGGAATTTCGTCGATAACGCCCCCGAGCGAATTTTGATCTTGCGTGGTGTACCCGGCGAGTGTCGCCGTCGTGGAAGCTACACCGGTCGTCGGCAATTGCGCGCCGACGATGTTGCCGCCCGGTTCTGCAACCAACCCCTGAGGAATCGGGACCGAATCGTAGTCGAAGATTGCGTCGGATACTTTCCCTCCGCGAAGGATCGCGTTTGCGAATTGATCCAAAACGACGCCGGGTACCGATGCAATCGCCCCTTGGACCGTTCCGCCGATGTAGTTTGCGAGGCCGGACGAGGATACGGGCGGAGCCAGCGCACGCGCCTGCGCGCCGTTAACGGTGAACGTGTCGCTCGTGCTCCCGACCGAGAATGCCCTACCGGTTGCTTGCACCGAGGCGATCGTTTTGAGTCTCGTCACAAGGTGAAAAACAAGGATCTGGGATTGACCGGGAAAGACCGTGATTCCATTTTGACTTACGGGCTCGAATCCGGATGCCGCCACCGAGACCGTATAGGTGTCGGCGCTGATGCCGAGGACGGTGAACCGCCCGTTCACGTCCGTCGTCGCCGAATAGCTGCCTGAAGGCGAGACGATCGCAATGCGCGCGCTCGCAACCGGAGCGTTGTTTCCGGTCACAACTCCGACGATCGTGCCGGTCGTTGCTTCAGCGCCCATCGCTCTCGCGATGGTGCTAATAACAATGATGCTCAGCACGAAGAACGTTCGCGCTGGAAATGGACCGTTCATGATGCTCCTCCGCAGGGCGTTTCCCCGCCTGGTTTGACGAACGCGTTTACGCCAGCGCGAAGAGGAGCGGAGGTGCGCGCTCGCCGACCTGATGAACGCGTAACGTTCGATGAACGAGCAGGCAAGACAAACTGCAGCGAGATGCAAACGTGCTCGAATCTTGCAGCATACATGCGTCCAGCAAGAACTCGAGTGCCGTCGCGATAAGCACGGCGCAACGTCGAACGATTGCGCGAATTGCGTGCCGCACGAGAAGCGTGCAGAGCGACCCGATCAAGAGGTGCATGCATAGGCCGAACCACACCGGGCCGCCGAGCCAGACCGTACCGCCGAGGAGTTTGCCGCTCAAGCAGAGCTGCTCGCAGTTTTCCATCACGAAAAGCGCAACAAACTGGAGAACCAGGACGAAGCGAACATCGTCGAGCGGCGAGTGCGAGGAAATTTGCTTTGCTACGGCAAGAAGCCAATCGGAACGTTCGGCGGAATGCCGCAGCAGCGCGATGCAGCGCCGGCAAAGCAGCAACAGTGCTAACGATGCACCTGCGACAAGCGTTGGAATGACGCTGAGATGATCGTTGTCGGCGTATCCGGATCCAAGCACGCCCGTATTTGAAATCGTTTCAACCAGCGCGTCCCCGAGCGCCGCTGCAATCAGGGCTACCGCGAGCAGGAACGGCAGGCGCGATTTCACGTCCGGCAGTTACTGTCTTAGCGGCTGTTTCTGCGCGTGCTCTTTTTCGATGTGCGCCGCATTCGCGAGCGGGCCGGCGTCTTCGTAACGGCGACCGCAGGCTTCGATCAGCTGCTCGACGGTGTTGCGCGCTTCGGGATCGTCGCCGGCAACGAGAATCGGATCGTGCGGGTCAACGATATCGACAAACGCTTTCACGACGTGACGATTGTCGAGTTTTTTCGCGAGGATCTCGGCGCCGCTCGTACCATCTTGCAGTGAGGGCGGCCGGATCGCGTCGACGACGATACCATCCTTATAGTCGCCGAGCGCGCGCAAAGTTCCGTCCAAGTCCTCCCAGTGGATCGCGAAGATCAGCGCTTCGCTGGAAGCTGCTTGGTCGTAGATCGTGCAGGCTTTAGCCTCCCCGCCGATGGCATCGACGGCTTTTTCCGCGGAGTCGGGCCGGCGCGGATCGCTGAAGCTGATATGATGTCCGCAATTTTGGAGCAGGCGGCCGATCGTAACGGCCCGGTCGTCAGCCCCGATAATCCCAATCGTCATAGCCATAGTGCGACATTTGTACCCCTTGATTGTCTCTCTCTCAATTATCCCACCGGGGTGAAGGGGTTCTGAATCCGACCTTACCTTGAGTTGGCCGCGGCCTTCATGATATAATCGCTGTCTGTGCCCGAGCCGGTATAGCCTCTGACGAGAGGCGGTTGCTAGGCTCAACCACCGGAGCAACGGTGGGCGCCCCCTGCAGAACTGCGGGTCGCGGATGCCCTGCGTAAGCGCCGGACGGCGGCATTAACCACCGGAGTTTCCTCCAACTTGAATCTTATTGACGTCAACAACTTCGATGCCATGCGCATCGGGTTGGCCTCGCCCGAGCAGATCCGTGCATGGTCGTTCGGCGAAGTCAAAAAGCCGGAGACGATCAACTACCGCACGCTGAAGCCCGAACGCGACGGGCTGTTCTGCGAAAAGATCTTCGGCCCTACCAAAGACTGGGAATGTCACTGCGGTAAGTACAAGCGCATTCGTTTCAAAGGCATGATCTGCGACCGTTGCGGCGTCGAGATCACGCGCGCAAAAGTGCGCCGCGAGCGTATGGGCCATATCGAGCTCGCTACGCCCGTTTCACACATTTGGTATCTCAAGGGCGTGCCGTCGCGCATCGGCATTCTGCTCGACATGTCGCCGCGTCAACTCGAAAAGGTTATCTATTTCGCGGCGTACGTCGTCATCGATCCGGGCAACACCCCGCTTACAAAGCGCGAAGTGCTCTCGGAGCAGAAGTACCGCGAAGCGCGCGATAAGTACGGCGCGAACTTCAAAGCCGGCATGGGCGCGGAAGCGATCCGCGAACTGCTGCGCGACTTGAACCTCAAGAAGATCCAAGACGATCTTCGTAAGGAATTCAAGGAAACGTCGGGACAGAAGCGCCTCAAGGCGATCAAACGTCTCGAAGTCGTCGAAGCATTCCTAGCAAGCGGCAACCGTCCGGAGTGGATGATTCTCTCCGCGGTGCCCGTTATTGCGCCGGAACTGCGCCCGATGGTTCAGCTCGACGGCGGACGTTTTGCGACGTCGGACTTGAACGATCTCTATCGCCGCGTCATCAACCGCAACAATCGCTTGAAGCGTTTGTTGGAATTGAACGCGCCCGAAATTATCATCAAGAACGAAAAGCGCATGCTTCAGGAAGCGGTCGACGCGCTGATCGACAACGGCCGTCGCGGCCGTCCGGTCACGGGTCCGAACAACCGTCCCTTGAAGTCGCTCTCGGACATCCTCAAAGGTAAGCAAGGCCGCTTTCGTCAGAACCTGCTCGGTAAGCGCGTCGACTACTCGGGACGTTCGGTTATCGTCGTCGGTCCGTCGCTGAAACTGCATCAGTGCGGTCTGCCGAAAGAGATGGCGCTCGAGCTCTTCAAGCCGTTCGTGATGAAGAAACTCGTCGATCGTGCACTCGCGCACAACATCAAGAGCGCGAAGCGTATGGTCGAGCGCGTGCGTCCGGAAGTCTGGGACGTACTCGAAGAGGTGATCAAGGAGCATCCGGTTCTTCTGAACCGTGCACCTACGCTTCACCGTCTCGGCATTCAGGCGTTCGAACCGGTGCTGGTCGAAGGTAAAGCGATTCACCTTCACCCGCTCGTGTGTACGCCGTACAACGCCGACTTCGACGGCGACCAGATGGCCGTGCACTTACCGCTGAGCGCCGGTGCGCAAGCGGAAGCGCGCATCTTGATGTTGTCTTCGAACAACATCCTGTTGCCCGCATACGGCAACCCGGTT
>JAFANA010000119.1 GCA_019232905.1 Vulcanimicrobiota bacterium
GATGCTGCGAAGGAAGCCGGACTCGAAGACGTCGGCTTCGTCACGTCGTAGGGCAAGTGGAGGTTTAGTTAACTCGTGGCAATGTCGACTGGTGGGGGAGAAGATGAGGTGATGTCGACCATCAACATCACGCCGTTCACGGACGTGTTGTTGGTGCTCCTGATCATCTTCATCATTCTTGCCGCCGTTACGAAAGAGCCGAAGCTTCCCGACGCCCATAACAAGGATCGCGTCCAGGCTTCCCAGCTCGTCGTCATCATCGACGATAAGAACAACATTCAGGTTGGGCCCAATCAGGTCCAGATTGCGCAAGCGCACGACGCGTTCGCGCAATTACAGGACCAGACGGGCCATAAATTCACCAGCGTCATTATCAAAGCGGATCCGCGCTCGAACTACGGGACGATTTTGCAGGTCATGGATGCTGCGAAATCCGTAGATCTTACGACCTTTGGGTTGGCCAACCACGTCGAAGGTCAACCGGAGGGCTCAACGCAGTAACCGATGGCAAAAGATTCTGGCTACATTACTACCGGTGAGCGCACGCGCAACTTCTTGGCGGTCGCGTTCATTCTTTCGCTGATCATCCACGGAATTGCATCTCCGTTCTTTCCGAACTTGCAGAAGCATCACTCGGATGAAGAAGTCGAAAAAGTGAGCATGACCAAGAAGATCATCGTACGGATTCCGACACCGCCGCCACCGACTCCGACTCCGCCTCCGACACCGACGCCGCCGCCGCAAAAGACGCCGCCGCCGGTTAAGAAGCAAGAAGTCGTGCAACCGAAGCTCAAAGTCAACGTTCCGAAGACTTCGAACAATTCGAGCACGACCTCGACGGAGCAGCAATACAATGCGAACGCGAAGGGCTCCGAGAACGGCGTTCCAAACGGCAACTCTGATAAGGGTACGCCGGGTCCGGCAACCCCGGCTCCGACGGAGAAGCCTGCGTGCGCGAATCCGAATCAGGACGCGACGGTGACCAATGCAATGGCACCCGATTATCCCGACTCGGCACGCGATCTGGGGTTGGGTCCGGTAACGGTTCTGGTCGAAGTGACGGTTGGACCGTCGGGCGCATTGCAAGATGCTTCCGTCTACAAATCGTCCGGAAACGGTGCAATCGATCGTGAAGCGTTGCGCGCTGCACACCAATCGACCTACGCGCCGAAGATGGTCAATTGTCAGCCGACAAGCGGCCAGTACCTCTTCCGTGCGGAATTCAATCCAGACTAAGCACGTGCCGCGTCACGCACCATTGGAGCGCCCCCGAACGGGAGCGCTCCTTTTCGTTCAGATCCGATGACACCGAAGCGCGCACGGCGTCTGCTCCTTATCGCGTTTGCGATCTCGCTGCTCGTTCACGCTATCGTTTTGAGCGGTGTGCGTTCGCCGTTCGGACCCTACAAAGACGAGACGCAGGTGGTGAGCATTCAACACGTGCGCGCCTTGCGGCTCAGCCGGCAGCCCACACCGCCGCCGCCGACGCCGCCGGTAACACCGTCGCCTCGTTCCTCGGCGCCATCCACCGCATCACCGAATCCGCATCCGGCACACACCGCCGGCGGCGCTGGAAACGGTTCGTCGAAGTCTTCTGGTGCGAGTGCGCAACCGAGCGCAGCATCGTCCGTGACGCCGAAGCCGTCGCCGACTCCGAACTGCGCAACGAGTGATACGACCGCATTGTTGGCCCAAACACCGGAACCACCCGACATCGCGCCCGACGCGCGCGGCGACGCAACCAGCGGGACGGCCACCGTACGCGTTTCACTCGATGAAACGGGAGCGGTTCAGCAGACGACCGTCGTGCAAAGCAGCGGTAATCCGTCACTCGATCTCGTCGCGGTGACGATGGCCCGAACCGCGCACTATACGCCCGCGACGCACGCATGCAAACCGGTCGCGAGCGAGTACCTGTTCAAAGCAAGATTCAACGCATGGTAATGCTATGCGGAAAACGCCGGCCGGCGTAACGCCGCTTCGTAGTCCGCACGCCCGTGCAACGGTTGACCATGCGACACGACGACGCTGTCGAACGGAAGATCTAAAAGCGCGCGAAGTGCCGGCAACGTTCGTTCTTCATGCCATGGCGTTGCCCACACGCGTAACTCGCCGTCGAGTGCGTTGAGTGCGTCAGCGAAGACGATCGTGCGTTGCGCAGGGAACCACAAGGGCGTTTCGTTGCGGCCCCGCCCGTCGTAAAGGGCATGCACGTCGCCCGGAAGTTCGGTACCGGGATCGACGTAACGCAATTCCGTCCGTGGCGCGTCGCCTCGAAAGAAGAGCCGCGGACCGAATGCCGCGGCGGGATAGCGTTGCGTGAAGGCGTCGGTGTCGCGCACGTGATCCGGTTTCAGAACGGCAAACGCCGTCGGCGGGGCTGCGTCGAGCCGTTCGAAAACGTGCACCGCGCCTTCGGGCGGAAGCACCGGGTCGAGGACGTAGCGCTCCTCGTTTGATTCGATACAGGTTGAGGTTAGCGGCGCAAACGCGCCGGCGCGCGGATCCGACGTCGTCCACAACCAAAGTCCCGGTGCGACGTCGGTGATGCGAAGCATCGGCAGCGAGCTTAGAGCATCCCCATGTCGCGCAAAAGGTGAAGGGTGTCGATATAGCGCTGCAAGTGTTTGCGCGTTTCGTCATCGACGTCGAGAAACGCGACACCGGTGCGGTATCGCTGAAGGAGCGGATCGTAACGCGACCAGCGGACCACGCCGCGAATGCGAAGCACGGGTTGCGCATCGCCACGAAGCTCCACTTGGACGCTGATCGGCGCGTCTTTCGTCAGCTCGGCGTTGGTGAGCATCGCCATGCCGCCCAGCGCGATGTCGTACGTTTCCGTGAATTCCGGGGCGAAGTCGTCGTTGATGCTGTACGAAACGAGCAATGAATCGCCGACGCGCTGAAACTTGCGCTCCTGCGGCTCCTGCGTGCTCGTGTCGTGATACTCCACGCGCTCGCCTTAGTCCGGCCGGATAGGCAATCCTGCCCATTCCGGCGTAACTGAGGGCCCCGTGACGCTTTTACAAGCCGTTGTGTTGGCGCTGCTCCAAGGGGTGAGCGAACTTTTTCCGATTTCCAGTCTCGGACACACGATTCTCGTTCCGGCCGTCCTTCATTGGAACAACATCAATCGCTCCGACCCGACGTTTCTCGCATTCGTCGTCGTGCTGCATCTTGGTACGGCCGTTGCGCTGATCGTCTTTTACCGGCGTCAATGGGCCGCGATCGTTCGCGCGCTCGTTGCGAGCGTCATTCGCGGGAAGCTCTCGAACGATCGAGATGAGCGAATCGGATGGCTCTTGGTCGTCGGCACGATTCCCGTCGGTATTCTGGGCGTGATCCTCGAGCAGCCCGTACGTGCACTTTTCGGATCGCCTGCGCCGGCCGCGATCTTCCTTGCGATCAACGGACTCGTCATGTTTGCCGGCGAGGCGCTTCGCCGCCGTCAACAGGTCGCCGAGAAACGTGTAGATCGGCCGATGCAGAGCCTTTCGTTCTTTCAAAGCGTGCTCATCGGATTCGCGCAAAGCTTCGCGCTCTTGCCCGGAATTTCGCGTTCGGGCGCGTCGATGGTTGCCGGACTCTTGTGCGATCTCGATCACGAAGACGCGGCGCACTTTTCGTTTCTGCTTGCAACGCCGGTGATTTTCGCCGCTGCGCTGCTGGAAATCCCGAAACTCGTTGCGCCGGACGCGCACGTCGTCGCCGTTCAGGCGGTGATCGGCGGGATTCTTGCCGGCATTGCGGCGTATTTGTCCGTTGCGTTTTTGACGAGATATTTTAAGTCGAACGATCTACGCCCGTTCGGCTGGTACTGCCTTATTGTGGGCGTAGTTTGTTTCGTTCTAAGCCGTATGGGAGTGCTTTCATGAAAGCTCTTGCAATCGTTCTTGCGATCGTGTTCTTCGTTCTCGGATTGCTCTATGGAATGGGCACGATCAATGTCTTCACGAAATCCGGCACCGAGCACTCGCACCATATGACCCACCTCGTCGTGTGCTGGGTCCTGGCGCTGCTCTGCTTGATCTGGTACCGATTCCAAAGCTCGGCCGCTACCCGGTAAAACGACGACCCTCTAGGAAAAAGAGCCCTATCCCGTCCGGCCGTTCGCCTCGCGAGCGGCCGAACGTGCTTCTCGTACCATCGACGTACGATGCGTCGATTGCTCATTATTTTCGCCTGCGTAGCGTTTGCGGCTGGCTGCGGCGGTGGTGGTGGCGGAGGCGGGGGTAGCCTGCCGCCTACCGTCAGCGCATCGGGCAGCGCGGTCACTCCTACGCCGCCGGTCCCCTCGCCCACGTCTTCGGCGAAGACACCGACGCCGACGCCTTCCGGCAAGACGACAGCGACCCCGGGCGGGACAGCGACGCCGTCGTCCTCACCGGCCGCTTCGCCTTCGACCTCGCCGACCAGTTCCGCAACACCGACACCGACGTGCCCGCCCGGGGATACGGGAACGTGGCCAAACTGCGCGACGCCGACCCCGACGCCGACGTGCCCGCCTGGAGATACCGGATCGTGGCCGAACTGCGCGACGCCGACTCCGACTCCGACGTGTCCGCCCGGAGATACCGGAACGTGGCCGAACTGCGCGACGCCTACTCCGCCACCTGTGACGCCGGGCGACAACGGCAAGACTCTTTCAACGCAGTACGAGTACGTCGATTCGAATGGTACTCCCCATCCGGCTACAATCAACGGAACACCGACGACCGCGTTCAATCCGCCTAATGGATACGGCGATACCCCGTCAGGCGGTCACGGCCCCGACAACAACGTCGTCGACAACGTTCCATGCATGCCGTACATGTCGAACAACTATCACATCCATGCGTTTATCGGCATCTATTACAACGGACAAGAAATTGCGTTGCCTACGGCCGTAGGAATCGTCGAGCCGGAAATCGACTCCGTCGGTGACGATCTCAAAGGCACGAAATGCTTCTACTTCACGCACACGCATGACTCGACCGGTGTAATGCACATCGAGTCCGATAACGGCGGCGTGGTCGAGCAAGTGCCCAACGATTCGAAGTTCGTCCTCGGCCAGTTCTTCCAAGTGTGGGGCATCAACGTGAGCTGCGCCGGTGGAATGCCGGGGTGCATGGGACAATTCGGACCCTACAGCGGACCGATGGAGGTCTTAACGTCGGGCGCTGTCTTCCGTGGAGACGGGGCGAATCAAAGGTCGATTACACCGGAGAACACGTTGCAACCGTACTATGGCGATCCGAATCAAATCCCGCTGTGGTCGCACGAAGTGATTTGGTTCCTGATCGGCCCGAACTATCCGTCGAAACTCCCGTCCGTACACTTCGACGAACAGTTCTAAGGACCGCGTCCGGTACTGCTACTTGGTAGCGACTAGGTAGATTTCGTACGGGTGCGGAGCGATGATGCGGACGTTTGGGCGGGCGTTGCGCAAGATCGGTTCGAGTTCGGGCATGCGTTGTTCGGTCGTTTGCATGACGACGACCGGATAGTTTTCCGCGGTGGACAGAATCGAAGCGATCGCGCGAGCATACGAGGGTGTGTCCGCGGCACGCGCGCCGAGCAGTGAATCGCGATAGGCGTGCTCGATCGTGAAGTAGGGATTGCCCTGCCACCACGCTTCCCACATCCAAATGCGCGCGTCCGCGCTGCGGAACGAATTGCGGGCAGGCGGCGCAAGAAAGAGTGCGTCGCCGCTTTGCGCTCCCATCGTGGCCAGTACGTCGCCGTGGCGAACCGTATTGCGCCGCATGTTCGGCGTCACCCACTGTTCGGTTTGGCGAATGTACGTCCACGCGAGTTCGCTCGGCGGAATATCTTGCATCTCGTCGGGCGACTGCGTTTTTTGCAGCCAATAACAAAATGCGCGCCACAGGCCGAGAATCGCGAGCCCGGTTTGCTGGTCGCTGCGCAGGTTGCGCACGTTGTCGTGCCACACGCCTAAATAGACGCATTGCTCTTCGCTGAAGAAGACGCCTTCCCACGCTTTGAACATGTCGAGCGAATAGATGCGCCCCGGCAGCATCTCGACGATTTCCGCGACTTCGTTGTCGCGAAGATACGTCATGTCGTTCACGACGAGACCTTCCCCGACGCGAACGAACCATTCGAGCAAGTCGCCGCCGTGCACGGCAATCCCGTGGCGTTTCAAATAGTTGAGGTGCGTCGGCAACCCCATGAACGGATCCACGACGCTCGTGCATTCGTATTCCATGAGGATTTCGTGCAGGCGCGACGGGGAAATACGGCGCGTGCGTTCGTGCAGTTCGATCATGCGTGTGCTTTTGCCGTTTCCATCACCGCGCGAACGACCTTCGGATCGAACTGCGTTCCGGCGGCATCTTCAAGACGCTCGCCGCGGTCAAGCCGCGCGTAGGCGATCGTTGCCGCCAAAATCGATGCCGCCGGAAGGATCGCCTTGCCGCGCAGGCCTTTCGGTTTTCCGGTTCCGTCAAACCATTCACTTCGCATTGCGACGATCGGCGCAGCCGATGCGAGCGTAGCATGCGGCTGCGCAAACTCCGCGGCGGCGGCCGCATTCGCGGCGCGAACGTCGATGCCTAATCGCGCGAGCGGATCGAATTGTTCGTCCTCCCCGATGTCTTTGCCGATCTCGCCCGCGCCGAAGAGCCGGCACGCAAGGGCGAGTTGCGCGCGCGATTCATCGTCGAGCTCGAGCGCACGTGCCGCACCGTCGGCAATCGCCGCGATTCGCCGCCATCGTCCATTGACGCCGTTGTGATGGTCGATCGCGTCCGCCATGGCATCGAGTAACGCGTGGGGAGGCGTCGTATCGGCGAGCGCTTCGAGAGGCATCGCGACTTCCGTCACTTCGCCGGCGTTGTGGTGAAACCAAATCGTGAACGTTCGCGCATGATCGGGCCCGAACGCGCGCCCGCTCTGCAGACCGATTGCGTTCAACGCCTCTTCCGGATCGTCGGCGCGAACGAAGAAGTCCGCTAACGCGAGAAGTTGCGCGCTCTGCGGAATGCCGTACCAGCGAAGCTGATCGGGAAAACCCGTGCCGTCCCAACATTCGGACTGCCAGCGCACGAAGTCGATCGTCTCGACCGGCAACGACGTCACCGATGCGCAGAAGCGCGCTCCGCGGGCGGGCACGTCCCACACGGCCATCCGCGCGTTGCGATCGGTGAGCGGCTCGCCTTTGCGATATGCGGCACTCCCGATTGCGCCCGTCGCGTGCAGAAATCCGGCAAAATACAGCGCGGTTCGTTCGTTTTGCGCAACCTGCGCGACCTCGGCAAGCGCTACCGCGAGCGATGCTTTACGCACCGCCGTACCGGGTTGATTCCCCATCGCGGCGTCACTAACCGCGCCATACCATGAAAGAACATCGGCGAGCCGAGCGCGTGCGGCCCGAGGATCGCCGCCGGTGTCCTGGAATAGCGTCATCTCTTCCGCGATTTACATATTGCCGTGCAGAAACCCTCACATATCTTGCCCGATGGCAGCATTTCGATGGTCGACGTATCCGCGAAAGCTGTTACCGCGCGAACAGCGCGCGCCGAAGCGCGCGTACGATTTCCAGCCGACGCCGCCCAGGCGCTTCGCGAAGCCACGCTTCCGAAAGGAGATGCGTTCGTTACCGCGCAGATCGCCGGGGTTATGGCGGCCAAGCAGGCATCATCACTCATCCCCCTCGCGCATCCGATCCCGCTTTCGCGTGTCGACGTATCCTTCGATTGGGCCGACGACAACGTGTTGCGCGTGGAGGCCGTCGCCGCGACGAGCGCGCAAACTGGCGTTGAAATGGAAGCGATGGTAGCTGCGAGCGTCGCTGCGCTGACGATTTACGACATGACCAAGGCCATCGATAAGGGCATCACGATCGAAACGGTACGCCTTTTGGAGAAAACCGGCGGCAAAAGCGGCCGGTGGACCGCGTGAAATTCACAACGGCCCTCATCGTCCTCTCCGACCGCGCGGCGGAGGGATCGCGTGCCGATGCGTGCATCCCGGTGATGCGCGAGCGCCTCGGCGGCGCGTACGACGTCGTTCGCGAACTCGTGATTCCCGATGACCCCGGCGCACTGCAAGCGGAACTGATCGACCTTGCGGACGGGGGAACAGCGTCGCTCATTTTAACGAGCGGGGGAACCGGCCTGTCTTCGCGAGACCGAACGCCGCAAGCGACGCTAGCCGTTCTCGATTACGAAGTGCCCGGGATTGCCGAAGCGATCCGCGCAGCCTCGATTCCAATTGTGAAAACCGCAATGCTCTCGCGTGCCGTCGCCGGCGTGCGCCATCGCACGCTGATCGTCAATCTGCCCGGCAGCCCCAAGGCCGTCTCCGAGTCGCTCGACGTGATTCTGCCGGTGCTGCCGCACGCGCTCGAATTGCTCGCCGACTCCGTCGTAGACGGGTAGAGTCTCTCTAATGGATTTTGCGGCGGCGCAAAGCTATCTCATCGGGACGATCAACGAAACGGTATCGCGCCGGATGCCGTATCGGCTCGAGCGGATGCGCACGTTTCTTGCGGAGCTTGGCGATCCGCAGAACGCGTATCCGACGATTCATATCGGCGGCACGAGCGGCAAAGGGTCGACGTCGACGATGGTCGCTGCGATGATGCGTGCCGAGGGCAGGCGTGTCGGGCTACACACGAAGCCGCATTTAAAGTCTATGACGGAACGCGCGCGCATCGATGGTATCGCGATCTCCGAAGAGCGGTTCGCGGAAATCTTGGGATCGATGATGCCGGCCATTGGACGCACCGTTGCCGTTGCGGGACGTCCGACGTACTACGAGACGCTGCTTGCGATCGCGTTTGAGTATTTTGCGCAGGAACGGGTCGATATTGCCGTTATCGAGGTTGGGCTCGGCGGACGTCTCGATGGTACGAACGTTATCACGCCCCTCGTTTCGGGGATTACTTCGATCGGTTTCGATCACATGGACGTCCTTGGAGAGACGCTCGAAGACATTGCGCTCGAAAAAGCGGGTATCGCGAAGCCCGGCATTCCGCTCGTCACGTTCATCGACGACGATGCTGCGCGCGCCGTCGTTGCGGAAGCCGCGCAGCGTGCGGGCGCGCCGTTCATCGACGTCGCCGAGGACGTCCGCATCGAAGATGTCCGTTTGCCGCGCGCCGGTCAGTCGTTTTCGGTCGTGACGCCGCTCGCGCGTTATGACATCTCGACGCCGATGCTCGGTGAATTTCAGCGGCGTAATGCGGCAACCGGGATCTCGATCGCGGAAGCGTTGCCCCCGCCGTTTCGTCCGAGCGTAAGCCAGGTCGAGCAGGCATTCGCGTCGCTGACGATTCCGGGGCGCATGGAGTTCTATCCGGGCCATCCGAGCGTGCTCTTCGACATCGCGCACAACGCGGAAAAAGCCGAGCACCTCGTCCGTTCGTTGCGCGAACACTTTCCCGACCGGCGTTTCACCTTCGTCGTGGCAATCGGTGAAAGCAAGGATTCGTATGAAATCTTACGGCTTTTTGCAACGCTGCCGGTAAAGTTCATTTTTACGTCGTTTGAAATCGCCGGCCGAGCCGCGACGAAACCGCAGCGATTGGCCGCGATTGCGGAATCGATTGGTTCGTGGGGAAGGGTCGTGCAAGACCCCGTCGAGGCGATGGAAATCGCTCGCCGTACGAGCGGTGCGGATGAGATCATCGTCGTCACGGGTTCAACGTTTATCGTCGCGGAGATACGAGGGTGGTGGTTAGAGACGATCGTCGCGGCGTAATGCGCGTTCGCGGTAAAGAGTTTGCGTGGGGCGGCTGCACGTATCTGATGGCAATCGTCAACGTTACGCCCGACTCTTTTTCCGGCGACGGACGCGAGCCGGGTGACGCGATCGAATACGCCGTGCAGCAGTGGCAGGCCGGCGCCGACATCGTCGATATCGGCGGGGAGTCGACGCGGCCCGGGCACAAACCCGTGGACGATGCGACCGAGATCGAACGAATTCGGCCCGTAATCAGCGGCCTTCGCGAACGGTTGCCGCAAGCAATCATTTCGGTCGATACGTATAAGCCCGACGTTGCTCGTGCGGCGCACGACGCCGGTGCCGACATGATTAATTCCGTGTGGGGTGCGCCGAACGATTTGATTGACGTCGCCGCCGAGCTCGGCATGCCGCTTGCCGCGATGCATAACCAGCGCGACACGCAGTATCATGGCGATGTCGTCGAAGCCGTAACCGCATTCTTACGCGATTGCGCGGAACGTGCGACCGCGCGAGGTCTCGCGGGCCGCGTGCTGCTCGATCCGGGCATCGGTTTCGGCAAAACGCCGAATCAGAACATCCGCCTGTTGCACGGGCTTCATCGGATCTGTGCGCTGGGGTACCCGACGCTGCTCGGAACGTCGCGAAAATCGACGATCGGAAAGTTGACCGGCCGCGAGGCGCACGAACGCATCTACGGCACCGCCGCGACGACCGCGCTCGGAATTGCGGCCGGCATCGACATCGTGCGCGTGCACGATGTCGCCCAGCAACGCGATGTGATCAGCGTCTCCGACGCCATCGTGCGCAACTGGAGGCCGAGCGGATGGACCGGATAAGCCTGCGAAATATCGTCGCGCACGGTAAACATGGCGCAAATCCCGGCGAACGCGATCGCGCACAGCCCTTTCATCTCGAAGTCGATCTCGACGTCGATTTGAGCCGCGCGGGACTCACCGATGAACTGCACGACACCGTCGATTATGCCAAGGTGTACGAAACGGTCGTAAAAATCGTCGAGGAGAAGTCGTTTAAGCTGATGGAACGCGTCGCTTCGGTTATCCTCGACGAGATCTTGCGCGACCCGCGCATCGTTCGCGCGTCGCTCGCCATTGCAAAGCCCGATCTACTCGACGGCGCGACGCCCACGGTCCGCCTCGAACGCAACAATAGGAAGAGATAACCGTGCCGCGCGTCTACATTTCTATAGGGTCGAATATGAGCGATCCGGTTAAACAAGTGCGTCGCGGTGTCGACGTGTTGCGCTTCTTCGGCGAGGTCGCGGCCGTTTCGCCGTTCTATCGTTCGAAGCCGTGGGGAACGGTGACGGATCAACCGGACTTTATCAACGCCGTCGTCGCCCTCGACACCGACCGTCCGCCGCGCGAACTGCTCAACGCGTTGAAGGCAGAAGAAGTACGTTTGGGACGCACCTCCGGCGAACGATGGGGTCCGCGTGCAATCGATTTCGACATCCTCATCTACGGCGACGAAACCGTCGACGAGTACGATCTGCGCATCCCGCACCCCCGCATGAACGAACGCGCCTTCGTCCTCGTCCCTCTCGCCGATTTGGACGCGCGTTATTCGGAAGTGCGCGATGCGCTAACCGCGGAAGAATTGAGCAGCGTCGCCCCACTGGGGGCTACGAAACGTGTTTGATTAATGGGTTCAGGTCTTCTCCGTGGGTGACCTCGTAGAGGCGTTTTTGGATGAAGACGTCGAGCAGGAGCGGATCGACTTTGCCGCGCTGTGCGAACTCTTTGTCGAGAATGTCGAGGGCTCGTTCGACCGACATGCCCTTTTTATACGGGCGGTCGGAGGCGGTTAGCGCATCGAAGACGTCGCTGATCGTCATCATGCGCACTTGCGGCTTGATCGCTTCGCCTTTGAGCTTTCGCGGATAGCCCGTGCCGTCGAGGTGTTCGTGATGGCCGTAGGCGAGATCGGGGACGTCGCGCCACGGCGTTTCTTGCCACGGAATTTCGCGCAGAAACAGAAACGATTGCGTGACGTGTTCTTGCATGCGATTGCGCTCGTCGTCGGAGAGCGAGCCGCGCGGTATGCTCAAATAATCGTATTCCGCTTCATCGAGCATCGCGCGCGGGCCGTCGACGTCGCGATAGCGCAATTCTACAGCCCGCAACAGCGTCTCGTCTTCCTTGCCGGAGACGACGTTGGGTTCGTTCGCGTTTTCGATCTTTGCAAGCAGCTCGCGAATCATCTCCTTGTCTTCCGCGTGTGCCTGCTCGAGCGCAAGCAGAAACCGCAGGCGGATCGTGTCGAGCCGGCCGTCGGGGAGCTTTTTCGCTTTTGCGAAGATGTACTCGGGCACCGCGACTTTACCGAAATCGTGCAGCAGTGAAGCATATCGTACTTCGCGGATCTGTTCGGTCGTAAAATGCAGGCCGGCCAGCGGGCCGGATTCGATTTCGTTGATGGCTTCGGCTTGCGCGACCGTCAGCATAGCCACCCGTTCCGAGTGGCCTTGCGTGGATTTATCGCGCACTTCGATGGCCTTCACCGACGCGTGAACGAAACGTTCGAAGAGATTCTGAATCGCATCGACGAGTCGCGCGTTTTCCATCGCGACGGCAGCTTGCGAGGCGAGCGCGGTTAACAGCCGTTCGTCGTGTTGATCGTATGCCCGCACAACGTCTTCGGTGTGTTCGGGCGACTCCAGTTCCAGCGCGAAATTCGGTTTGTGATTGATGAGCTGGATGGCGCCGATGACGTTGCCCTGCAGATTGCGCATCGGGACGCAGAGGATCGACTTCGTCCGGTAATTGTTCTTATCGTCGAATGCGCGGTTGAAGCGGAACGATGCGGATGTGGGAATCGCGTATGCGTCATCGATGCGCAGCGACTCGCCGGTGACGGCGACGTATCCGGCAATCGACGTCGTCGCCAGCGGCAAGAGCGCGTCCATCAAGACCCCGTCGTCGTGAGGGCCCGTCTGCGCCACCGCGAACCGCATCCGTTTCTGACCATCGTGCTCCTCGATCACGAAGAGACTTCCCGCGTCGGAATACGTCAGCTCGCGCGCTTTGCGCACGATCATACGCTGCAGCGTCGTTAGATCGCGTTCGGACGAGAGTCGCCGGCCGATTTCGAGCAGTTCTTCGCCTTCGCGTGCGGTACGCGTCAGAGAGCGCGCGGTTTCCATTTTGGCAGCCGTGCGAAGCGAAGCGAGCAATGACGCGCCCGTGACGGGCGGATGCATGATCGCGACGACTTCCGGATCGTCGGCGATCCATGCGAGCGCTTCATGCGCGGGCGGCAGCACGACGATGGCGGTTGCCGGCGGCGCGCCGAGGGTTTTTAGTCCACCGTTTTCGCGAAGCCGCTTGAAATCCACGGCGTGAACGGAAACGCCGACGTTGCCGAGCAAGAGGGGCAGTTCGCCGAGGTCAAGGTCGTGCGGATATAAGACCAAGGTGGCCACGACAGGTATATCGGCCAAAACGGGGCGGAGCGCGATACCGGCGAATCGGTAGCGCTCATGTCCGAAGAGCAGCCTTCTTCGCCCCTGGCTTCCCGCATTCGCGCTCTGGCCGACTACTTCGTCGGAACGGATCTTCTGCGTCTGCGCATCGAGCGCGACGCGGAGGAGATCGAACTAGGCCGGCGGCGTCTCCATCCCGATCTCGTTCCGCCGCTCCCGAGTGACCTTGCCGCGCACGAAGTGCCGCCGGTGAAACTCGACCCGATCAAGGCCGACCTGGTGGGAATCTTTCATTTGAGCCGGCCGGTGCCGGCGGCCGGAGACCTCTTGGAGAGCGACCGCGAACTGGCGTACGTGGAGGCGCTCGGTATCCGCAATCCTGTCCGTAGCCGTGGCGCCGGCCGCATCGTCTCGATTCTGCCGCCGGACGGGGCGGCCGTCGAATACGGGCAAGTACTCTTCGAAATCGACCGGGGATAAAACCAATTTTCAACAAGGTACTCATCGCCAACCGTGGCGAGATCGCTCTGCGCATCAATCGCGCCTGCCGCGAACTCGGCGTACACACCGTCGCCATCTTTTCGGAGGCCGATCGCGAGTCGCTGCACGTCCGTATGGCCGATGAGGCGTTCTGCGTCGGCCCGGGTCCCGTGCCGCGTTCCTACCTCAATATACCGAACATCATCTCGACGGCCTTGATCACCGGGTGCGACGCGATTCATCCCGGCTACGGGTTTCTCGCCGAGAACGCGCGCTTCGCCGAGATCTGCGCCGATCACGGTCTAACGTTCATCGGTCCGACCCCCTCGGTGATCTCGGCGATGGGCGATAAAGCGACGGCAAAGCGGGTGATGAAAGAAGCCGGCGTGGCGACGACGCCGGGAACCGACATCCTCGATTCGGTCGATGAGGCGACGCGCGCGGCCGGAAAAATCGGGTATCCGGTGCTGCTCAAAGCGACGGCGGGCGGCGGCGGCAAAGGCATGCGCGTCGTCGAGAGTCCGGCGGACATGGAGCGGGCGTACGCGAGCGCGACTGCGGAAGCCGAGGCGAGTTTCAAAGACGGCCGCGTCTACATGGAAAAGCTCATCCTCAATCCGCGTCACATCGAAGTGCAAGTGCTGGGCGACGATTTCGGCAACGTCGTGAGTTTGGGCGAACGCGATTGCTCGGTTCAAAAACCGTCGCATCAAAAGCTCATCGAAGAATCACCCGCGCCGCATCTCTCCGAGAAAACGCGCTCGTCACTGCTCGATATGGCGGTGCGTGCGTGCAAACACGTCGGCTACACCAACGCCGGAACACTCGAGTTTCTCGTGAGCGGCGAACACGTGTATTTCATGGAAATGAACACGCGCATCCAGGTCGAGCATCCGGTCACGGAAATGGTCTACAGCGTCGACCTGGTCAAAGAACAGATTCGTATCGCCGCCGGCGAGCCGCTCGGCTACGAACAGAAAGATCTCCAACTGCGCGGACACGCCATCGAATGCCGCATCAACGCGGAAGACGCATCCAACGGGTTTGCTCCGCAGGCCGGCACGCTGTCGCGCGTCGTGTTTCCCGGCGGACCCGGCGTGCGCGTCGATACGCACGTGTTTTCCGGCGCGATGGTTCCTCCGTATTACGACTCGATGATCGCGAAGATCGTCGCGTTCGGTGCCAGCCGTGAAGCGGCGATCGCACGCATGGAGCGCGCTCTGCGTGAGACGGTCATCGAAGGCGTCAGCACGACGATCGGCATGTGCCTCGAGATCCTCGCGACGCCCCAGTTCCGCGAAGGTAAATACGATATCGGGTTCCTCCCCAATTTGCTGACGCAAATCGGGGCCCCCGAGAGTTTAACAGGTGCTCCGCCTTCGGCTGCGCACCCCCAGCGGGCAAAGCCCGCCGGGTCCCCAGGAAATCTCTAACAGTGGCATCACGCAGACATGGGCGCGAGCAGGCATTGCAGGCGCTCTACTCGATTCAGGTCGGGCATCGGGACCCGGGCGATGCATTGACCGAGATCGTCGGCGATCGCGCCGATCCCGATCATCGCACCTTCGTGCGCGATCTCGTGTTGGGCACGCTCGACTATGCCACCCAAGCGGATCAGGCGTTTCAACCGCTTCTCGAGGGCTGGACGCTCGAACGTTTACCGACGATCGACCGTTTACTCTTAGAGATGGGCACGTTCGAACTTCGTTGCCGTCCCGACACGCCGTCGGCGGTCGTGATCAACGAAGCAGTCGAGCTTGCCAAAAAGTTTTCCACCGAAGAATCGAATCGATTCGTTAACGGCATCCTCAATGCAGTCGCGAAACAAACGACCAACTCGTAAACAAAAACGCAGCGGAATGCCCGGCTGGGTGCGCGGCATTCTCGTTGCGATACTGCTGATTGTGCTATTCGCCGCGGGCACGGTTGCCGGTATGGTAGCGGCGTACTCGCGCAATCTTCCCGATATCAGCCGCATGGCGGACTATCAGCCGGCAAGCTCGACGCGCATCTTCGCGCGCGACGGTACCCAGCTTGCGTCGGTCTATAAGGAAAACCGCGTCTGGGTTCCGCTTTCGCGCATTCCGCTCGTTATGCAGCAGGCCGTGATCGCGAACGAGGATCACAACTTTTACTCGCATCACGGCGTCGACTTCGGCGGTATCATTCGCGCCGGTTTCGCGGATCTCACGCATCAACAGTTTCAAGGCGCGTCGACGATCACGCAGCAGCTTGCGCGCAAGCTGTTCTTGAACGATCAGGTTTCTATCTCGCGCAAGATTCAAGAAGCGCTGCTGGCGATGGAGATCGAGCGCTATTACACGAAGGATGAAATCCTCGAGCGCTATCTCAACATGGTCTATCTTGGTTCCGGCGCGTACGGCGTCGATGCGGCCGCGCATACGTACTTTGGTGAGCGCGTAGAAAGCCTGACCTTGCCGCAGGCCGCAATACTCGCAGGCGTCATTGCGGCGCCGTCCGATTACTCGCCGTTCGTCAATCTGGATCTCGCGAAAGATCGTCAGTCCCACGTGCTCGACCGCATGGCCGAGAGCGGTTTCATTACGCGCGAGCAGGCCGATGCTGCCCGTGTCGCCGGCATCGGACTGGCGCACGAGCGCGCCCCGGGCCTGCAAGGCTATCTGTATCCGTACTATACGACGTACGTGATCGCTCAACTGGACAAGCTGTTCGGGAAACAAGCCGTCGAAGAAGGCGGCCTTCAGGTCTACACTGCGCTCGACGTCAACGCGCAGAAGGATGCGCAAGAAGCGATCGATTGGGGCATTCGCACGGCCAAAGCCGAAGGCATCGGCGCGAGTCAAGGGGCGCTCGTCGCGATTCGTCCGTCGACGGGCGAAATTGTCGCGATGGTCGGCGGCACGCACTTCTCGCTCGACAATCAATTCAATCGCGCTTGGCAAGCGCGCCGTCAGCCCGGATCGTCGTTTAAAGTCTACGTATATACGGCGGCGATCGATTCGGGAATGCCGCCGAATACGATCATCGAGGATTCGCCGATCGGGTATCCGATGGGTGACGGCAGCACGTGGTATCCGCGTGACGACGACAATAGCTTCATGGGCGACATTACGTTTCGCACGGCGCTCGCGCAGTCGCGCAACGTTGCCGCAGTGCGCCTCGCCGATAAGATCGGCATCGATAAAGTGATTCAGTACGCGCAGCGGATGGGCATAACGGCTCCGCTCGAAGCGAACTTGTCGCTTGCGCTCGGATCGTCCGTCGTATCGCCGCTCGATCAGGCGACCGGATATTCAACGCTTGCGAACCAAGGCGTGCACATCGAACCGTCGGCAATTCGTCTCGTGCGCGATTCGCTAGGCAACTCGATTCTCGACGATCAGTATCCGCAAGCAACGGAAGTCGTCAGCGCCGGAACGGCGTGGCTGATGACGTCGATGCTGGAAGACGTAATCAACCACGGAACCGGATATCCGAATGCGATCATCGGACGGCCGGCTGCGGGTAAAACCGGAACGACGTCCGATTTTCGCGACGCGTGGTTCGTGGGATACACGCCGGATTTAGTTGCTGCGGTTTGGATCGGAAACGACAACTACTCGCGCATGGTCGAATCCTACGGCGGAAACATTCCGGCGCGCATCTGGTCGCGGTTCATGAAAGGCGCACTCGTTCACGTCGCTAAGCACGACTTCACGTTCCCGGAAGGCGAAGTCGTGAAAGTCGCGTCGTGCTCGGGCGGCTATGAGTATTATTTGAGCGGCACGCAACCGCAAAGCGGCTGCGGCTCCGGATACGCGGCGCAAGCGGCCGAAGCGCCGACGCCGGCTCCCGACGACACGTCGCTCCCGTCCCTTTCGCCTCCGCCGCAGACGCTGCCGCCCGACGTCACGCCCCCGCCGAACAGCATCGGCGACGGAACGAAATACGTTCCGCTCGATTCGCCGCAGCCGGAAGCGACGTCCACGTCGAAGCCGCGCCGTTGAATACGTTACCGCCCGGAACCGTCGTTCGAACCGTCAGCGAGTTTACGAACGGCCTCGCGAAGTGGTTCTCAAATCAAAGTGCGTTCCGCGGCGCGGCGATTAGCGGTGAAATCTCAGGACTGAAAGAGACTAGCGGCGGTCACGTGACGTTTGCGTTGAAGGATCGCGGCGCGGTTCTCAACTGCATCCTCTGGCAGAGCCGCGTGCGTTCCGTGACGCCGCTTAAGAACGGGATTTCCGTCGTGGCGGTTGGGAACGTCGAACTTCGCGGTGAGTATAGTTCGTATCAAATGATCGTTGACGCGGTGCAACTGACCGGCATCGGCGATCTCTTTGCGAAGTTCGAAGCGCTCAAAGAGCAGTTTCGAACAGAAGGTTTGTTCGAGGCCGCGCGAAAGCGCCGCGTTCCCACCTTCGTGGGCAGCGTCGCTCTCATTTCCGCACCGGGAAGTAAAGCGTCGGAAGACTTCTTGCATACGATCCGCTCGAAAGTTCCGTTCGTGCGCGTGAACTTTATCGGAACGCGCGTTCAAGGACAGGGAGCGGATGTCGACATTCGTGAGGCATTCGACCGCGCGGATCGTATGAACGTCGACGCCGTCGTCCTCACGCGCGGCGGGGGGTCGTACGAAGACTTGTTCACCTTCAACGAAGAGGTCGTCGTACGGGCGATCGTGCGGTCGCGTCATCCGGTTATCACGGCGATCGGCCACCAGGAAGACCATCATCTTGCGGACGATGTTGCCGATGCGGTGTACGGAACGCCGTCAAAGGCTGCGGAAGCGATTTCACAGCCGTGGCTTGACGTTCGCGAGCGTCTTACACGCGTCAATCGCGATCTCAACCGCGCGATCGAAACGTCGCTTGGAAAAAAATCGCAGTCGCTCTCATCGAGAACGGGCACACTCGAGCTGATCGCGCGCTCGCGCCTTGGCGGGGAGGAACGGCGGTTCGTCGCGCTCGAGCGGCGGCTCAATACGCAAAATCCGATGCAGCGTGTCTCCCTCGTGCGCGAGCGTCTTGCTCGTGCGAGGGCAAAGCTGGATCAATTCCCATCGCGTCTCCAGTCTTTGCGAACGGCCTTCGAAACGCGCGCAGCGCGGCTCGATCCGGCGTGGCAGCGATTGGCGCAAGCGCGAGCGCACCATGTGCGTGTTTCCGTGACGCAGTTGGACGGATTGGATCCGAATGCGCCGCTGGCTCGCGGGTATGCGATGATTTTCCAGGACGGAAACTTGGTGCGCTCGTCATCCGACGTCGCTGCCGGCGAGCGCGTCACCGCCCGGCTCGGGCGCGGAACGCTCGAAGCCCGCGTCGAAGCGACCCACGATGAATAGCGACTCATCGAATTCGTTCGAGTCGAAATTGGCGCGGATCGACGCGATCGTCAAGGAACTCGAGACGAACCAAGTCCCGTTGGACCGGGCGATCGAGTTGTTCAAAGAAGGTAAGGCACTTTCGCGCGAGTGCGAAGCGATGCTGAAGAGCGCGCAAGAGCAAGTCGATCGCGCGATGAGCGATGGCGGATCGCCTTGACGAGGTCGTAGCGGCGCGAACCGGCGTAAGCCGGTCTCAAGCGCGCAGCCTCATCATGGAGGGGCGCGTGCGCGTCAACGGCGTGCCGGCAACCAAAGCCGGCCAAAGCGTTCGCGACGACGCGACGATCGATGTCGAGAGGCCGCGCCCGTTCGTGAGCCGCGGCGGAGAAAAGCTCGACCACGCGCTCGATGCATTTGCGTTCGACGTGCGCGGGCTCGACGTACTCGACATCGGCGCTTCCACCGGCGGGTTCACTGATTGCGTGCTGCAACGCGGCGCAGCGCATGTGACCGCCGTCGACGTCGGCTACGGCCAACTCGACTGGAAGTTACGGAACGATCCGCGCGTAACGGTCGTCGAACGCACAAACTTTCGCACCTTGCCTGATGACGCGTACCCCGGCGGCTTCGACGCAATCGTCATCGACACGTCGTTTATTTCTCTACGTACGATCCTGGCGCGAGCGCGCGCGTTTTTACGTCCACACGGACGTGTCGTTGCCCTGATCAAACCGCAGTTCGAGGCGGGACGCGAACGGTTGGGGAGTGGCGGCGTCGTACGCGATCCGGCCGTGCACCGGGAGGTGTTGCGCGAAGTCCGCGATGCGGCCGCGGAGCTTGGCCTTGCGATGGTCGCCTTGACGGGATCACCGCTGCTCGGGCCGGCGGGGAACCGCGAGTTCCTCGGAGATTTTCGAGTCGAGGGCGGGCCGGTGGAAGATAAGCGGATAGATGAGGTCGTCGGCGAAGGCGCAACGCAATGAAATTGGCGTTGGAACGCAAGCTGGTTACGCTCTACGTCGATGCGACGCGTGAGACGGCGCGGATGCTTGCGCGGTCGGTCGCAGAGTCGTTCGTCGCGAGCGGATACGAGATCGCGTCGTGGAAGGGCCACCCGTCGATTCAAGAGCTGGCCACGACGAACGCTGCAGGTGAAGCGTCGCTCTTCATTACGATCGGCGGCGACGGTACGCTGTTGCGCGCGGCGCGCGTCGCGACCGAATGTGACTGTCCGTTGCTCGGCATCAACACGGGCAGGCTTGGATTCTTGACCGAGCTGGATTACGGCGATCCGCGCATCGCGAAATTGCCCGAGCTGATCGATCGTGGTCTCGTCATCGACGAGCGGATCGCGTTGCTGGCGGAGTACGGCGGTCATTCCTATTTCGCGCTCAACGACGTCGTCGTGCGAAAGGGCGACGTTTCCCGGATCGTGCCGTTTGGTCTCAGCCTCGACCGCGAGCACATCGCGGACATTCCCGCCGACGGCATTTGCATTGCAACGCCGACCGGTTCGACCGCGTATTTCCTCTCGGCCGGCGGCTCGATTATTTCGCCGCGGGTCGATGCGTTCGGCATCGTGCCGCTCTTACCGCACACGCTCTTTTCACGCCCGCTGATCGTACCTGCGGCGGCAAATATCGAGATCAGTTGCGACTCTGAAGTCGCGCACGCACACCTGGAGTGCGACGGCGACGTGCTCGCTGAAATCGGCCCGGACACGGTCGTCGCCGTAAAGAAACATCCCAAACGCGTGCGATTCGCGCGCCTTTCGCCGCTGCGTTTCTTCGAACGCTTGGAAGAAAAAATGCGATGGGGTGTTTCTATTAAAGCTCCACAGCGGTAATGATACGCTCGCGGCGATGATACGACGGTTAGAGATTAAGGACTACGGGTTGATCGAGGCGGCCGAGATTGAGTTTTCGGATGGCGCGACGATCTTCACCGGCGAGACAGGTTCCGGAAAGACGATGATTTTGGGGGCGCTAGCGTGCGCGATGGGTGCGCGGGCAAGTGCGGACATCGTGCGCCGCGGCGCCGCCCGCGCCGTGGTTACGCTCGCGTTCGAGCCCGATGATGCGTTGCGCGAGCGTATGACGGACGATGGATTCGAAGTCGATCCGGGTGAAGAGGCGACGATCGTGCGCGAGGTCAGTGAAAACGGAAAGTCGAGCGTGCGCGTCAACGGGCGCGCATCGACGGCGAGTTACGTGCGTGAGATCGCGCCGCTCGTTGCCGAGATTGTCGGCCAGCACGAAGCGCAGCGTTTGCTATCGCCCGCATATCACCTCGAACTCGTCGACCGTTTCGGGGGCGAAGACGTGGAGTCGGCGCGTGCAGCGGTTCGTGCGGCGTATGATACGCTCGTCGAGGCAACGCGCGAACTCGACCGGTTGACGGGCGATGAGCGTCGCGCGCAGCAGCGGTATGACGACGCGAAATACGCGCTCGAAGAATTGGATGGGTTAGCGCTCATTGCCGGCGAGGACGAACGCCTCACGGAAAGGCGCCGTTTTCTCGACAACGTCGAACGTATCGCATCGTCACTGCGCGCGGCGCATGAGGCGCTTGCGTCGGACGATGCGGGTGCCGGGTCATCGCTCGGAGCAGCCGCCGCGGCGCTGCATGGCATCTCCGAGATGAGCGGTGCGCTTGCAGAGATGCATGCGCAAGCAACGGCGCTGCAGAGCGAGGTCAACGATCTCGCGACGAGCATCGCGCGCGAGCTCGATACGACCGAATTCGAACCCGGCGAGCTCGAGGCAATCAACGCGCGGTTGGACGCGATCGACCGCGCGAAGCGGAAGTACGGTTCCACGATCGAGGCGCTACTGACCCATGCGGAAGAATCGCGCCGCGTCGTTTCGGATTTCGAAGGCAAAGACGCGCGAACGGCCGAGCTTACGCGCGCGGTGACACAGGCGCAGGCCGGTCTCCAGGCGGCTGCTGCGAAACTGTCGAAGCTGCGGGCCGCGTCGGCGAAGCGGTTGTGCGCGGCTGTGATGACCGAGTTGAAAGACCTCGCCCTTGCTTCGGCCCGCTTCGACGTTGCGGTGTTGCCGCTCGAACGCATCGGCGCCGACGGTGCGGAAGGCATCGAATTCACATTCGCGGCCAACGCCGGTGAAGCGTTGCGCGCGTTGACACGCGTTGCATCGGGCGGCGAACTATCGCGCGTGCTGCTTGCGCTCGTCGTTGCGTTGGCGTCAACGCGCGAGCGCGTGGCTCTCGTATTTGACGAAATCGATGCCGGTATCGGCGGAGCCACGGCGACAGCGGTTGGCGCGCGCCTAGGGCGGCTCGCCGAAGACGGACAAGTGATGTGCGTTACGCACCTCGCGCAACTTGCAACCTGGGCGAACCGCCACTACACGCTTGAAAAGCACGAACGGCGCGGCGCAACGACGATTTCCGTCCTCGAAGTGGTGGGCGAAGAAGAGCGCGCCGCCGAACTTGCGCGAATGCTTTCAGGTGAGTCGCATGCGGTCGCACTCGAACACGCCCGAACGTTGATGAAAGCGGCAAAATGAAGATCCCGCGCAACGGCGAGGCCGCGACGGTACGTGCCGGCGGCAAAGACGTTGCGCTGACGAATCTCAAGAAAACGTTTTTCCCGAAGACGGGCGCGACGAAGGGCGATCTTCTTCAATACTATGCCGACATTTCGCCATATCTGCTGCCGCACGTAACCGGACGAGCGATGGTGATGAAGCGGTACCCGAACGGTGCCGAAGGCGACTTTTTCTTCATGAAGCGCACACCGTCGCCGCATCCTGATTGGCTGGAAACTTGTCGCATCGAACATTCATCGGGCAACGTCATCGACTTTCCGATGGCGAACGATCTTGCGGCATTGCTCTGGATCGTCAATCTTGGATGCATCGATCTCAATCAGTGGTACGCGACGTGCGATGACGTGAATCGCCCCGACTATCTCCATTTCGATCTCGACCCGGGAAGTGCGCCGTTCGATCGCGTTCGTGAAACGGCATTGCTCGTTCGCGACGGTCTCGCTGCGCTCGGATTGACGAGTTATGCGAAAACGTCCGGTTCGAAAGGCATACACGTCTACGTGCCGATCGTCCGCGGACCGGTGCAGAAAGACGTGTGGCGGTTCGCCAAGGAATTTTCCGTTGCGCTCGCCCGGCACGAGCCCGCATTGATGACGTCGGAATATCGCAAAGAAAAGCGGCCACCAGGGCGCGTGCTCGTCGATTACAACCAGAACCGGTGGGGCGCAACGCTTGCTTCCGTGTATTCCGTGCGTCCGACCCCGCTTGCCACGGTTTCCGCGCCCGTCACGTGGGACGAAGTCGAAGCGGGCATCGAAATCGAGGAATTCCGGATAGACAATATGCTGGAGCGTATCGAACGCGTGGGCGATTTGTGGAAACCACTTTCCGCCAAACGCGGACGCTTCACATTACCGGAGATTTAACGAATCATAAGTTTGGTTATCCGCGACGCAGAGCAGCAGGAGTTCGCGTATCTCGTCGCCGAGCGCTCGGCATGAAGACGCTTGCGGTTGCCGTTCTCGCGCTGCAGATCACCGGCGCAGGCGCGACGTTTCCATATCCGTTCTACTCCAAAGCTTTTTCGGAATATAGCGCCAAACATCCCGACGTCACGATCGCATATCAAGCTGTCGGAAGTGCGAACGGCATCGCCTCATTTACATCCAAATCCGTTGATTTCGGTGCGTCGGATGTGCCGATGAACGACGACGAACTCAAACGCGCGGAGTCGGGCGGCGGCCGCGTCATCGAATTTCCGACGACGCTCGGCGGTGTTGCGATCACGTACAATCTCACGTCATTACGTCCGGGAATCAAACTCAGCCGTGCGGTGCTCGCCGATATCTATCTCGGAAAGATCACGAACTGGAACGATCCGAAAATCGCGGCGCTGAATCTCGACACGCCGGTGCCGCTGCCGAATCTTCCAATTGTCGTCGTACACCGGGCGGACGGTTCCGGTACGACCTATCACTTCACCGATTTTCTTTCGCACGTGTCACCGGCCTGGAAAACGAGAGTGGGTGCCGCAAAAAGCGTGCATTGGCCCACGGCGAACGCAGTTGCCGGTACCGGAAACGACGGCGTGGCTCAGGCTGTCGGCCGCACCGTCGGCGCAATCGGATACGTCGAGCTGACATATGCCCTTACCAACAACCTTTCGCAAGTTACCTTGCAAAATCGCGCGGGAACGTGGCTAACATGCACGCCTCACGGCATTGAGGTTGCAGCCGAAACGCGTCCGGCGATCAGCCCGAACGATTTCTCGATTGTCGACACCGGCGCTCCCGATGCATGGCCGATTTCCGCTTTCTCATGGGCGATGGTGTATCAAAGTCCCGCCGATAAGGCCCGCGCGAAGGCTACCAAGGAGATGCTCCTTTGGCTGGTCGGCGAAGCGCAGCCGATCGCCGGCGCGTTGCACTACGTGCCGCTCCCGTCGAACATCGTGCGCTACTCCACAGCGCAGATTAGTCGCATGTAGATCGAGCAAACACGCGTTTCAAACCCTGGTGCATTAGGAAGTTTTACCCTATGTGCGCTCCCTTTTCAGCAGTCTAAGGGAACGTTCGGAATTGGTACGCTGGCTTCGAATATTTTTGCAATTTTCGGAGTTGTGCAACTATGAAGTCGCGTCTGCCTGCGGTATTCGCTTTCATTGCGCTTTCGCTCGCCGCTTGCGGAGGCGGAGGCGGAGGAGGCGGCGGCGGTCAGCTGCCGCCCGCGCCGCAGAGTTCCGCAACTCCGCCGGTTTCAACACCGACCGGCTCGCCTACGGCGAAGCCGACGACGAAACCGTCGACTGGACCGACGACGAGTCCCAGTTCGTCACCGACGACGAAACCGTCGACCTCGCCGACGACATCGCCCACGTCGTCACCTACGGCAACGCCCACATCGTCACCGACGATAAAGCCGACGCCGACGCCGACGATAAAGCCCACTCCGACGCCGACGACGGCACCGACACCAACACCAACACAGACGTACTATCCGCCCGATCCGGTATCGCGCATCGGGAGTACGTACGGAAAGTTCGGGCTCGCGCAGATTTTCGATTACTATCCTTCCGATCGCACGAACATTCCGGCTTCACAAGCGACAAGCGATGCCGGCCGGTACAATTTCCTGTGGGGATCGTTTGATCAGGCGGCGGGCGATCCGGGCGGACCGGGTCCGGGAGCCTGGCGGCAAGGAAACGGCTCGATTCTCGCCTCGCGGTATTACATCATCGAAGAAGATAACGTCATCACTTCGGGACACAACCTCGCGTGGTTCCAGGCGAATCATCCCGATTGGATTCTTTACGCGTGCAACTCGTCCGGACAAATGACGAGCGACTATGCGTACACGCCGGGCGACGGTTTCCAAGACGTGCCGCTCAACTTCGAGAACCCCGCCGTGCAGCAGTATCAGCTGTCGGATCCCAATTACGGTCTGATTCACTTTGCGCAGGTGAACGGCTACACGACGATTGCGCTGGATCAGGTGATCTTCCAGAATTTCATGGTCGGCGGTAATCCCGAGCTCGGGCAAACCGAAAACACGAGCGAATATGCATGCGGCACTCGCAATAGCGACGGCTCCGCCAACATCATCTACAGCGGAAAGAACGATCCCAGATGGACGTCGGACGTGTTGACATGGGTTGCGTACGCGTACCAGCAAGCCCACAACGCCGGGATGACGCTCGCCGTGAACCATCCGCCGGGAAATCCCAATAATGGGAACGAGCAAACCGTCATGTCGAACGCGGACGTCATGCTCGACGAAGGCGGTTTCTCGGACTACGGGACGAGCCAATTGACGACCCCCGGCGTGTACACGAATGCCTACAACTACATGGAAGCCGTGCAGTTGCGCGGTAAGGCCGTGGTCGACATCGATCGATGGACGAGTGACGGACTCTCGCCGGCAAGCAATCATGTAGAATATGGTATGGCGACGTACGCGTTGACGAACGAAGGCAATCTCGATCTCTATCAGATCGGAAAGGTCGCGGCGGGATACGGTTATGGAGCAGAAGATTATTTCCAAGCGTATCAAACCGTCCTCGGACCGCCGTGTACGGCGGCGCAGAACGGCGGCGGATCGATCTATGCTCGACGCTTTGCCAGTGGTCTCGTCGTTGCGAACGTCGGAGCGTCTTCCGCGCAATCGTTCAATCTGCCGGGCAATCACACGTATAGCGACGTCTTTGGACGCCCGCTCAGCAGTCCGCTGTCGATCAATTCAGAAGACGGTTACGTGCTGGTAACGAGTGGCAACGGGTGTCAATAATCAATAGACGATGAATCTGCCGATCGTACCGCCGTACGAGCCGATGGAGATGACGCAGGTGGAGCGCATTCCCGACGGCGAGCAATGGGAGTACGAACCGAAATGGGACGGATTTCGAGCGCTGGCTTTTCGCGACGGCCACGAGATCGAAATACAGTCGAAATCCGGTCAGCCGCTCGCACGATACTTTCCGGAGGTCGTCGAGCGGCTGCGCGCACTTCGCGCTCAGAAGTTCGTCCTCGACGGCGAGTTGATGGTGCAGCTCGGCGATGAGCTTTCGTTCGATGCACTGCTGCAGCGCATTCATCCGGCCGAGACACGCATCGCGCGCCTTGCGAAGGAAACGCCGGCGCGACTCATCGTCTTCGATCTTCTCGTCGATGATCGCGGCAACGATCTCACGGGCCAAACGCTCGATGTGCGGCGTGAAGCGCTGGAGGCGTTCGCAAAAAAATACTTTACCGGCAACGATCCCGTGCTTTCGCCGGCAACGTACGATCGCGCGGTTGTCGACAAATGGTTCGCACATGTCGGAAACGCGCTCGACGGCGTAATAGCGAAACGCCGGGACCTACCGTATGCAAGCGGCACTCGCGGCGCCGCGGTCAAGATCAAGAATTTGCGAACGGCTGATTGCGTCGTCGGGGGCTACCGGTTGAATAAGGATAAGAGCGGCGTCGGTTCGCTCTTGCTCGGGCTCTACGACAAGCAAGGGAAGCTCAATCACGTGGGCTTCACATCCGGATTCAAAACCCGCGAACGCAGCCCATTGCTGAAGCAGCTTCGCGAGTTGGAGAAACCTCCCGGTTTCACCGGTGCTTCGCCGGGCGGACCAAGCCGTTGGCGGCAAAGCGAAGAACCCTGGTTCCCGCTCGATCCGAAGCTCGTCGTCGAAGTGCAGTACGATCACGTGACGGGCAATCGTTTCCGCCACGGCACAAGGTTACTTCGCTTTCGCCCTGACAAAGCGCCGCGGCAATGCACGATGGATCAGCTCCGACTCGACGAGGCCGCCTCACCGCTGCAATTTTTGCGCTAATCCGTTCATCGTCTCTTCCTCAGCACGGCGTAAAATTCAAATTCATGACCGCAAACGTAATCCACGCATCGGCGCTGGTCCGGTGCCCGTTTTCTTGTGCAATCGAAATACTCGAGCGAGCGCTTCGCAACCGGCACGACATCATAGTCTCACCGATGCGCGGCGTGCGCGAACGCGTCCACGTCGGCTGGGCGATCGTCGACGACCTCACCGACGAATGCCGTCGGCATGAAGCACTCACGATTTATTGGAACCCGGAACACCGGACCTTTCCGTCGTTCTCAGGTACGCTGACCGTGCGGCCGCACTTTCGCGATGTCAACGTGCGTATTACCGGATGCTACGATCCGCCGGCCGGCGGCGTCGGACGACTGTTCGACCGAATGGCCGGACGTCACATCGCACGCCTTACGCTGCGTCGTCTGATTCGCAGCCTCGCGCGTGACGCGGAATCACGATATCTCGTGTATCTTCAAGAGATTCGTGCCACCGGCACCTACGGGCATACCGGTAGTGAACGCGATGAGGTCCTTCGGACGCACTAGTCCCGCTTGCGTCATGCGTTGCTCCGTCATATAGAGCAGCACGTCGATTGACGAATACCGGTCGATCAATAGCGACTCGACGCCCCATAACAGCGATAACCGGCGCGCAACCTCGGGCGTAGGCGTAAGCGCGATGATTCGTGCGCGCGGACGGAACGCTGCGATATGATGCGCGGTGTTCCCGGTCGTCGTGCCGGTAACGATAAAGGGAATGAACAGTTCGTCGCTTGCGCGCGTCGCCGCTTCGGCGATTGAGGTTGCGATCGTCGGACTTACCCCCGCGAGCCGGCGGTCGCGCAGCATTGCGTGCGGATAATTCTTCTCGACTTCGCGCGCGATCTCGGCCATCGTGCGAACCGCCTCGGTCGGATATTGGCCGCGCGCCGTTTCGCCGGAAAGCATCACCGCATCGGTGCCGTCGAGAATCGCATTTGCAACGTCGGTCACTTCCGCGCGCGTCGGCTTCGAGCTGAACGTCATCGACTCGAGCATTTGCGTCGCGGTGATCACCGGTTTACTCGCGCGATTGCATTTCGCAATGATCGCTTTTTGCACGAGCGGAACTTGCTCGAGCGGGATTTCAATACCGAGGTCGCCGCGCGCTACCATGATGCCGTCGGCGGCGTCGATGATGTTGTCGAGATCTTCGAGCGCTTCGTGTTTCTCGATCTTGGCGAGCACCGGAACGCTGCGCCCGCGCTCGTTCATGAAGGCTTTGACGCGATTGATGTCTTCGGCCGTTCGCACGAACGAGACCGCCACGTAATCCACGCCTTGTTCCAAACCGAAGGCGAGAAACTCGAAATCACGTTCGGTGACCGAGGTGATATTCAGCGAGCCGTCGGGATAATTGATCCCTTGCTGCGAGCGCAGATCGCCGCCGAACTCGACGGTTGTTTGTATATCCGTCGTGGTCTTGCCGATGATGCGAAGCGTGATCTGACCGTCCTGAAGATAGATCCGGTTTCCGACTGAGACATCGAGAGGCAGGTCTTTGTACTGCACGCTAATGCGCTCGTTCGTCCCCGGAACGTCGTCGGTCGTCAACACAAAGTGCTGGCCGCGTTCCAGGGTTACGGACGCCAGACCGTCGGCGAGTTTTCCCGTGCGTACTTTCGGGCCGGGAAGATCCTGGAGAACCGCGGTGTGAATGCCGAGTTCATCGGAGATCTTCCGCGCGTTTGCGATAACTTCAGCGTGTTCGGCCGGCGTGCCGTGCGAGAAGTTCAAGCGCAGTACGTTCGCGCCGCTAATAAAAAGCGAGCGCATCACGGCGGGTTCACGGGATGCGGGGCCGATCGTTGCAACGATCTTCGTGCGTTTCTGCAGGACGTTTTCCATGATCGTCTTCCCCGGTGCGCGCCGACAGAGGCAGGCTCCTGCGCATCGTTAAGCGCATTAAGCGCGTTGCATGCGTTTGCATCGCGATCCGAAGGACCGGCGATATCGTGAGCGGCTTGCGGGAAGTTATCTCGCTTCGCTTCTCTTTCACGCGCTTCTCGCACTGCTCTTATTTAGCGTCGTCGCGAATACGTCAGAGGAAGGCGCGAGCGAAAGTCAGATCGGCGGTTCGATCGTAACGGTCGAGAAGCGTGCACCGGTTGTCGCGCAAGCGCCTGTGCAAACGCGACCCGCTGCGCCCGTTCCACATGCGCCGCGGATCGCACCGGTTCAGCATGCGCGTGCCGCGCAACCGGCACATCAACCACAGCCGCCTGCGCGTCACGAGCTTGCGAAGTTCGCACCGACCGCGCCGCCGAATCCGACACCGCTTCCGCAAGCGACACCACAACCGAACGTGCAACCGACGCAAGCCGTCTTCGAACCACAGCCGCAAAATCAACTGCCGGCAGTCCCTTCGTCCGCACCTACAGCCGCAGCGGTAGCAGTCACCGTAACGATACCTCCGACGGCGGCACCAACGCCGATCCCGACGGCTGCACCGACCGCGAAGCCGACGCCGAAACCGGTCGCCACCGTAGCGCCGACCGCAAAGCCGCAAACGCCGGCACCGGCTTCGCCGAGCCCCGCCCCGTCGGTCGTCGCCGTCGCGGCGAAGGCATCCGCGGCTCCGACACCGCCCGCGCCCGCACCCAGCGTAAGCAGTTCACCGGCTGCGAAACCCGGCGTTCCAAGTCCCAGCCCCACGAAAGCTGCGGCCGTCGCGCAGGCAAAGGGAACCGCACCGTCACCCGGGCCGAAAGGCGTCGTCTCTCCCGGACCGCGTCCGGGTAACGCCGGAACGCAAAAAGCGGGACCCGAGCGTCCCGTTGCCGTCGCACCTACGCCGACGCCCGCGCGAGTCGAGAAAACCGCTGCGCCGAAGCCGTCGTCCGGACCGCCCGATATCAACGCAAAATTACGCGCAATGCTTCCGCACGGTCCGGTTACTCCGACGGAAGGTTCGTATCATCCGGCGCTAACGCTCAATGGAACGATGGAACCGACACCGCCGCCGGAAGTGATCGCAATGACGAAATTCATGTACGAACAACCGAGTGGCGACGAACACATCAAAATGTGGGTTACAAACGTTCGGCACGTCGGCATGATCACGATGTGCGATGGATGGATGGTCCGCTATCCCGCTGCAGCGGGCGCGGGTGCGCAACGCCAAATCGGGACAGCGACGAATCCAATCCCCGGCGGCGTGCAAGTGTCGACGTCGATCGGCGCAAAACACACCGGCACGTTACCGCCGATCGTCGAAGCAAATGCGTCCGCTGTTTGCAACGAACGCTATCTGGTGCCCTTCGCTCCCTCGCCCGCACCGTCGCCGTAATTTTTGCAGACTCCCGCTTGAAGTGCGACTTTTCGCTGATTAGAATCAAAGTGTACCTACATAGAAGGTATTGAGAAGTGAACGCGGACCGAGAGGCAGCGACGCTGCTGAGGGACGCGACGGATTCGCGAAATGCGAATCCCGCTCATGGATTCCTAAGTACGGAATCCGAAAGAGGAGGTGCGGTTGGAACCGCAAGATCCACCGGGCTATTTAGCCGGCGAAGCACGCGCAAAGATGGGTGCTGCTGATCACCTCTACGGAGCCGGACGTTCACCGGTAGCGCGTTAGGTTCGCACGTAATAAACAATAAAAGACGAGGGGCCGCGATCCACGTAGGATGGCGGCCCGTCGTCATTTGTCGCCAAGTTGTGTCGGTGAGCTTTGGGAGCGACGTAAGTCGCAGGTTTCCCTGACCAGAGAGGGCCCGCTGCGCGGCGGGGTTGCGGGCCCTTCTCGTTTTGGGTATTCTTAACCATGGTTGATCGTATGAGCGTGGGCACGTCCCGCGCTTCGTTGTTGTAAAGGGGGCAGTCGCGTGTCTGCGTTGACCGACAAGTTCGAACAAACGTTGGACGCGATCGCTCACGACGGCACGTTTGCCGGAGTCGAGATCGTCACGCATTCGGCGCATTCGCGCCGCGGCATGACGACGTTCAGCGTAACGATCGACAAAGAGGGCGGCGTTGATTTGGCGACGTGCGAGCAGATCGCATCGCGCATCAACGACGCGCTCGATGCGTTCGAGGATCCGTACTCGCTCGAAGTCGAGTCGGCCGGTCTCGAACGGCCGCTCGTGCGTCCGCACGATTACGAGCGCTTCGCGGGAAAACGCGCGCGCATCGTGACGTCGCTGATGATCAACGGCGGCAAAACGCATCGCGGCACGCTCGTCGGGCTGCGAGGCGAAACCGTGATTCTCGCTACCGAGAACGGCGAACTGCCGCTCCCGATTGCGACGATCAAATCGGCGAACTTGGAATACGATCCACGCGCCGACCTTACTCGCGACAAACGTGAACGGAAGACACATGGCAGAACCGGTAGCTGACGAAAAATTACTCGACGTCCTGCAGTTCATCTCGAAAGAACGGAACATTCCGTTCGAGATGTTGCTTGAGGCGCTCGAAGCTGCGCTCTTGACCGCGTACAAGCGGCACTACGGCAGCGAAGCCAACGCGATCGTGATGGTGGATCGGCAGACCGGCGAATACCGCGTCTTCCATCGCCGTACCGTCGTGGAAACGGTCGAAGATCCGAAGCTCGAAATCGAAGCGAAAAAAGCGGGCGGCCCGTATCAGCCCGGCGATTTCTTCGATGAAGAAGTGACGCCGAAAGAGTTCGGCCGCATCGCCGCGCAAACGGCGAAGCAGGTCATCGTTCAGCGTATTCGTGAGGCGGAGCGCGACACGGTGTACAACAAGTACGCGCGCAAGCTGAACGATCTCGTCACCGGATCGGTTCAGCGGTACGAACAGCGCAACATGTACGTGCTGCTCGAAGGGCGCGACGAAGCGATTCTCCCGCTTTCCGAACAAGTGCCGGGTGAAGCGTTCCGCATCAACGATTTTATTCGCGCCTACGTGCTCGACGTGCGCAAATCCCCGAAGGGTCCGCAGGTCGTGCTGTCACGTTCGGCCGAAGGTCTCGTGCAGCGTCTGCTCGAGCTCGAAGTGCCTGAAATTGCCGACGGCGTCGTGGAAATCATGGCGATCGCCCGGGAGGCCGGAAACCGTTCGAAAGTGGCAGTGCGTTCGCTGCGCCAGGAAGTCGATCCGATCGGCGCGTGCCTCGGGCCGAAATCGAGCCGCATCGCGAACGTGTCCGACAATCTGCGCGGCGAGAAGATCGACGTCATTCGCTATGACGCCGATCCGCAAGCGTTCATTATGAACGCGCTCGCGCCGGCGAAAGTCATCAACGTCGAACTCTTCGAAGACGACGGTGTTGCGCTCGTCGTGGTTCCCGACTATCAACTCTCGCTTGCAATCGGACGCGACGGTCAAAACGTGCGTCTCGCGGCGCGTCTGACGGGTTGGCGTCTCGACATTGCGAGCGAAACCGAAGCCGATGAAGCGCGTGAGCGTTACCTCGCGGAGCGCGCGGAACGCACGGGCGTGGAAGAGGCGCCGGTCGCACAAGCCGCGGAAGTCGAAGAAGAAGAACAAGAAGCAGTCGAGGCGCCTGCGGCAGCGGGCGTCGACGAGGAGCTCATTCGCAAACTGGAAGAGTTCCGTCGCGAACGATTGGGCGGTGGCGAGTAAGGGGGGACCCACGACAGTGGGGGGTGCGCAGACGCAGTCGGAGCACCTTTCAGACAAACGGGGTCCCCAGCGCGCGAAGCGCGGTGGGGAGTACCCGGTTCGCACGTGCGTCGGTTGCCGTCAAACGCATCCGCAGCGTGAGATGACTCGATTCGTGCGGACCGGCCAGGGTTGGACGCGCGATCAAACGGCTAAAGCACGGCAGCCGGGCAGAGGAGCATACCTCTGCTCGGCCGCATGTGTGAAGCTTGTCGCGAAGAATCGCCGCTTCCCGGGGCTTGCATCCGTAGCGGAAGAATATGGTTTAATAAGTAGTTCGGAATAAACGATGGATAACGATGTTCGGTAACGATAATGCTCTCTAAGAGGGCAGCTCTGTGACGACTTAGCGGGACCCAAAACGGCTCACACCCGTTTGGGGGACCCGCGTTGATAAACGCGGGGGCGCGCAGCAGCCGAAGGCTGCGAAGTGCTCTCAAACTGGTGGGGCCCCCAAAGTGGGGACCACTTTGGGGAATAATGGCAACTTCGACCGGTAAGGTACGCATATTCGAGCTCGCCAAAGAGGTCGGGCTCACATCGAAAGAACTCATCGCCCTCTTCAACGACCGGCTTGGCGGCGTCTTTGAGGCGAAAAATCAGCTGAGCGTGGTCCCGGATCAGATCGCAGATCTGGTTCGCAGTGTCCTCAAGCCCGCACCTGGCGCCAAACCGGCGCCGAAGAAGGACGGAGCAGCTGCGGCTGCCGCCGCGCCTCCTGCAACGCCGAAGGCGCCTGCGGACGGTGCCGGCGCTGCTGAGCCGCCCGCGGCGGCCAAGCCGGCTGCCCCGGCCGAACCTCCCGTTCCCCGCCTAAAACCGGTGTCACCGACGTCCACGCGCCCAGCGGCGCCGCCGAAACCGGCCACGCGTCCCGCAGCGCCGCCGGTGGTTTCCGCTGCACCTCCGCCCCCGCCGCTCCAGATGCCTCAGGCGCCCTCGGCGCCACCGCAAGCGCCGGCAGCCGCCGCCCCGTCCCGCCCTGATGGCGACGTGCCGCGTTCTGCGCCGGCACAGCAACAACGTCCTCCGGCACCGCCGCGTCCTGCGCCGAAGCCGGCCACTCCCGAAGCGCCGATCCCCCGCCTGAAGCCCGTCCCGCACGGGCAATCCTCGATTCAGCGCCGTCCGCCGCCGCCGACAACGACCGCCTCCGCGTCACCTGGGCCCTCGACGGGTATGCCGGGCCGCCCCGGTGTTGCTCCGCGTCCGGGTCAGGCGATGCCCGGCCAAGGTGGAAAGGGTCCTGTCCAGCCCGGCCAGCAACGCGGCAACGGTCCGCTGACGCCTCCGGGACAACGCCGTCCCGCGGGCAATGGCCCGTTCCGGCCGATGGGTCCCGGCGGTCCTCGCCCGATGGGGCCGCGCCCAGGCATGCCGCCGACGAGCGCGACGGACGCGCCGGCGCCGTCAACAGGCGGGCGCCCCGGCGACCGTCCGCGTAGCCATGAAGATAAGGCTGCGGCGAAAAAAGATCGCGAAAAAGAACTGCTGCTCGAAAAAGAGCGCCAGCGCAAGAAGAAAGGCGGGGATCACGCTGCCGCTGCGCCGCCGCGTCAGCTCGAGACGATCGAGATTCCCGACCTTCTCACGGTGCAAGAACTTGCAACGTCGATGATCGTTCCGGTCAAAGACGTCATCACCGAGCTGATTAAAACCGGTACGATGGCGACGATCAATCAGAACATTCCGAGCGACGTTGCGATCAACGTAGCGAAGAAGTTTGGTTTCAACGCCGTCGTCAAAGAAGCCGGCGAAGAAGTCACGGTCGAGCAAGAAGAAGACAAACCCGAAATGATGACGGCGCGTCCGCCGGTTGTCACGGTTCTCGGTCACGTCGACCACGGTAAGACGTCGCTGCTCGATAAGATTCGCAGCGCGAACGTTGCCGCGGGCGAAGCGGGCGGTATCACGCAGAAGATCGGTGCATACACCGTCGAGCGGAACGATCGCAAGATCACGTTCATCGATACGCCGGGTCACGAAGCGTTCACCGCGATGCGTGCGCGTGGCGCGAAGGTCACCGACGTTGCAATTCTCGTGGTTGCAGCGGACGACGGCGTCATGCCGCAGACCAAAGAAGCGATCGCGCACGTCAAAGCCGCGGGCGTTCCGATCGTCGTCGCCATCAACAAGATGGATAAGGCTGACGCGCAACCGGATCGCGTGAAGCAACAGCTTTCCGATAACGGTTTGCAGCCGGTCGACTGGGGCGGCACGATCGAAATGGCGCCGGTCTCCGCGAGAACCGGCGACGGTATCGACAGTCTGCTCGATACGGTGCTGCTTGAAGCCGACATCAAGGAGCTCAAGGCGAACAAGAATCGCCGCGCGACCGGCGTCGTCATCGAATCGCAACTTTCGCGTGGTCGCGGTGCGGTTGCAACGGTGCTCGTGCAAAACGGAACGCTGCGCGTCGGCGACATCGTCGTCGTGGGCGGAACGTTCGGTAAAGTCCGCGCGCTGATCGACGACAAGGGCAAGCAAGTGAAGAAGGCCGGCCCCTCGATTCCGGTCGAGGTCATGGGTTTGCAAGACGTTCCGTCGGCCGGCGATACGTTGACGGTCGTCAGCGACGAACGCGTCGCGCGTGAAACTGCTGAGAAGCGTAAGACACGCCGCCGCGATACGCGTATC
>JAFANA010000066.1 GCA_019232905.1 Vulcanimicrobiota bacterium
AAGGACTCGGACAAAGCTGCAAAGACCGCGACGCCCAAGGAAGAGGCGATCGAGGTTGAAGGGACGATTGTCGAGCCGCTGCCGAACGCAATGTTCCGCGTCGAACTCGCCAACGGCCATCGAGTGCTGGCCCACGTCTCGGGCAAAATCCGGATGAACTACATCCGTATTCTCCCCGGGGACCGCGTGCTGGTCGAGCTCTCGCCGTATGATTTATCACACGGCAGAATTACATACCGGTATAAGTAATAAAAACAGTGCAAAGGGGACCCGGCGGGCTTTGCCCGACGGGGCGCGCAGGGCGAAGCCCGGAGTGCTGTTAGGAATAAAAGGGGCCCCGATCGTGGGGACCACGATTGGGAGAAAAGATGAAAGTACGTCCGTCCGTTAAAAAAATTTGTGAGGCTTGCAAGGTGATTCGCCGCGAAGGCAAAGTGCGCGTGATCTGCGACGTCAATCCCAAACATAAACAGGTGCAAGGATAATCATGGCCCGTATTGCTGGTATCGATCTGCCGCGCGAAAAGCGCATTGAAATCGGTCTGACCTATATTTACGGTATTGGTCCGACGACCGCGAAGAAGATGCTCGAGCACACGGGCATCAGCCCCGATACGCGCGTCAAAGACCTCACGGAAGATGACGAGAAGCGTCTGCGCGACGCAATCGACACGCTTGCGCTGCGCGTAGAAGGCGATCTGCGCCGTGAAGTCCAGGGCAACATCAAGCGCCTGATGGACATCGGCTGCTACCGCGGCCTCCGTCACCGCCGCGGCCTCCCGGTCCGCGGTCAGCGCACGAAGACCAACGCCCGCACCCGCAAGGGTCCCAAACGTACGGTGGCCGGCAAGAAGAAGGTCACCAAGAAGTAAAGGCTACTTTGAAGTAAGTCCCACGAGGCCCGGCAAATGCCGGGCCTTGTGATTTATGTGGGGACCTGCGGCTACTCATATAAGGATTGGGTCGGGCCGTTCTACCCGCCCGCGACGAAGCCGGCCGAGATGCTGCGCTATTATCGATCGCGTTTCACCGCGGTCGAGATCGATTCGAGCTACTACGGGATCCCGTCGACGAATACGATCGGCTCGCTGAACAAACGCACCCCGACGGAATTTCGCTTCAGTTTCAAGGCTCCCCAAACGGTAACTCATCCACCGGATACTAAGGCATCGGTGCACGACGACGCGCGCTTGCTGAGCGAGGTGATCGCACCGATTCACACGAGCAAGAAACTGGCGTGCGTGTTGCTGCAATTTCCCAACGGGTTCAAGCGTACGCCGACGAACGAGCACTATCTTTTGCGCGCGATCGAAGCGTTCGACTCACTACCGCTTGTCGTAGAATTCCGGACGTCGGAGTGGCAGAACGATGAGACGGAGCAGTTGTTGCGTGAGAACGATGTCTCACTCTGCAACGTCGACTTGCCTCATCTCGAAGGGTTGCCGCACGCCTCGTCGGATGCGACGGGGCCGATCGGGTACGTCCGGTTTCACGGACGGAATGCTAAAACGTGGTGGCACGGAACGAACGTAACGCGCTATCAGTACCTCTACACGTCAGAAGAGCTCGTGCCCTGGACGGATCGCGTCGCCGAGATCGACGCGCAAGTTCGAGAAACGTACGCGTTCTTTAACAACCATGCTCGCGGCAGCGCCGCGCGCAACGCCGAAATGTTCGAAGAGCTTCTCCGCGAACGATTCGGCACGATGTGGGAAGAAGCGCTCGCGCAACCGTCCGAAACCGAGCCGATTCCGCAAGCGCTCTCACTCTTCGACGAAACCTAACCTACATCCGCATGTCGGACTGCGGTGCGCTTTGCATGAAGTGGATGTGATCGATCACCGCGCTCCAATCCGTTGCGTCGATTCCGAGCCCCGAACGGAACGGATTCTGTAATTCGAAGAGCAGAACGAGAGTAGCGGTAATAATGATGGTCACGGTCGACGTCATTAAGAGGTGAACGCGTGCGTTCGCCAGACCGAACAGCCAGCAGAAACAGATAACGCACACCGCTCCGATGATGAGCACGAGCCACTCAAACGACATTACGCCCGAGCGGTTATCCGCAAGCCGGCGCTGACGGTCGTCGTGCATTACGCCAAGTTGCGCTAAGGTTGCGGTCTGCGCATTCGACTCGCGCAGATTGGCGGGTGTGAAGTCTTCAGTCGACCCGATTGCGTTCATAATTACGATTGCGCTTTGAAGGTTGGAATCGCCGCGGCTCATTGCGGGCCACTCTTGTGAAACCATGAGCCTCGAGTACTCAAGCACGTCGTCGCGCACACGATGACGGCGTAATGGGGGGAGCCCGAGTGCAACGTGCCATGCATCGGCTGCGGCCGCCGATTCCGCCGCCACGAGTTGCCGTGCATCGGTGTACTGCTGCCACGCAACTACGGTTAGAAATCCCAGTACGACGGCATACAACGAGCCCGTCACGGCGATAATGAAACCGCCGACTTCGTTATGCTGCACGAATTCCTTGTATGCGAACCGGTGGTGCACCCATGCCTGGCCGGCGCAGACGCTCGTCACCGCCGCAGGCACGGCAATTGCAAGAAGCAACACCGGAGATATATTGCTGAGTTGAGCGAAGTACGCAGGGTTTTTGTAGAGCACTGCTGCCGCGATTGCCGCGGCAAGGAGCCCGGCGACGAGGATGATGTCAGCGAGTGCGGCGCGCGGTGTTCCCCGCGCCGCGACGCCGTGTTTCGAATGAATCATCCCAGGCGCGGCCCCCATCCCTCGAATACGCGAAAGAGTGGAGTTTTCGTAAGCGACGTGCAGCGAGCGAGTTCCGAGCTCTCGGGCTCAGGCCGGGCGATCCGGGGCTTTGACATGACCGTGTTTCCTGTAGGCAATGAGCGATGGGCCCATTGTCCTGCAATGGTGAGTGCCGCCCCAGAAACATTAGAACGATTATTCGAACGATTGCAGCGCGCGCTTCAACCGCCGATGGCCTGCTCAATCGCTTCGTCTTCGGTCATCGCCGCACCGTCGATTATTAGGCGAGCAAGCTCGGCCTCGGTCAGTGCGAACCTCAGCGTCTCGAGCGTTCGGTCGTATTCGACCTTCTCCGTGAAGTCGCGGCTTTGCTGAGAAGACGGTAAATTTGCATCGACGTAGCCGAACACGCGAGCGGTCCGTTCGTAGACGTCGCGCGCAACCGTGTTGGAAGCCCGGGCTTTTAGTGCAGTCGCGGCCGAGAGATGCTGCAGTATCCAGAGTAAAAATACGCCGAAGCGCGGCTTACGTGAACCCTCGAGCGCTTCGAGCGCGTACGCGCGCGCGGCATCGAATCGATCCAATGCAATGAGGTAAGCAGACATTCCGGAAAGCGCGTTGATCACGGCAAAGACGTGGTCGAGTTTACGCGCGCTCAGGAGCGTCTCTTCCGAAAGCGTCAAGGCTGCCTCGATGTCGCCCGCGTCTCGAAGCGCTTCGGCCAAGTTGAGCGAATGCGTCAATGCTTCGCGTTCATCGCCCATTGCGAGCGAAATGGCGCGTGCGGCCGTGAAATGCTTGATTGCGCCCTCGAGATCGCCCGCTATGGTACGCGACATTCCAATGGCACCTTCGAGGTGTCCGGCTAACCTATCCGCGCCGAACTCACGCGCTACGGCAAGGGCTTCGACGAGCATTGCTTCGCCTTCGGTGACGTCTCCAAACCGGACCAACGTAAGCCCGATGATGCGCTGCGCGTGCGCGGCGCCCAAACGATTGCCGACCTGGCGATAGAGGTCCAATGCTTTTTGCGCTGCGGCACATGCGGCGGGATGCTCGAACTGATGGAAGGCAATTTGCGATTCGGTGAAGGTGAGATCGGCGAGCACCTCGTCCGGCGTGTCGGTAGAGGCATGCTCCATCGCGATACGGCACAATCGGCTCCCCTCACCGGGAGCGAAGAGGATCCAAACGCGTCGCAAGGCGCTAACTAACCGTTGTCCGAGGGCGACATCGCCGCCTCTCAAGAGCGACCAATCGATAGCGGCAAGCCAGTTCTCGAGTTCCACTACGGCTCGCAAGTATCCGGTGCGAGACGGAGTTACTTCCCATTCGTCCGCTAGCTGCTGCGCGAGCGTGAAGTAGACGGCCGCGTGCCGCCGCTCTGCTGACTCGAGCGCGCCGCGGCTTTTCAATTTCTCGCGTGCATACTCGCGCGAAATCTCGAGAAGTCCGTAGCGCGATTCGTCGACCTCCAAGTCAACAATCGCAAGCGATTTCTCGACGAGTGACGTGAGGACTTCGAGCACGTTGAATTCTTCGTTTGAGCCTCCCAAAGCAAATGCTGTCGCGGTATGAACCGTGCAGCCGCCGCTAAAGACGGATAGCTCGTCAAATGCACGCTGCTCTTCGTCTGAAAGCAACTCGTAACTCCAATCGATGAGCGCGCGCATCGTTTGCTGGCGGGGAACGGCGGCCCGGTCTCCCCGACGGAGTAATGCGAGCCGGCGGTCGAGGTTCATTGCGACTGCGTTCAAGGACATTGCAGGAACACGTGCCGCAGCGAGCTCAATTGCAAGCGGGATGCCGTCGAGCGCGCGGCATATTGCGCGCACGTTTTCGTCGTCCGAGATGACGTCGAAGTCCGGGGCGGCCTCGCGCAGGCGCTCGAGGAACATTTCGACGGAAGACGCTTCGCCCAGCGGATCGACGCGGATGATTCGTTCGCCGGTGATGCGAAGCGCCTCGCGCGACGTCGCCAGAACGTGAACGTGGGGGCAACGTTCGAGCAAAGCTTTCGCAAAGGTCGCACACGCATCGAGTACATGTTCGCAGTTATCGAGGATTACCAAGAGCCGTTTATCGCGCAGTTGCGCGATGAAGGCGTCGCCGTTTTCGCGTTCGCCTACATTCAGCGTTGCAGCAATGCGGTGCGGGACGAAGTCGGAATCTGCAACCGGCGCGAGCTCTACAAACCATACGCCGTCCGGAAAGGAACCGGCGACGTCGTGCGCGGCCTCGATCGAAAGACGAGTCTTCCCCACACCGCCTACGCCGGTCAACGTGACGAGACGCTGCTCCGACAGCCGCGAGACGAGCATCGATTTCGAGCGATGCCGGCCGACGAAGCTCGTCAGTGCAAACGGCAGATTTCCTAAACGAGCGGTTGGCGTAGTACCGGGCGGCTTGCGTCTGCGCGAACTATCCGAAGCACGACCGGCGATCTCGAAATCGGCGCGTTGCCGTCCGGTCAATTCGAGCGCATCCGCAAGCAACGCGATCGTGTCGCGATGCGGCGCGCGGCGCGCACCGCGTTCGAGCACACTGATGCCCCCCGAGCTCATCCGCGCGCGCTCCGCCAGTGCTTCCTGTGAGAGTCCGGCTTCGAGTCGAATTTCGCGCAACAGCGTTCCGAACGAGAGTCTGCGCGCGTCACGTGCGATCGCGCCCATAAGAAAAGTCTAGAGGAGTGTCCCGCACCGGGTCTAGGTGTACAATCAGGCCAGCCGGGTGGTGTGCTGATAGGAGTGAGCTTATATGCGAAAACTGTTTGCTCTGTTTTGCATGGCTTCACTGTCCGCATGTGCAGGCAGCGGAGCTCAACAGCAGATCGTTCCGACGTCAGGATCGCAAGAGGCGACTCAGAGCGTCCAAAGGCTCGCCGGTCTGGCGGCAGTAAACTGGAACGTTCAGGTCGGCGCTTCGCACGATTCCTATGCGGAACAGGATCTCGACTACTATCCGAATTCTATCACGGTCGACGCGGGCGATACGATAGCGTACAACGTCGCAAGCGGTGTCGGCGGCGACGCGCACACGGTTACGTTTGTGCCGCCGGGACAGAAGATACCCTCGCCGGGGGATCCGAGCGATGTAATCCCGGCCGGCGGCACGACGGTCGACGGCACAAAGTATGTCAATTCCGGAATCCTCGTCGGCGGTCAGACCTTCACGCTGCATTTTACGAAGGCGGGAGTGTACCGCATTCTATGCCTCTTCCATGAACCCGCAATGGAGAGTCGCGTCGTCGTGCAAAAGGCGGGAACTCCGTATCCTCATACGGCAGCCTACTACCTCCATGCGGGCGAGGTCGACGAATGGCAAGACCTCGACGCTGCTGCAAGTTCCGTCGCGCTGTTCCCGTTCGAGTCAGGCGGAACGACGCTTGCTGCCGGAATCTCTCCCGGCCTCTCGCATGCTCCGCCGACCCAATCGACGGTCTTGCGCTTTCTCACGACTCGCGCGCTCGGCGAGCTTCCCGCCGAGGGCGGATTGACGGTCAAAGCCGGTACCGTCCTGACATGGGTGAACGAATCGAGCAATGAACCGCACACGATCACCTTCGCCCTGGCCGGCCAGCATACAGTGCCGAACATTGCTCCCGATCCGGCCGTCAATGTCGTCCCGCCGCCTGGAATCACGACGTACGACGGTACGCGCATCGTCAATTCCGGCACGATCCTTGGCGGAGGAAAGTTCATGCTGAAGTTTACGAAACCGGGATCATATTTCTACGGCTGTCTCTATCACAGCAACTCGCGGATGGTCGGAACCATCACGGTTACGCCATGACGTGATCTAAGGCGGTCCGGACGGAATCCCGGCGCGGCAGCCGCCGGGATTTCTTTTTGGAGGAGCACGCATTTCGGTTCTCGATACGGAGCCGTTGTGAAGGCGGTAATTACTGCAGGCGGAACGATCGACGGCCTCTATGCGCAGCTAGCCGGCACGCGCGTGAAGGCGCTCGCGAAGGTTCGCGGTGCGACGATGCTCGACCGTACGATATCGGTGTTGCGTGAAAACGGAGTAGATCGGATTGCAATCGTCGGCAATGCCGACGTGCGCACTAGCGTTGACGGTACCGTTGAAAAAATCATCGACGACGCGGGAACCGGAGCGAAGAACGTTCTTGGAGCGCTGGATGCGTGGCCGGATGACGGCGGCCCACTGCTCTTCCTCACTTGCGACATGCCGTACATTACCGTGGCGCCGCTGCGTGAATTCCTCGCGCAGGTTCCGAGCGACACGCTGGCCATGCCGCTAACGGAAATCGCCGACTTCGCGGCGCGCTTTCCCGGCGCGCCGCCGTTCGGCATTACGCTCGACGGCGAATGCGTCGTCAATGGCGGCGTGTTTCACATCCCGGCCGGCGCAACCGCGCGCATTCGGTCGTTTGCTACTGCTCTCTTCGATGCTCGGAAAGCACCATGGCGAATGGCAACGATTGCCGGGCCGATGCTCTTGCTGAAGTTTGCGTTGAAGCGTCTATCGATCGGCGATTTGGAAGCGCGCGCGCGAAAGGTGCTCGGCGTGAAGGTCGCAGCGATCCGAAACGCTGCGCCGGAGCTCGCGTTCGATGCGGACACTGCCGATGAATATCGCTACGCCGTCGACCACGAGTAGCGCGCGCGCCGTAAACCCGGCGCTGCTTACGGCGCTGTGGTTCGGCATTCAGCTCGCGTGGGGAGCCGTACTTGGAATTTCGCTGCAAGCTCGCAGCTTGCAATTAGGCGGCGCATCGGCGCTCGCGCTCTATGGAGGCGTATCGACCGCAGGCGCAATAGCCGCCGCAATCGTGCAGCTCGTCGTCGGTCCGTTCTCAGATCGGCGCCGCCGCGGCGGCGACAAGAGGATCACGTTTTATGCGCTCGGGGCGGTTGTCGCGGCAGCGGCGCTCATCGCGTTTTATGCCGCGCCGACGGCGCTCACATTCGCGCTCGCGTTCATCGTGCTGCAGGCGGCGATGAACTGCGCGATCGGTCCGTACCAAGCAATTCTCCCGGACGCCGTACCGGCTTCGCGCATCGGCGTCGCATCGGGTTGGATGGCTGCGATGCAAAGTGCGGGCAACGCGGCAGGCGCAATACTAGCAACGCTGCTCGGTAACACGGTCCCGCTCGCCGTAACGATCGCCGCCGTGCTGCTTGCCTCATGCGCGGTCACCGTTGCGTATCTGCGTCGCGTTGCGTTGCAGCCGCTTCCGGCGCACGACCCGTTGCGCGTTACGCGCCCGCTCGTCGATCTGTTCATTTCGCGCGCATTCGTGTACGTCGGTTTTTACACGCTGCTCGGATATTTTTTCTTCTACGTCAAGAACGCGCTGCCGCCGCATTTCGCTTTCGATGCCACGACGGCGAGCGGCATTTGCGTATTGCTCTTCACGCTTGTCGGCGCGGTCGGCGCGTCGATTGCCGCAAAACCTGCGGATCGCATCGATGAACGGATCGTCGTCACGATCGGCGGCGGAATTCTTGCGTTCAGCGTCGCCGTGCTCGCACTCGTTCACGGGCTCGGCGCAGTACCGGTTGCCATCGCGTTTGCCGGTATCGGATGGGGCATCTTTCTCTGCGCTGATTGGGCGTTCGCGTGCCGGCTGTTACCGCCGGGCGCTCTTGCAACGACGATGGCGATTTGGAACGTTGCGGTGGTCGGGCCGCAAATCATAGCACCCGCACTTACAACGTTTGTCTTAGTACGCGTGGGAACCTTAACGAGCGCTGTGGGGCCGCGTGGTGCTTTCGGCCTAGCGTGTGCCGAAGTGCTGCTTGGTTCACTGTGGATTTGGCGTTTACCACGCCAAGCAATCGGGAAATAATTTTCACGCCTCTTATTGCACGGGAACCTAGTAAGCAATCCGTGCGTTCTAAGAGTTGGTGACGAATTGCGTCACCGGATGAACGAAAACCTAAGGAGGGTTTTAGTGAAACGACTGAGCACCGGGGTCCTGGCAGCACTCGTAGCAGCGTGCTGTGGGATCTCCGCGGTGGCAGCGCCGGCGACCTCGCAACTGCAGGGAAACACTGGACAAGCTGTAGTTGCCCAAGCCGGCAATGCTCCTGCGGCGAACTTCGGAACTCCGCCGTCGGGTCAGATTCCGATTCTGTTCAACGACCATCACGTATACGGCAAGCCCGATGTCTTGAAGCAAGGACGCGTTCTTGCGGCACTCGTGCGTGGTGGCACCGTTCTCATCCCGTTGCGCTCGATGTTCGAGCAAATGGGTGCGACGGTTTCTTATAATGCCGGTTCGAAGACCGTCACGGTCAGCAAACCCGGCTCGGAAGTCCGCGTAACCGTGGGCAAGCCCGAAGTCGTGATCAACGGCGAAACGCGTCCGCTCGACGTGCCGCCGATGATCTACCAGGGCAGCGTCCTCGTTCCGGTTCGCGTCATTTCCGAAGGCATGGGCGCCTACGTGCAATGGGTTCCCGACAAACAAGTCGTTGTCGTGCGCTATCTGCCGCCGACGCCGCCGCCGACTGCGCCTCCGACCGAGGCTCCGACGGCTGCGCCGACGGTTGTACCGACGCCGACGCCGGCACCCGTTCATACGCCTTATAAGGACATCTTCATCGCGGGCGACTACATCTTCTCGCCGAAGGTCTACAACGAATTCAGCCCCGGCAACACCGGCAAGAGCTCGTATGCGGTCCGCGGCGCGATCGAATTCGACGCGTTGAATCTGCCGTGGATGCTCGAAGGCACGTTCGAGCAATATCAATATCCGCACAACTGCACGGACATTACGGTGCCGACTTCGGACTGCGCCGTGACGACGATCGGTCAAACCGGTCAAGTGCAAGTGCCGGCGTTTGAAGCGCGCGATAGTGATTTCGATGCCCGCCTCGGGCTCAAGGTCGCCGATCCGCGCATCTACATCGGTGTCGGATACATCTGGCGCGGCAACAACTACGGTTATCCGCGTGAAACCGGTTTTGGCTTCGGTGCCGAAAAGCTTCCGGACCTCAACCAACCGTTCTCGCTGTACGGCAGCGTGTATTACTTCCCGAACATGAAGGGAAGCTTCACGGATCCGGGCACGGGCATCGGTTACGAGCTCGCCTATAACATGCTCAAGTACCAGGTCGGCGGCACCGTTGTCTTCGGCAACAGCCCCGTCTTCCTGGACCTCGGATGGATGGGCAACAGCCTTCGCAACAAGAGCAACGCACCGGTCGACACGACAGCGAATGGCCCGTACGTAGGTCTTGGTATCAAGTTCTAACGCTAGAGCTAGAACTGATATCTGCGGATAAAGAGCCCGGCTACGGCCGGGCTCTTTCTGCTTTAGACTGCGGGAGAAGCCATTGCACGGCGAGGGCTCATGGGGGTAATTCTTAAGGAAGTTATGTCCGAACAACGTACCGATCTCGTTCTCGTCGGCGCCGGAATCATGAGCGCGACGCTTGCCGCCATGATGAAGGAGGTGGCCCCGGAGACCACGCTCGAGATTCTCGAGATGCTCCCCGAGGCCGCCGAAGAGAGCTCGAACGCCTGGAACAATGCCGGCACCGGCCACGCGGCGCTCTGCGAACTGAACTATACGCCGGAAGGCCCCGACGGCAGAATAACGATCGACCGCGCGCTCAAGGTGAACACGCAGTTCGATCTTTCGCGTCAATTCTGGGCGCACATGGTACGCAAAGGCGCGATGGGTGCGCCCGAGTCGTTCATTCACGACGTGCCGCACATTAGTTTCGTGTGGGGCGACGACAATGTGGCGTTCCTTCGCAAACGATATGAAGCAATGAGCGCGCATCACTGCTTTGCCGGGATGGAGTACAGCGAAGATCCGGCGGTGCTCGAGCAGTGGATGCCGCTGATCATGGAAGGCCGCGATCGGAATCAACGCGTTGCGGGCACACGTATGCTCACCGGCACGGACGTCGATTACGGCGCGGTAACGCGTGGACTGTTGCAGCATCTTTCGGCGCAACCCGGCGTTGCCGTTCAGTATTCGCATCAGGTAACCGACTTGAAGCGCCGGTGGGACGGCTGGTTAGTTACCGTCAAAAATTTGCAGAGTGGGAAGACGCGCGAGATCGTTGCTAAAACGGTGTTTCTCGGCGCAGGCGGCGGCGCGTTGACGTTGCTGCAGAAATCGGGAATCGAAGAAGGCAAAGGGTTCGGCGGTTTTCCCGTCAGCGGCATTTTCTTGCGCTGCGACGATCAAGCGGTCGTCGATCGTCATCTTGCGAAAGTTTACGGCAAAGCGTCCGTCGGTGCGCCGCCGATGTCGGTCCCTCATCTGGATACGCGCTACGTCGACGGAAAGCGTTCGCTGCTTTTCGGACCGTACGCCGGATTTTCGACGAAGTTCCTCAAGTACGGCTCGCTTGCCGATCTCTTTGCGTCGGTGAAAACCGACAACATCGGACCGCTGCTCGCCGTCGGCCGAGACAACTTCGATCTGACGAAATATCTGATCGGACAAGTGCTCGAATCGAAAGATGCGAAGTACGCGGCGCTGCGTGATTACTTCCCGGAAGCGAATCCCGACGACTGGCAGTTCATCGTCGCCGGCCAGCGCGTGCAGGTTATCATGCCGGACAAGAAGTCGGGCGGGAAGCTGCAGTTCGGTACGGAGGTGGTTTCGGCCGCCGACGGGTCGCTTGCTGCGGTGCTCGGCGCCTCCCCCGGAGCCTCGGTGGCGGTGGCGGTGATGCTCGACGTCATGGGGCGCCTCTATAAGAGCGAGTTCTCCGGCTGGGCGGGCACACTCAAGGAGCTCATCCCGTCCTACGGGCAGTCGATCGCGGACGACGCGGCGCTTTGCCAGGCTGTTCGGAACGACACCGCCGAGGCGCTTCACTTGGCCAAGCAACCGGCGGTGGTCGGAGCATAGGAATCAGGTTGACCGCAGGGGCCACCCTGCGGTAAGATACCGCCTTGGCGCCGCCCTCTCTCTTCAGCGGCGCGCGCGGTAGCGTCCCCCGTGGGGCGCCTTTGGTCAATCGCCGTGGCCATCGTAAAGAAATCGGGCCTTTCGCGCGAGCGAAACTGCACCGGTTGAGGCGACGACAGCTCCATCGTTTGGAGTTTAGGAAAAAATAGTTCGGAGTTATTTTGGCTGCCAAAAAGCAAACCAAGACGCGCAAGAAGCGTGAAGTTAAGAACGTCCAATCGGGCGTCGCTCACGTGCACGCGTCATTCAATAATACGATCGTCACGATCACCGATCCGCACGGCAACGTCGTTTCGTGGGCCTCGGCCGGAAATCTCGGCTTCAAAGGTTCGAAGAAATCAACGCCGTTCGCTGCGCAGATGGCTGCAGAATCGGCCGCGCGCAAAGCGATGGATCACGGCATGAAGAGCACCGAAGTGCTCGTCAAAGGCCCGGGCGCGGGACGCGAAGCCGCGATTCGTTCGCTGCAAGCTGCCGGCCTCGAGATCACGATGATCAAAGATGTTACGCCCATTCCGCATAATGGTTGCCGCCCGCCGAAGCGGCGCCGCGTGTAATTCGAAGAGAGACTAGATGTCACGATATATTGGACCCGTCTGCCGTCTGTGCCGTCGTGAAACGGCCGCGAGTAAGACCGGCGAGAAGATCAAACTGTTCCTTAAGGGCGACCGCTGCCTGAGCAAAAAGTGCGCGGTCGAACGCCGCGGTACCGCGCCCGGTCAAAAGACCGCCGGCAAAACGCGTCAAAAAATTTCCGAGTACGGCCGTCAGCTTCGCGAGAAGCAGAAGATGCGTCGCTACTACGGCGTACACGAGACGCAATTCGCGAATTACTTCGCGGAAGCAGCACGCGTTCCGGGACAAACCGGCCGTACGTTCTTGCAACTGCTGGAGCGCCGTCTCGATAACGTCATCTACCGCTTGAACCTCGCGACGAGCCGCGCGCAGGCGCGTCAGCTCGTGACGCACCGGCATTTCCGCGTGAACGGCCGGGTGGTCAACGTGCCGTCGTACATCGTCAAACCGGGTGACGCGATTTCGATCGGAGAGCGCTCGCTGAAATCCAATATTTTTCAAGCCAATTTGGAAGCTGCGAAGAATCGCCGGCCTCCGGAGTGGCTCGAATTCAACGACCAAGACAACGGGGCGAAGGTTCTGCAGCTCCCGTCACGAGAGCAAATCGACACCCCCGTCGACGTGCAATTGATCGTCGAGTTCTATAGCCGCTAGTAACCCACTCTGCCGTT
>JAFANA010000003.1 GCA_019232905.1 Vulcanimicrobiota bacterium
GCCTGGCGTGAATCGTCTGCGAGCCACGGACACGAGATCATAGAGAGTGTAGCAGCAATCGCGGAACCCGCAGGCATCACCGTTCGCAAGGTCTACGAAGACCTGCGCAATCGCATCCTTCGCGATCTTCAAGCTGCCATGCCCATCGATACGGTGCTGCTCTATCTCCACGGCGCAATGGTCGCCGAAGGCTATGACGATTGCGAAGGAGACCTGCTGCAGCGCGTGCGCGCGATCGTTGGTGACCGCGCAGTCGTCGGCGCGGAACTCGATTTACACGCGCATTTGACGGGCACAATGACGAGCGCAGCCAATGTCATTATCCTCTACAAAGAGTATCCGCACGTCGACATCGTCGATCGCGCGCACGATCTCTACCGCTTGTGCACGCTCGCCGCTGCGGGCGTTATCACGCCGGTAAGTGCGGTCTACGATTGCCGCACGAACGGACTCTTCCCGACGACGCGCGAGCCGTTGCGCAGCTTGGTCGACGACATGTTCTCGCGCGAAGGTAACGACGTACTGTCGCTTTCTCTCGTTCACGGCTTTCCTTACGGCGACGTTGCGGGCGCGGGTGCGAAAGTACTCGCGATTGCGGACCACGACCGCGAGTTGGCGCTACGCGTTGCAACGGAATTCGGCGAACGCTTCTGCACGATTCGCGACGACGCGCAGTTAAGCGCGACGCCGTTCGAAGAAGCGATCGACCTCGCGCTAGCGGAACCGCACGGTCGCGTTGTGATGGCGGACGTAGCCGACAACGCCGGCGGAGGTGCGCCGGGTGACAGCACGTTCATTCTTCGCAGGCTCTTGCAGCGCGGTGCAACTGATGTCGTTTCTGGTACGTATTACGATCCGGTCGCCGTCGATCTGTGCTTTGAAGCCGGGCTCGGTGCGTCGTTCACGTTGCGCATAGGCGGAAAACTCGGACCGTCATCGGGCATGCCGGTCGACGCCGAAGTTACGGTGTGCGGGCTCAGCGAGCGCCATACGCAAGATGCAATGGACGACTCGGGCATCGTTCCGCTCGGCCGCAGCGCCTGGGTACGCGTCGGCAGCATCGAACTCGTTCTGTGTTCGATCCGGTCCCAAGTCTTTGCGCCGACAGTATTTACGAATCTCGGCATCGACCTCTGCGCCGCGAAGCTCATCGTGGTGAAATCGACGCACCATTTCTACGGCAAGTTCGCGCCGCTCGCGTCGCGCGTGCTCTATGCGAGCAGCCCCGGGGCGCTAAGTACGGATTTTGAAACGATTCCTTACGAAAAACGCGACTTGGACTACTGGCCGCGGAACAGGACTTCGCAGGGCAGCCGACTCATACGCGCTCAATGAAAGATGTAGAGGTTCCCGAGGTCGGCACGATCCTCAAACGCCTGCGCGAGCGCAATCGGGTAACGGTTCGCGACGTTGCGGATGCCACCGGGCTCTCGGCGTCCTTCATCCGCGCCCTGGAACGCGGCGAAACGGACATTTCGCTCGGGCGCGCCGCGCGGCTGGCAAAATTCTTCGACTACGATCTCGGTTCGTTCTTAGGGTTTAGCGCGCAGAGCTCACGTCCGACGTTCATGGGTCCGGAGACGCGAAAGAAAGTCAACCGCGGACGCGGCATCGACTATGAAGCGATTCATCTCCCGGGAATCGACCTCGACTTCATCGCGTTAACGCTCGCGCCGCGCAGCAAGTTCAAAAACGAGTTGGCGCACGAGGGCATCGATGTTGTCTACGTGATCGACGGAGAAGTCGTCGTCGTTGTCAACGGCATCGACTACCCCATGAGCGCCGGCGAATGTTGCGTCTTCGCGGCGGGCTATTCTCACTCGTTGCGCAACGATTCGGCAAAACAGGCGCGAGCGATTTCCCTAACCACCGGCCGCATGTAACGCCGTGAGTTCCTCGGCCAGTCCGATGATGATGCCCTCCGGGCCACGCAAAAAGCAGAGCCGGTAGACGTCCTCGTACTGCGCGATCTCGCCGACGAGTTCGGCACCATGACCGCGCAGACGCGCAACGATGTCATCGAGGTCCTCGACGGCGAACATGATGCGACGCAAGCCCAGCGCATTCGACGGTGCACGTTCCGACTCGGCTCTGACCGCAGGCGGCGAATGGAACTTCGACAACTCAACGCGGCCGTTGCCGTCCGGGGTCCGCATCACAACGATGTCGGCGCGCACGTTGTCGAGCCCGACGACACGACCCACCCAAGGTCCCTCGACCGTCGTCCGGCCTTCCACTTCCATACCGAGTTCCGTGAAAAACGCTTTGGCAGCCTCCAGATCATTGACGACAATGAGCACGTTGTCCATCCGCTTCAATTTATTTGTCAAGTTGAACACTCTCGTCGATCCCTTGCCGGACAACGTCCACCATGCGATCTTCCGGTATGGCCGCGAGTTGTGACAAGGCTACACCGTGGCGAAGTAGGGCACCAAAGACAATCCATGCGGCGCAGTAAGCCTCACGGTGCATGCCCGTAGTTCCCGTACCGAACGTGAAACGCGTCGTAACCGCGGGTCCTGATTCGCTCAGATGCTTTCGCGCGCCCAGGAGTACCGCGTTTTTCTCGAGCAGGCATTGTCTAAGCCAACCACGATCGTCAGGCATTTCGGTGAAGGCGGCGTCGGAATATCCCGGAAACGCTCGCGAAGCGGAACGCATTGCTAGTCCCTCGAGGAAAATCGTTTGCCCAAGCGGCGCGCCAAACGTGTGCTGCACGTGCGCTAAAGCGAAATTAACATCGTGTGAAAGCTCGTGCGCCAGCAGCAACTGCATATTGCGGCTTTCGATCGGCATGAGCGTTTCCGGCGGACGCCCGTTCATCGCGGGAATGCTGAACGCATTGTCATCGAATTGCCCAACGTAGAGCACGACGGCGATCGTCGCTGACCTGTTCGCCGGTAGTAATTCGCGCGTAATTCGTAGCGCTGCGAGGTTCGCTTCCGCTGCCGCGCCGGCACGCATTTGCTCCAACCTTGGAAAAAGCGCCTTATAGCGTGGCCACACCGCGTCGAGTTGCTTGCGCGCCAATGCTTCACCGGCCGGCGTCGGTGGGACGGCGGCAATACCGTACTCTTTTTTCCAAAGTGCCCATCGCAGCGCTTCGGATGTTCCGGGGCGCGATGCATCCCGGTAAAAGCGTTCGAACTGCGGTATGTCGTTTTTAACCTGCAGCGTTAAATGACCGGGCGCCGCAATGAGCGGTAGCGGCACTGCAAAAGACACCGCGAGCGTTAGTGTAAGGACTTTCGTCATGACGGTCCGGCAGGTCACCCCCGTGCGGTATCAACTAATTGATTAGGAGACTATACCGGAGCACGGCCCGCTTGTCAACTAATAAACTAGTTTTTAACGGCGATTCCCCACAGTGCGCGAGGTCTAGTACTGGGTGTAGAACTTAATCTGCGGCAAACTCGCGGCTTCGACGAATGTTGGGCCTACTTCGACAATAACTGCGCTGTGCGAGTAGAGCGGAAATGTACTCCACTCTAATCCAGTTGCGCTCGTGATTTCTTGCCATCCGCCGATCGGCGTGTAGATTTGTGCGAGCGGCGTTCGATTGACGAAGACCCGAACCGGTCCCGAATACTCACCGAAATTCTGCGGACTGATCTGTTCACCCCACATATCGAGCACGTTACCGAGTGTAAACACTGTCCCGCTCAAATGCGTGGTGCTCAGTACTTCCATATGGATATAACCATCTGAATCGTGCGTGTGAATGTTGTAGAAGCACGAAGCATGACCGTAGAATCCTCGGGTCGGCGCACCCGGGTTCACCATGCCGATGCCGGGGGGCACTTGCTGGAAGACGCCGTTGACTAAAATTCCAAGCCATGCGTGCACGTGATACGAGTTGTCGGCCATGCTTCCGCAACCATAGCCGTCAACGGCTTGTCCCTTGCCGCCGTTGACATCGGGACCAAAGCGGGGCCATAGGGTCGACGTGTTTCCGAGATACCCACCCTGGTACAAGCCGATATAAGACGGAAATGGAGTGGCGCTGGGACTTGCAGAACGCGAGACGGCCATTGAATCGACGAGAACGTGAGCAGGCGGCGTTACGGACGAACCGCCGCCACCGGAACACGCAGCTAACATCAGCATGGCAGCGATCGGAAAAGCGCGAGAGATTCTGCCCTGTTGTTTCAACGGATGTCTCCATGACGCATAAGTCAATGCGGCAACAAGCAACGGTGCGAACGTCTTTACGGAGACGATACATTGAACATACCTATTCGTGCAAGCAACCAGCCATCCGGCCTTCCCGCGACGGCCCATTAGCGATGCTCGAGCAGCGCAAAGACACTTCACGCGCACTCGAACTAATGGAAAGTTACAAAGAACATATGATCGCTTGCCTTATCCGCTATCAGATCGATCCGTTTCAGCTCGGCGCATTTGCAGAATACGCTGCTAACTGGGCCAAAAGCATCCCGAAGTGCGGCGGGCACTTGATCGGTTACTTTCTTCCGCACGAGGGCACGAACGACATCGCCTGGGGCATCATCGCCTTCGACTCACTGACCTCTTACGAGCAGTATCGCGCGCGGCTGCGCGAGGACGCCGACGGCAAGGTGAATTTCGAGTTCGCAAAGGCGAAACGTCTGATTTTGCGCGAGGAACGCAATTTCGTTCGCCTCGTACCGGGCACATTTCACCTGGCTTCGCTGTTACAAGATATGTGAGTTTCTTCGTCGCAAAGGATGCGCGGTGGCTCCAATGCCGCGACCCTTCGCCGGCCTCCTCGGTTCGGGCCATGCTTCAGCGACACGCGCTCGCGTTTGCCATGTTTGCGTGCGTAGTGATGCTGATGTACGGCGGAAATGTCGCGATCGGTTTCTTCAGCGTAGCAAAGATCGACGGTGGCGTGATGTCGAACAGAATCACCGCGCCGGTGACGATCGCGCGCGATCACCGCGGCGTACCGCACATCAGCGCGGAGACGCAACACGATCTTTTTTTCGCGCAGGGCTTTACCGAAGCATCGGACCGGCTATTTCAAATGGACCTCGCGCGCCGGTACGCCTATGGCCGGCTTAGCGAACTGTTTGGAACGCGCGCGCTTCCATTGGATGAAGCAATGCGCGCGGTCGACATCGCAGGCATTGCGCGTCGCCAATGGGCCGTCGCTGATGCGAGGACACGCGCTGCATTGCTCGCCTTCAGCGCAGGCGTGAACGAAGCGCTCGACGTTCAGCCGCTCCCCCTCGAGTTTCGTATGCTTCTGTATCAACCGCAGCGCTGGACGCCGTACGATTCAATTGCCGTTGCGACGATGGCCGCCCTCGAATTGAGCGACTCGTGGCACGACGTGCTCGCGCGCGACGACGAATGGCGCACAAACGGGTCCTCATGCTACGCGCAGGCGTTCCCGCTTTCCGATCCGCGTTACGACGTAACGATCGATGGCAGCCCCGCTCATGTGTCGCGAACGGTCAGCGGGTGCAGTACGAAGGGATCGATCGCGCTTCGCAACGCACCGCGCACTGGAAGCAACGCATGGGCCGCGGGCGCACAACGTACTCGAGACGGGAACGCGCTGATTGCGAACGATCCGCATGTCGACATCTCGATCCCGGGAATCTGGTATGTCATGGATCTACGCGCGCCGGGATTTCACGCCGCCGGCGCAACGCTCCCTGGATTGCCGGGCATTGCGCTCGGCCACAACGAGCGGGTGGCATGGGCTGCGACGAACGCGCAAGCCGCGACGACCGTTCTCTATCGTGGCGCTTCTTCTCCACGCGCACACGCTGTGACCGAATGCTTCCGCATTCGCTTCTCGGGCGACATCTGCAAATCGTACTACCGCAACGCAACCGAATTCTATGTGACCGATTCGCAGACGCTGCCGTTCGTCGCTGTTCGGTGGCCGATGTATTGGCAGCGCCGCACCAGTATCAGCACCCTCCTCGCCCTCGACCGCGCGGCGAATGTGCGCGATGCCTTGCGCGCGCTCGCGTTATACCGCGGTGCACCCGAGAATTTCATAATCGCCGACCGCAACGGCACAATCGCCTATCATCTCGCGGGGCTCATTCCGCGCGATGATGCGTGGGGACGCTACGCGCATCCACTTGCGGCACTGCGGACACCGGTATCACTCGTCGACTTTGACGCTCTTCCGCACCGTAATCCGTCGCGCGCCGGTATTCTGCTGAGCGCCAATAACAAAATGTACGGCGACGCCTATCCATTTCGTCTGTCCGCCGCATTCGAGCCACCGTACCGCGCATGGCGCATCGCATGGCTCCTTCACGCCCGTGCGAAGTACGATGCGTCGTATTTCCGCTCGATGCAAAACGACACGTTCTCGCCGGTCGACGCGGAAATCGCCCGCGATCTTCATCCTGCAGCGCTGCGCGCGTGGAACGGACACTTCGATCCCGGCTCACGCCTTGCGTCAACGGCTCACGACCTTCGCACTTCGCTCGAATCACAAACGGGATCGCTCGCGCTGCTCATGGATCGTTTGCGCGATCCCGCGCAACGGCGAGAAATGCAGTTTTCTACCGACTCGATGACGTACGGCGCTCTCGCCCAGCGTGAGCCGTGGTCGGTCCAAGGCGCGGTCGACGTCGAAAACCCGCTTTCGCCGATGTGGTACGGCTTCTTACGCGGGCGTTCGCTGCCGGGCAACGGAGACGAGTATTCGATCCACGTGCAAGAAACGGGATTCGGGCAAGGCTTCCGCGCCGTCTGGGACGCGGGCAACTGGGATGCCGGCGGGATTTCGATTCCAACCGGTGAGTCCGGCGAAGCCGGTTCGCCGTATTACGACGACGAAGCCGCCGCGTGGATTCGCGGCGAGCAGCAGCCGCTTCCATTCTCCCGCAAGGCAGTCGCGAAAAACACGCTGCATGTATTGACGCTACAGCGTCCAAGTCATTGACGATGCTTCTGCTTGGAATCGAGACTTCGTGCGACGACACCGCGACAGCGATCGTCCGCGACGGCCGCACCGTCCTCTCGAGCGTCTCGACCAACCAAGATGAATTCCACGCGAAATACGGCGGCATCGTCCCGGAAATCGCGAGCCGCCAACACGTCGCGCTGCTATCCGCCGCTGTTGATGATGCAGTCGGGCGCGCGAACCTGACGCTCGATGCAATCGACGGCATCGCCGTGACACGCGGGCCGGGTTTAATCGGCAGCCTTGTTGTCGGCGTCGCGGCGGCGAAAGCGCTTGCGTTCGCGCTCGAGAAACCGCTCTACGCCGTCAATCACTTGCACGGCCACATCTTTGCTGCATTTCTCGATCGCGACGAACCGATTCCGTTTCCGTTTCTCGCATTGCTCGTTTCGGGCGGTCATTCGCAACTCGTCGACGTTCGCTCGCCGATCGATTTGCACGTCATCGGCCGCACGCGCGACGACGCCGCCGGTGAAGCCTACGATAAGACCGCGCGTCTGCTCGGACTCGGCTATCCCGGCGGACCGCAGCTCGACCGTCTCGCGCGCGAAGGAAATCCGAAAGCGCACGCGTTTCCACGTCATCGGCCGGATCCGGGAACGCTCGATCTGTCGTTCTCGGGGCTCAAGACGTCGGTTCGCTATTTTCTCGAATCCGACGAAGGCAAACTTGCAAAACGCGAAGACGTTGCGGCATCGTTCCAAGCCGCAGTCGTCGACGTGCTCCTCGCGCGCGTTTCGCGCGCGTTCGAAGGCGGCAAGTACAACGCGGTCGTGCTCTCCGGCGGCGTCGCGGCAAACTCCGCGCTTCAAGGCGCAATTCGCGAGTGGAGTCAACGAAACAGCATTCCGGCGTTTATCCCGCCGCCGAAATATTGTACCGACAATGCGGCGATGATCGCTGCAGCCGCATATTTTCAGCGCGACGTCGTCGACGTCGATCCGCTCACGCTTTCCGCCGATCCAAATCTTCCGTTCGAAATCATCGCCGCGTGAGCGGCGCGTGGTATATCTAGAGCATGATGACGCTACGCCCCGCTCTAATCGCTCTCGCCGTAGCAGCGGTTCCGCTGCTTGCCTTGGCGCAAACGCTGCCGCAATCGACGCAAGACCGCCAGCAGATTCAGAACCTGCAGTTCCAAGCCAACTTGCCCGGAACGAGCGCAGCAACGCGCGCGGAAATCGAGAAACAGATTAGCCAACTGCAGTATCAAATCAACTCGCGCGCGCCGATCGAGCCGCTTCCGACACTCACGCCCTCATGGAACGGCGGCCCGCTCATGGACCGCGGTCAACTGCCGCAGTTGAGCGTGAACCCGACTTATGTACCGCTTACGCCCACGATCTATGGGTCGTGCGATTCGGATCAGGCCGTCATTGCGTATCTTACGGAAGAGATTTCCAGGCCGGACACGACCCGTCAGGAACGTCTGTACAACCAGAACCAGCGGGCGGAACTCCAGAAAGACCTCAAAGCGAAGGGCTGTTAGCGCTTCTGATCCGGCAGCGGTCCGCCGCGGTGTTCTTCTGCGGGCGTCTCGTCGTTGTGGGGTGCTAATCCCGCCCCTTTTTCGAGGCCGTGATCCGCTTTTTGTAGCTCGTTGAGCGCGGCAAGCCGCTGGCGCTCCCGTTCGGCCGCCTCTTCCTTAATGCGCAAGGCCTCAGGCTTCTCTTTTTCATGACTCATTTGCATCTTATGGCCCTCCGGATGAGCCTTAAAACGCCGATACTACGAAGGTACCCCTCGCTTGAGAAGAGGCCTTTTTGGTGCGTCCGTACCTTGCTATCGCTTTGTTTGCTCTTGCCGTTGTCGCGGCTGCCTGCGGAGGCGGCGGAGGCAGCGGAACGACCCCAACAGTACCGACCGCCGCACCAAATCAAACGCCGCTTCATTACACGAGCGCGAAACTCTCGCTGAAGATTCCGGCGCAACCGGTTACGCCGGCAATTAAACGTCCCGCGTACGTTTCGCCGAACACGCAGTCGGTGCAAATCTTCGTTGCACCGGTGTTGACCACGGGCGCATCGCCAAGTGCGCCACCCGCGCCGCAAACATTTGCGGTCACGACACCGAGCCCGTGCACGCAGAATCCGGACGGCAGTAAATCATGCACGTTCAACGTGCAGGCGCCGTACGGTCAAGATCAATTCGTCGTCAAAACGTTTGCGGTTGCGAATCCGAACGCGAGCAGCGTTCCTCTTTCGGTGTTCACGTCCGGCACGGTGAACGTTTCCGCGAACGGAACGCCGCCGCCGTTAGACTTTACCCTTACCGGTCAAGTTGCGAGCGTTCGCGTCGCGATGCAGAGTCCCGATCCATCGATCACGCCGTCGACGCAAATCGGAACGATCGGCTCTGCGATTACCTCGAGTCAGTTGTTGCTGACGCCCGAAGACGCAAGCGGTGCACCGATCATGACGGATACATTCGCGCAACCGGTGACCGTTAACGTCACTCCGGCAAACGCAGGCGTTTCGCTGATGCTGACGAGCACTTCGCAATGCACGCCCGCATCGACCGCGAGCGGGACGTCCGCTTCGATCACGTGCGCGAGCGACCTGAACAAACTCGCATTCGCGTACAACGGCGCGATCGTCTACTCGTCGGGCGCTCCCATCGATCACGTTGCGTTTCAAGCATTGCCGCAGCCGAACGGAAGTCCGGCACCGGCCTTTCTCGCGCTCGGTGGAACGACCTTATCGTACAACTTGCCCGCAGGGACGCTCGGTTCGCTTGACACCGCGCAGTTCGTCAAGAACAGCAGCGCGTCGCAAACGTACACCTACCTGTTGGAAGGCGGCGGCACTTCGGTACTGGGCCAAGTCGATCTGACGAATCCGTCGGCAACCACATCCGTTACGAACCTCGGATATGAGGGTTGGAGCGTGACCGTTGATCACAACGGCAACATCTGGGTAGCACAACCGTTCGCAGACACGATCGATTGCTATCCGTCGATCTCCGCCAGCCCTGTTCCCATATCGCCGGTCGTTCCTGGAGCTTCGCCACAGCCGATTGCGCCGTGGTACGTCACGACGGACACACAAGGCAACGTCTGGTATTACGGAAGCGACCCCTTCGGAAATGGACAAACAGGATACATTCCGAGCAGCGCTTCATGCAACGCTGCACCACCCACGGTGAATCCGGTGGCCCAAGCTGGAACGGATTCACCTGTCGGCCTTCAGGCGTCGCAAGCCGGCGGTGTCATTGTGCTTGGACAAAACAACATTTACACGGCAACGACGTCATCGAGCGGATCGCTCACTCCCGTGTCTTTAGGAGGGTACGGCGCAGGCCTCAACGTCGACGCGTCAGGAAACGCCTACACCGGATTGACGAGCGAAGGACTCGGTTCAGGACTCGCCCTTCTGCCGCAAAATCAAAGCGCGTTTACATCGTCGTTGACCTTGCTCAATGCCGGCGATCCAGTCGGCGTGGGTGTCAATCAAACAGGCATCGCATCAACCTTGGTCTACGCGGATTACACTCAGGATCTCCTCGCGGTCGGGTCTGCAGCCAGTTTCTCGAACTTCGCCGTTTTCGCCCAAGGCGGCGGTTGTTACGCAGCGTTCGTCGATAGTAACGGTGACGCGTGGGGATTCTGTTGGGTGTACGATACGACGACGCAAGCGTACGACGCGCAACTCACGCATATCGTTCGAACCTCGGTTTGGAACGCGCTCATTCCATCCGCGCCGCAGGTTTCCACCGGCTATACGCTTTTCGTGCCGGTGCTCGAGTCGGGCTATAAAGGACCGTTCAACGTCACGGTGTCGGATCCAACCGCAATATCCACGTCTGCTCCGCTGACGGGATATGAGAATACGATTCCGCTCACGTTCAGCGCTTCGGGCTCGTCACCGGTGACGGTTACAGTCACCGACGCATTCGGGCGATCGCAGACGACGTCGGTGGGATGGAGAGTTGCATCGGTTCGCCGCCGGAATGTAAAACCGCACGTGCGCCAACTGCCGAGACGCGGGATCCCGTAACGTCATGCGCCCGTATCTCGCGGTATTGCTTTTTGGATTCGCCGCTCTCGTCGCCGGGTGCGCGGGAGGCAGCGGATCGGCGAAGCTTGTTCCGGGATCGAGTCCCTCATCAGGCGCGCCACACCTTGGCGCGGCTTCATTGAGTCTCAAGATTCCCGCGCAATCGCGGAGCGGCTCGGCTAAACGGCCGGCGTACGTTTCTCCGAACACGGAGTCGGTGCAAATTCAGGCGTTCCCGTTCGTATCGCCGTCCGCGATGCCGTCGGTTGCGCCGCAAACATTTCCGGTAACAACGCCGAGTCCGTGTTCGCAAAACGCCGACGGTAGTAAAACATGTACGTTCAACGTCCAAGCGCCGCTCGGTGAAGATGAGTTCATCATCAGCACGTACGCCGTTGCGAGTCCAGGTCCGAGCGACGTTCCGTTAGGCGTGTTTCAAACCGGCGCAATCGACGTGGCTTCCGGATCGACGCCTGCGCCGATCAACGTGACACTTACTGGTGTCGTTACGAGCGTCGCCCTCACGATGCAAAGTCCCGATCCCGGTATCTCAACGTCGACGCAGCTACAAACGGTTGGAACGCCGCTTGCCGGGCCGAATACGCTTTCGATAACGCCGCTCGATGCGAGTGGAGCGGCGATTCTCACCGATAGCTTCGTCTCACCCATTACCGTGACGATGAGGCCCACGAACGCCGGTGTCTCGCTCGCGTTGACGGGCTCGCAATGTTCGCCGGCCTCGTCGGTGAGTGGTGCAACCGCAACGATCACGTGCGCGAAGGATCTCGGCAAGCTGACCTACGGCTACGACGGAACGATCGCGCGCGATTCATCGAAGAGCGTTGTCGATCGCATCACGTTCTCTGCGCAACCACAAGCGAGTTCGAGCGCGCCCCCGACGATGCTCGCACTAACGGGGACGCTTGTTCCGGTTACGATTCCGGCTCCGATTCCGCTGCCTAGCGCGCCGATCGCGAATCCGTATCCGTTCCAATTCGTACGTCGTAGCGACGGAACATTCAACTACCTTGCCGGCTCGAACCCGAACAGCGAGTTCGGATCGTTTGATCCCTCGGCTTCAACGCAGTCCGCTCCGCCGACACTCGGATTTGTCGCCGCGGGTATCGCCGTCGATCAATTCGGCGACATCTGGATCGGCGTAAACAACAGCGGCAGCGGCAACTCGCTTCAGTGTTTCACGAGCGTTTCGTCGTCAATGACCAACGCGGTCTCGCTCCCCAACGGCATCGCACCCTTTGCGTTGACAACTGATACGAGCGGAAACGTGTGGTACTACGGCTTGGATGCGAATCACACATCGTGGGCAGGTTACTTTACACCCGGTTCCGGATGCTCGACGTCGGGACCCATGCCAAATCCCGCGCAGTTCTCGACGATCAGTGACTACCCGCAGACAATGGTAGCCTCTCCGAAAGACGGCAGCGTATGGCTCCTGTCGAATTCGAACGGCAACATCTACAACCTCACGACGTCGTCTGCCGGCAGCGTTATCAGTACACCGAACACGATACCATCGGGAAGCTACTTCGGCGAAGCGATGGCCGTCGACGGAGCCGGAAACGTGTATGCATCGTTCACGCCAAACGCCGCGCTGCAATCAATGCTCGGTCAGTTGCCGTTCGGTATGACGACGCTCAACATGGCGACCGTCGATCCGGGAGATTATCCCGACGGCCTAGACGTTTATCCGGCGAACGGAACCGCGACGCGACTCGCGTTTGCGGCCTCGTCGGGTCTGGCCACGGTCGACCCGACCGGAAGCTTTGCATCAAATCTGCAGATCTTCCCCATTACCACGCATCAAAACGTCACGTGTTTCTACGACTCGAACGGCGACGCGTGGATGGCGTATTCGGATCTGAGCTCCGCGCCCGCGGTCGTGCATCTCATTCGCACGTCGGTCTGGACGATCGCCGACCCATCACTCAGTGTGCCGACGACCGGTGGAACCGTAAACATCAACGTCAGCGAAACCGGAGACAGCGGACCGTTCACGGTTTCCGCTTCGGATCCGACGGTCGCGACGCCGGGAACACCATACTCCGGCATCGACCATCTTCTTCCGCTGCAGTTCTCCGCCAATGCCAATAATTCGGCCGTTACTATCACCGTCACCGACAGTCACGGGCGTTCGGAAACGAAGACGCTTTCTGTTGTGCGCTACGTGCCCGGAGCGCGTCGCCGGAATGCCGCGCGGGTCTTGACACTGCCGAAACGGTCGTGGTAGCCTTTCCGCAATGTTTACCGCCGTCGCCATGATGTGCCCCATGTGCTGTATGCAAATGCATGCGGCGTGGGCCGTCGTGGAGCGAACCGTGTAGTACACAGGACATTGATCGCAAACGACGCCCCTCGCCGACATGGCGAGGGGCGTCGTCGTTTTTCACTCCTCGCTTTCCCGTCGCAAAAGGAGGCACGAGGAATGGTATGTACCGCGGGCATCGCACTGCTCGGTTGCGGTACGGTCGGCGCATCCGTCGCCGAGCGTCTGCTGCACGAGCGCGATGCCATCGAACGTCGCTGCGGGGTGCGCTATGAATTGCGCGCGATCGCCGTTCGCGACGCGTCAAAACCAAGGCCCGGATCGATCGATCCGCGCTTATTTACGAACGATGCGCGCGCGCTCGTCAACGATCCGCACGTCGATCTCGTGATCGAGTGCATCGGCGGCACCACGCAAGCAGCCGATTTAATCGAAAACGCGTTGGAACGCGGCCGTTCGGTCGTCACGGCGAACAAAGATCTGCTCGCAACGCAAGGCCCGCGTCTGCAGTCACTCGCCGCGGCGCGAGGCGCGCGACTGCGCTACGAAGCGGCCGCGTGCGGCGCGATCCCGGTCGTACGGATGCTCGACGACGCACTTGCCGGCGATCGCATCGATGCACTTGCCGGCGTCGTCAACGGCACCTGTAACGCGATTCTCTCCGCAATGGAAAACGGCGCCGAATTCGCTGAAGCACTGGCTGATGCACAGGCGCAAGGCTATGCGGAAGCCGACCCGTCGAACGACGTCGAGGGTATCGACGCTGCGCACAAGCTTGCCGTGTTGATGCAACTGGCGTTCGGGCTTGCGGTCATCTCGCCGCGCGTCCGTCACTCGGGCATCGCCGCCGTGACAAAACGCGACGTCGCTCGCGCGCAAATGCTCGGATATCGCATTCGACTCGTCGCAGCAGCGGCGCGCACTCCGGCCGGGGCTTTCGCCGGCGTCGCGCCAGTGCTCGTACCGCAAGATCATCCGTTCGCCGCAATCAGCGGTCCCGAGAATATCGTGCGCGTCGTCGCGCGCGACGCCGGGCCGCTCATTATGCGCGGACGCGGTGCGGGCGGACCGGCGACCGCCTCGGCCGTGCTCGGCGACGTCGTGTCATCGCTGCGCGCACTCGGCGAACGTCACGACATCGCGCGTACTGCGCGCGCACTCGAACCGGCTCTCGATGTCGCGCCGATCTTCGCGGATCTTCCGCGCCACCCAGAACTCCCACGCTACACGCTGTGGGATAATACCTTCCTCGATGCTCCCGTCTCGCACGTGAACCGTGCGCTGTCATGACGGGGAAAGGGACACAACACGAACCATGAGCACCACGCTCGAAAGCGGTCAAACGCAATCCTTCGACACCATCGCGGTTCACGGCGGTCATAACGGCGACCCGGCGACCAAAGCCCGCGCCGTGCCGATCTATCAAACGACGTCGTATCTGTTCGACTCCACCGAACACGCCGGTAAACTCTTCGCACTCGAAGAGTTCGGCAACATCTACACCCGCATCAATAATCCGACGACCGACGTCTTCGAACAACGCGTTGCTGCCCTCGAACGGGGTGCAGCGGCGCTTGCCGTCTCGAGCGGACAAGCGGCGGTCGTGTACGCAATTCTCAACCTTGCTAAAAGCGGCGATCACATCGTCAGCAGCGCCTCGCTGTACGGTGGAACCTACAACGCGTTCGCGCATACGTTCAAGCGTTTCGGTATCGACGTCAGCCTCGTCGACTTCAACGACCCGAATGCCGTGGAAGCGGCGATTCGCCCGAACACCAAAGCGATTTTCGCCGAGACGATCGGGAACCCGAAGATCGACGTGCTCGATCTCGAGCTCTACGCCGAACTCGCGCATCGCAACGACCTTCCGCTCATTGTCGACAACACGCTTGCGACGCCGTATCTGCTGCGTCCGATCGAACACGGCGCCGATATCGTCGTGCATTCCGCCACGAAGTTCATCGGCGGACACGGCACGGCGATCGGCGGCGTGATCGTCGACGGTGGAACGTTTCATTGGGCTGACAACCCGCGGTTCAAAGAGTTCGTCGAACCCGATTCGTCGTATCACGGTTTGCAATACGCGCCCGTCTTCGGCAATATCGCCTATATCCTCAAAGCACGCGTCCAGCTTTTGCGCGATGTCGGCGCGGCACTCTCGCCGTTCAATGCGTGGCTGTTGCTGCAAGGGATCGAAACGCTCGGCCTTCGCGTCGAGCGTCACAGCCGCAACGCCCTAACGGTCGCACAATTTCTCTCGAGACACCCGCGCGTGACGGGCGTCTCCTATCCAGGGCTAGTCGGTGATCCCGCATATGATCGCGCGAGCAAGTACCTACCGAAAGGCGCCGGCGCAATCCTTACGTTTACCGTCCAGGGCGGCGAACGCGAAGCAAAAGCCGTGATCGATCGCCTCAAGCTCTTCTCGCTGCTCGCAAACGTTGGTGACGCGAAGTCGCTCGTCATTCATCCGGCAAGCACGACCCATCAACAGCTAAGCGAAGCGGAGCGCCGCCAAAGCGGCGTCGACGGCTCGACGATCCGCCTCTCGGTCGGCATTGAAGACGTCAACGACATCATCGCCGACCTGCGTCAGGCGCTCGCGGAGTAACGCTTGCGCGAACTCACCGTCGGCATCGGCTCGATCCGGCTCGATGACGGCACGCTGCTGCACGACGTGCAGCAGCGTGTCACCATCTACGGTTCCCCCTCTCCGGCAAACGACAACGTCGTGCTCGTCACGCACGCATTGACGGGCTCGAGCCGCGCGGCGGAGTGGTGGCCCGGCATCGTCGGCCACGGCGCACTCTTCGATCCGTCGGAGTGGTGCATCGTCGGCATCAACGTGCTTGGCGGTTGCTACGGTTCGACGGGGGCGCCGCGCGTCAGCGTCGGCGATATGGTGCGTGCGCAAGCGCTCGCCCTCAGTGAACTGGAGATCGAGAGGCTCGCCTACGTCATCGGTGGATCACTGGGCGGTATGCAGGCGCTTTCGTGGGCACTCGATTTTCCGCATCGGGTCGAAAACGCTATCGTCGTCGGGGCGCACGACCATCACAGCGCCATGGGAATCGCGCTCAATGCGCTCCAACGGGAGTGTCTCGAACTCGACCCGGTTCGCGGACTACGCACCGCGCGAAAACTCGCGATGCTCACGTACAAGTCGGAGGAACTGTTCAACGAACGCCACGACCGCCGTCCCGATCGCAACGACCCGTCTCGTTTCGACATCGAAGGCTATCTCGATCTGCAAGCCGATCGCTTCATCGGTCGCATGGACGCGTCGACGTACGCTACGCTCACGCATGCGATGGATTCGTTCGACGTCCGCGGCCGGCACTTGCGCGGCTCGCTCGTCACGTTCGTCGGCATAACGTCGGACCGGCTCTTCCGGCCGCAAGACGTTCGAGCGGCCGCGCGCGCGTTCGGCGCGTCGTACATCGAGTTCGACACCCATCACGGGCACGATGCGTTTCTCGCCGAATCGTCGAGACTCGCGTCGCTCCTTACAGCGACGACGGAGCCACGAACGTATAGCCGAGCGCCTTGATCCCGGTAACGGTCTGCCGCAGTGCCGACGTACCGTAGTACGGATGGTAGAAGAAACTCGCGAATCCATCACGCACGACCAGATTGTCCTGGGCCGCGCCGATGATGTTCGCGGGCAGCCAGGCCGGATTGTTGTTGAATGGAACCGGCTCGTAATTGCCAAGATCCTCGGGCAAGACTTTCGTTCCATACACGTCGATCACCGGGTACGGAAAGAATTGCCCGATGTACGAGTTGTAATTCACACTGCCGCCGACGAGCGTGCCGTTGAAGTAGAGCGACCGTTCGTAGCGCTCGGGATAGTACTGCGCAAAGCCGGCATAATCGAGATCCGTTCCGAAATAGTGCGGTGTCTCCCAGATTCCGGGTTGTGGAAGACCGCCCGCCGCATATTGACTGATTGCGCTCGCAGCGCGTCCCGCAGCCCACGATGTCGAATCGCCCGGTATCGGACCGTTCCACACAACGGAGTTCGCGCTATTGACCGACGCGAGGAAGAACTCCGCGTCATCGCCGGTGACGCCGTCGTACGGATTGTTGACGTTGGAGTATTGATGCGTGAATCCGTGAGAAACCATAGTTCCGCCGTGTGACGCCATGTACGTGATTGCATTTGCCACCGTTGGTTCTTGCGACCACGTTAACGTTTGCGCCACGCCGCCGTTGTAATATCCGTCCGGGTCGGTGTATTCTCCGATCACGCCGAACGCGAAGGGAACATTTTGGCTGTACAAGTAACGCGCGGCCGCCATGTCCTGCGAGGGATCGTCGGACGGATTGAGGTCTTCCAGGCGCACCATTGCGCGATGCCGTGTCGCCGTCGCCGGAGCGAGCGCGCTAAATAACAGATCCTCGAAGACCAGCACGCGATCCGTGACGGTGACATAGTCGAACGGAATCTCGCCGATATAGGTGAGGTTTCCGGATTGAATCGCCCACGGAAACGACGTCGACGGTGAGGTGCTCGTATCGACTGCGGTAGCAAGCGTCGTCACCGCCGGATACGTTCCACCGAGAATGTACGGATGCAGCACGCCTCCATCGGCGCCTGCCGGAATCGTTCGCGTAAGCGTTTGGCTCTTATACGATACTTGCGTAACGTTTCCGGTCGTTCCGCTTGAGTTCGCGAAGTACGAATTGGTAGGATCCCAGCCGTATTTTGTCTCGAAGGCCGCGGGACCGACGGTATCGGCGAAATACCAAATGTTGTCGTCGATCCAAATCAGCGGATTCGCCGTTGCAAATGCGTCGGAATAAAAGGCCGACGGAATCGACGAAGCTGAGCCGTAATAGGTCGAGCCGACGTAGATCGTTGCCGTGTACTGGTTCAGTTGACCGGACGTATAGGATCCAATCGGTTCCGTCGCAACCGTTCCGAAATGTCCGGCTAAGTTCGCGACCGCCATCGCGTAGAGCTCGCCAAGATATCCCCACGTTCCAGCGGTGTCGAAGAGCACGAGCGTTGAAGCAGTGCCTAAGCTCGCCATTGGTCTGGTTTTTCCGATTAAGTGCGTCCGGTACATGCGTCCGGCGGGTGCCATGCCTACAAACGCGGCGTTGCGCACGCGGCCCGCTTTGCGCTCCCGATCGGCACCGCGCTGCACCGTTGCCCGCTGCATCAGCGTGGGCGAAACGACGCCGTCGGCGGGAATCATCTCGGGATGATGCTCGCGCACCGGCGACTTCGCCGGGTTACTGACCGGCGGCGTTGTTCCGTTTTGGCCATTGCAGTTTGTCAATAGCGCAATGACCGTGCATAAAGCGCCGAACCGAACGATTGAGAAGCGAGAACGAGAATCGGCCATGGTGATTCACCGCGTTCTTACGGGCTGCGTGTAATTTGCAAGAATTTTCGCACACAACCCCGCTCGTTACATCACACCGGAATGACGTAGACCAACCGTCCTGCCGCCGTGAGCCGTACGTCTCACACCAAACGGTGGCGTCAGCCGGTCGCTTCTTTTGCATCGGAGTTCGCATGTGATTTCATCTAGAAACAGCGGAGGACTCGGGAATGCGTTACTCGTTCGCAGTTCTTTTCATATCCTCGACGATTCTCGTTGCATGCGGTGGAGGGAACGTCGTTTCTCCAGCAGTCAACGACCGCCCATTGTCCGCGACGGACGCGGTGAGCGTCGCTTCCGGTTCGAGCGCGCTAAAATTTTTTAGCGTGGGCACGAACGCGCAGCGCGACGCGTACGGATTTGATATCGTTGCGCACACCGACGGCAACATCTACTACTCAACTCTTGGCCCACTGCTGTGCAACCCGGGCGGTGTTTGCACTGCGAAACCCGGCAACGCGGGACGGCTCGATCCTGCCACTGGCGCATTTACCGAACTTCCCCTCACAGGCGCGCCCTTTGGCTTAACGTTTACGCCGGACGGCGCATTGTGGGCAGCAGAACTCTGGAGCGGACGTCTCGCACGCATCTTGCCGTTTACCTCAACAGGCGCGAAAGAAATCGTGTTGCCGCCCGCTCCGAGCGGCACTCCCGGTCCGCGAGCGCTTACGTATGGTCCCGACGGACACGTGTGGTTCACGGACTTCAATGCTCGACGCATCGGCAAACTCAATGCATCCGGCCCATACACAAGTTCAGCAGTGACGACGTACCCGGTGCCGAACGGCCCTCCGGGAACAATCGGCATCAAGCCGCGCCCGTTCGGCATCACGACAGGCAGCGACGGCAACATCTGGTTTACCGATCGCATCAACGGCGTGGTGTACAGAAGCACGACCGGCGGGATAATGACGCCGTTCATTACGCCCGAGACCAAGGCGCTCGGAGGAAACGACACGTCGACGCCGTCGTACCTCGCACGCGGCTCCGACAATTTGTTATATCTAACGCAAACCGGCTCGAGCACCGGCAATCATGGGTTTTTCGACCGCCTCACGACCGCGGGTGCCTTCACACAACTTCCGCTAGCCCCGGGCGGATTGCCGTATCTCGCGCAAGCCGGCAAAGACCTCGTCGCCTTTACGGACCTCGGCAATAGTGCGATCGGAATCTACAACACTTCAACGCGGAGATTTGTCGAGATTCCAACTACGCCGATTCTAAATTCGGGACGTCACTCGCCGAATGGTGTGACCGTCGCATCCGATGGAAGCCTCTGGTTCACGTGTTACGGCCCGGTAACGAGCGGTGCGCTCTGCGTCGGTCACTTGGTCCTCGGCGCCGTATGGTCGGTGTTTCCGGGTACGAGCATCACAGTGGGACACGGCGCGAATGCGTCGCCACAATTAATCGGCATCGCGGAAACCGGCAACAGCGGTCCGTTTACCGCAACGTCATCAAAAGCGGCCGTCGCTAAGGTCGCGCCTGTGACCGGCGAAGATCACAATTTCGTCATCACAGGTGAAGCTCCGGGTAACGCTACCATCACGTTGAAAGACGCGCACGGCCGCGTAGTAGCGCTTCTTATAAAGGTGCAGTAGAAACGCCGACTTCGCGGCGCCGTCGCCATTCCGCGACGCCGTAAAACGCGGCGCCGACGGCCAGGAGCACCAAGGTCAGTCCGACGATCTTCAAGACGGCGAGCGGTTTATTCGGCTCGTCCGCAGCGGGAATCGTCGAGAAGATGATTGCAAAGATCGTCGTCATCAACCCGACAATCGAGGCGGCGACGACCGTTTTGTGCCCGCCCGGGATCGACACGCCGATGCCCGGCGCGCGCACTTTGATCGCGGACGAGAAGATCAAGAGAAACGGCACCATGGTCACGAGTACCGTCATACTGACCAACACGTCGTACGCGCCGTGAACGCTCGTGCCCCCTTGTCCAAGGACGACGACGATCGCCGCAAGCACGAACTGCGTCAATAACGACACGACCGGCGAATCGTATTTCGGATGCATCTTTCCGAATGCACTCGGAAGATACGCATCGATGCCGGCGACGAACGGAAGCCGCGCCACCGAACCGAGCCATGCACCGACGCTTCCCATACAGCTGATCGCGACGAGCACGGCCGCGGCCGGCGTAAGAATCGCCCACCCCGCGCGTGACGCAATGCTTTCGATCGCTTGCACGACGCCGTACTGACTGTTGACCGCGTCGGCGTTTACCGCCACGAGCACCGCGATCGTGCCGAGAATGTAGATGCCGCCGATGAGCGGTGCGCCGATGGCAATGCCGAGAGGAATCGTACGTCGCGGGTTTTTGATCTCCCCGGCAATGAGCGAGATCGACTCCGGGCCGGTCCACGCAAACGCGATCGTCGACCAAAAAATCAAATCTTTCACGCTGACGGTCGGGCGAATGGTGTGCACGTTGATCGGCGTCGCAGCACCGAATCGATGCCATGCGTAGATGCCGACGCCGATGAGCAACAACGTCACGGTCCAGCGCGCCACGGCACCGACATTGTTCAACCACTTTTCGACGTCCAGCCCGAAAATATTGAGCACCGTCCCGATCGCAAGGCCGCCGATCGAACAGAGCATGAAAAATGACGCCGACGTTCGTAACGCATCACCGCCCGGCGAAACATAGAGTGCGTTACCGATCATGAAGTACAACAGCGCGGGGAAATACGGCAGATTCGTCGTCCAGTATGACCACCCGGTCATGAATCCGCTGAATGGTCCGAACGCGTGCTTGGCCCACACGTAGAGACCGCCTTCTTCAGGATAAACGGAATTCAAATAGATGACGGCGATCGCGAGCGGGACGAACATCGCGAAACAGCCGATGACCCAGACGGAGAGGGAACTTGCGCCGGCAGCTGCAGCAGTCGCAACCCATTGGAGATTCGAGCCCGTAATGACGAAGAACAGCACGACGTCGAGCAGTCCGAGACTGCGTTTAAGGTGCACCGTTTCATTCGGCGACTCTGCCATGTAAAGGGGCGGGTTCTCACCCGCCCCTCGATTATCCGTTTAGCCTTACGTTATTCGATGATGGTCGCGTAGAAGTTGCCGCCGGCCCAGTAGCCGTATGCGACGATCTGGCGCCCCACCGCGACCTTACCGGTTTGTTCGCGGTTCAGCGCGGGCTGGTCGTTGATGACGACCGTTTGCGTGGCTTGCTGCACGCTTACCAAGTGCCCTTTCACCGCAGTGATTGTGCCGGCGACGCGTGCGCGATGCGGTCCAACCGCATAGCTCGGGCAGTGTCCGTTCGGCGTCCACGTCCCGTTCGACCAGTCACCGCAGATTGGATCGCCGTATTGATTGTTCGGCCCCACGGCCGCAGAGTCGTCGAGATCCGCGTTCGGATCCTTATCGACCGTCGTCGTCGTTGTCGTCGTCGTTTGCTGCGTCGTGGTTCCTTGCGTGTCTTGATTCTGCGTTTGCGCGATCGCGATCGCACTGGTGGACAGGGCGAGCAGCGCCGCAAGCGCGAGGCTAAGATGTTTCATGCTTCGACTGATACCCGCGCACGGGCAAGTTATCGCTCGTAGAGCCACCTGCGAACAGCTGCTCGCACCACTTCGTGCTCGATAGGGTGCAACCGCTCGAGCGCTGCGCGTTCATCTTCCCCCTTGCTTACGCGCATCGGACGTCGCGCAAAAACAGGCCCACGGTCGGTTTCGACCGTTACACCGTGCATTGTTGCACCAACCCAGTGACTACCGGCCGTGAGTGCATCGCGCACAGCTCGCGCGCCGCGAAATGCCGGGATCTCGGCTCCGTCCGGCATACCGACGATGTCGCGACTCGAATTGAGCGGCAGAAACGCCGGATGGATGTTCAGCAACTCGGGAAACGCCGTGACAAAATGGCGGTCGAGTACGTGCATCCACCCGAGCAATAGCACGAGTTCGGGTTCGAACACCGACACGCGCGAAAGTAACGCCCCATCATAGTCAGCACGCGATTGCTGCGTGCGATCCCAGACGATGGCTTCAGTAGCGATGCCCGCGCGCTTCGCGCGCTCCAGCGCAAAGGCGTCGGCGCGATTGCTGACGACCGCCGTGAGATTCAGTGGAAGTCCTGCGCGCGCGTCATCGATCACGGCTTGCGCGTTCGTTCCGCTTCCCGAAGCGAGAATCACCGTTCGCGGCGGCCGTCCGATGAACTGCAGCGCATCAAATTCTTCCGCGACGTGCGCACCGCTGTGCCGCTGATAGTATGCGCGCAATCGTTCCGCACCGACCGCGCCGATCACGGCTCGCGCATATCCGCGCGCGCGCAATTCGCATAACGCAAGCACCAGCAAGGCAGGTCCGATCGGGCTTCCTCGTTCTTCTTTTGCAACGCCGAACGGACCGAAGATACCGCTGCCCTCTTCTGCGGCTAAACCGCGAAGCCACGCAAAACGTAACCCTTGCGGATCGAACGTCGCAAACCCCACCGGCCGGCCTTCGCGCGTTGCGACGACGTTCCATCCCGCATTCGCCTCGCTGCTCCACGTACCGTGAAACTCTTCATCGATCCATGCGAGCACGCGGTCCGGCGCGCCATGATGGATCTCGATCGCAAAGCCGGCCGCCTCTACTGTGCGCCGCTCTTGCGCGGCGCGTTGCGCGTCGAACTGTTCGTCAAGATCGACGACGAGATTAGCTAACACGTTGCGGCTTACGCGCGCGCGGGATGCACGACGACTTGTGGCTCGTCGCCGCGACGCGAAACAATCGATCCAATGATACGCGCACCGGGCGCCGCATCGACAGCTTTTTCCGCATCCGCGGCCGGTACGACCAGCGTATATCCGATGCCCATGTTCAACGTGCGGTACGCTTCCTCGTCGCGCAACGAGCCGCGGCGCACCAGCTCCGCCATAATCGGCGGCACCGTCCAACGCGATTGCTCGAACACCGCCTTCATGTCCGACGGCAGCGTGCGCGGAACGTTTTCAAGCAGCCCGCCGCCGGTAATATGCGACATCGTCTTCACGTGCGCGACACGCTGAATGGCCCGCACCGCTTCGTAGTACGACGGATGTTCCGCAAGCAGCGCATCGGCGTACGTCGTGCCGTCGAACGGCTTGTTCCATTCGTCACGTGAAATGAGCGCGCGCGCGAGCGAGTAGCCGTTCGTGTGCAACCCGACGGCCGGCAATCCGATAATGGCATCGCCCGCTGCAACCGTCTCCGGTTTCGGCACGTCGTTCACATCGACGATGCCGACGATCGTACCCGCAAGATCGAAATGTCCCGGCGCGTAGAGTCCGGGCATTTCCGCCGTTTCACCCCCGAGCAACGCGCAGTTGTGCGCGCGGCATGCGTTTGCGCAACCCTCGACGACGGCCGCTGCAACCTCGGGATCCAATTTGCCGACCGCAAAATAATCGAGGAAAAACATCGGCGTCGCATTCACGACCAGAATGTCATTAACGCAATGATTGACGAGATCGCGTCCAACGCCGTCGTACCGATGCAGCTCTGCCGCAATCAGGATTTTTGTTCCGACACCGTCCGCGGATGCGACCAGCGCGCGATCTCCGCCGCCGGGAAGACGAAAGACGCCCCCGAAACCACCGATCGCGTCAAGCTGATCGGGGTGCCGCCACGCGCCAAGCACCGATTTATACCGCGCGACCGCCTCGTTTCCGGCCGCAATGTCAACACCGGCGCGGGCATACGCGTCCGGATTCCGACTTTCGTCGCTCACAGGGACGCCCCCGAAGGGCCAACGGAGCGCGACAGACGAACGTATGGATTGAATCTCGTCATTTAGGCGCAGTAGTTCACCCTCTTGAAAGGTAGCCCATGCAAGTCCGTATCGCACACGATGCGCCGGCCACTGTGCGCACCGGCGCGCTAGTCGTTCCGGTATTCTCCGGTGCCGAACTCAGCGGCCCCGCGAAAGCCGTCGACGCAGCGCTCAACGGTGCAATCGCCGACGTTCTTTCGTCGGGTGAAATGAAAGGCAAACTCGCCGAAGTCGCCTACGTGCACGCGAAAGATCAACCATTCCACCGCGTGCTCGTTGTCGGGTTAGGCGAAGCCGATAAGTTCGAACCGTACATGCTCGCGCGTTATGCGGGAACCGCCGTTCGCTACCTCGGACGCCGCAAGATTACCGAGATCGCAATCGCACTGCCGGAACAAGCGAAGAGCGATGCAACGCTCGCTGCGTCGTTTGTTGCCGAAGGCGCAATATCGGGATCGTTCGACACGACGATCTACCAAGATGACGCGGACAAACGCAATACGGTCGAAACGGTGACGATTCTCGGCGGCGACGCCGATGCAAAGGCGTTGGAAGCGGGCTGCACGCGCGGCACCATTCTGGGCGAAGCAGTAAACTTTGCTCGCCGCCTCGCGGTCACGCCCGCAAACGACATGACGCCGACGATTCTCGCCGATGAAGCGACGAAAGCCGCGAAAGAGAGCGGGCTCGAAATCGAAGTATTCGACGAGGCGCGCGCGCGCAACGAAGGCATGGGCTCGTTCCTTTCGGTCGCGCAGGGCAGCGCGCAGCCCCCGAAGTTCATCGTCATGCGCTATACCGGCGATCCCGGCAGCAAAGAGCTTCTCGCGCTCGTCGGCAAAGGCATTACGTTTGATACCGGCGGTATTTCACTGAAGCCGCCGGAGCGTATGGAAGAAATGAAGTACGACATGTCAGGCGGCGCCGGCGTCATTGCAGCCATGCGCGCGATCGGCAAACTCAAGCCGAAGATCAACGTCGTCGGTCTCGTCCCCGCAACCGAAAACATGCCGGGTGGAAAAGCGACGAAGCCGGGCGACATCGTCAAAGCGATGAACGGTAAAACGATCGAAGTAATCAACACCGATGCCGAAGGCCGCTTGATCCTCGCCGACGCGCTGTGCTACGCGAACAAACTCGGCGCAACGAAGATGATCGATTGCGCTACGTTAACCGGCGCGGCCGTGATCGCGCTCGGTCACGCTGCAAGCGCCACGGTCACGAACGACGAGAACTTCGTGCAGCAATTCCTCAACGTCGCGAAATCGACGGGCGAACGGTACTGGCAGATGCCGTTGTACGACGATTACACGACCGCGATGAAGAGCGACATCGCCGATCTCAAGAACACCGGCGGACGCGCCGCGGGCACGCTCACGGCAAGCGCCTTCCTCAAATCGTTCGTCGCGGAAACGCCGTGGATTCACCTCGACATCGCGGGCACCGCGTATCTCGACAATGACTTCGCCTGGCAAGCCAAGGGCCCGACGGGCACACCGGTCCGCGCCCTTGTCTCGTACGTAGAAACGCTCGCAGGCTCCCCGGTCGTCCACGCCAACGGCGCAAAGGCCGCCGTTTAACACGCGCGTAGAAAAGGGCTCGGAAAACCTCCGGGCCCTTTTTCATAACCGCGAATTTCTCGCGTACTTCATTGCGCGCCAAAGCGGATGGTTCGGAACATCCGTTACCGATGTCGCGGGCAAGTCTTCGCGATCCGGCTCAACGTCGTCAACTTCATCTGTTCGCTCGTCTACGTGTGGCTCGCACTGACGCACATGGCGTCGATCGCGGCGTGGTTCTCGGTGCTCGCGGTGCAATCGGTTGCCTTTGCCGTCGGCGGCGCCCGCGCAGCGCTCGATTCTCGCGCAGATCGTACAGGGCGAGCGTTTTTTACGCGCGTCGGCACTAACGTCTTCAGCGGCGCAACTCATTACGATCGGCGGCCCCGCGGTCGCAGGCCTTCTTATTGCCGTTGAGGTCCCGTTCGCGTTCGGCGCAGCAGCGCTCGCGCAGTGCTGCACGGCTATCTCGTATGCAATGCTCGCGCCTCGGCCGCCCGATCCGAGCGCTCACGCCGGCACTTCGCTGCTGCACGGCGCGCTCGACGGTGCGCGTTACATCATTGCAAACAAGGTCGTGCTCGGCGCGATTTCGCTCGATTTATTCGCAGTCTTATTCGGCGGTGCGACCGCGCTATTGCCGATTTTTGCGACGCAGATCCTCCACGTCGGCGCCGTCGGCTTCGGGTTGCTTCGCGCCGCGCCCGCGATCGGAGCCGCATGCACGGCAATCGTTATTGCGCGGCGGCCGATTCGCCGGCACGCGGGGCGCTGGCTCTTCGGCTGCGTGGCCGGCTTCGGCCTATTCACGATCGTGTTCGGACTTTCGCGTTCGTTCTGGCTGTCTTTCGCCGCACTCGCGCTCGCAGATGCGTGCGACATGGTGAGCGTTGCGATCCGAACGGTGCTCGTGCAACTGCGCACGCCGGACGCTATGCGCGGACGCGTAAGCGCTGTCGAAAACATCTTCATCGGCGCATCGAACGAACTGGGCGCCTTCGAATCCGGAGCTGTCGCATCGTTGATCGGAGCGGCACCAAGCGTCGTTCTCGGCGGTGTCGGAACGGTTGCCATTATTGTAGTGTGGGCACTCATCTTCCCCTCGCTACGACGATTCGACCACCTCATTTTGGCGTGAGTCGGATGCACCTTGTCATCGGCTAAGCCTGAGCCGAGAGTATAGGGGTTAACAGAGGGAGTAAGCAACGATGACACATCGGTTGACGATACCGGCGTCGCTCGTAATTGCCGTCGGCCTCGCGGCGTGTTCCGGACAAAGCGGCAGTACCGTGCCGCAAACCGGCAGCATCGCGCCGCAAGCACACGGTGCGAACGTAACGCAACAGGTCGCGACGGCGAGCGCGCAAAAACGCGACTTTGGCCAGCGTGGAACGAATGCGGAGATCCTGCAAAAGATCAAGGCCGGCCGTCCGAGGCAATTACCAATTCCGGGTTGCACGACCATCACGAGCGGCCCATTCATTAACGATACGGCAGCCGTCGTGCTAACGGGCACGCAAACGGTTGATGTCAATGGCGCGGGATGCGACATTGCGGTCTACGTCCCGTCAGGTTCAGATGCGCATCTCGACAGCATTAACGTATACGGCGCATCGATTTATCAAGCCGCGGTGGACCCGTCCGCCACGCTGCATATTTACAACACAAACGTTACAGATTATACCGGCGCCTATGGCGTCGAATCATTCGGCAATCTTCATATTTACAATTCGACCGTTCGGCAAGACGGAAGCGAAATCGGGGTTGATATCGAAGGCGGAACCGCCAAGATCGGCCGGTCCAGCATCTTCTACGGACTTAATCAGGGCGGACTATATGCCGACGGCGGTACGACGGATATTGACAATTCCGACGTTCTCGAGCATGACCGATCGGTCACCGGTAGCTTTATCTTTCCGGTCGCCGTCGTCGGCGAGTTCGGTGGCGCGTTGCGCGTTCTCAGCGGAACGATTTCCGCGAATCACAGCGGCTTCGGAGTCGTGTATTTCTTAGGCGGCTATGGCAGCGTCGATAACACGCTCGTTCGAGGGGATGGCATTGACGCATTATTGTTGGACAATCCGGGCAGCGTGTCGATCAACGACACGACGGCGCGCCTCACCGGCCACAGCCTCGGCTTCCTCAATACTTGTCCGTTCGGACCTTCCCCGTGCGCTCCGTTCACCCTCAAGAACACGACCGCAGTCGGCGACGGTACGACCGGATCACCGTCGTTTTTCAACGATTCAATCGGCTTCGCGTTTCACAATCCCGGCTTCACAGGATCGACGGTTTATCAGAACGTCTCACGTAACAACGGAATAGGCTACGTTGCGTTCTGCATTTTCCCGTCGACGGCGGCGTTCCAAGCCTTCCTCAACGCCGGCGGAAATCAAGCGTTCGGATCTATTGATGCAGATGCACTCGCGGTAAACGCCAGCAACCGTTGCGGCGTGCCGAACCCGTAGATTTACGATGCGTTCGCGCGCGCCTGCGCCACGCGCGGGCGCGCGTGGACAGCGGCAATAGGCCCAGGGGCGACGAGCAGTTTCGTCGTTAGCTTCCGCAGTACTTCGCGTTCTTTACTATCCAAGGGCGCGAAAATCTCTTCTTCTACCGCGTTGACACGCTCGGTCGCTTCGGCTGCGACCGCCTTCCCTTTTGCCGTCAGCTCAACGAAGTACGCGCGGCGATCTTTGCAGCGCGTGCGTTTTGCAAGGTGGAGACGCTCGAGAAAATCGACGATCGCCACCACCGTGGTGCGATCGACTTGCATGGCCGCGCCTAGGGAGCCTTGCGCCCGCGGTCCTTCGGCGTAGAGAAGACGCAACAAGCGATAATGCCGCAGACGCATGCCGAAGGGCGCGAGCGAATCTTCGAGCAGGTCGGTCATCGTCATCGCAAGCGTACTGAGTAAAAAGTCCGGGCACACAATGAGCGCGCCGGGATAGCACGCGTTCATCGCGTCGTGTTTTTCTGCTGTTGGTCGTACTTTTGCCATCGCTATTGGGTTTTGCCCATCCCTCCATCACCAGTACTAGTATTACAAATTCTCGTTACGAGCCCGCAACCATGTTCAACTCGCCCGGTTCATGCCGTGCAACATCATGATTATCAGCACTACTGATTATCTAGGTAACGATCAAAAGGTTGCAGTCGAACAGCGCCTCGCGGAAGCCATTGCCTCCCTGCGCTCCCGGCTAACCGACCGGGCTCAGGCCATCGTGCACAACCGGAGCGACGCCGAGGACGCGGTCCAAGAAGCGGCCGTCCGCGCCTGGCAAGCGCGCGAGCGCCTCCGGCCCGGCAGCGACCTCGCTCCCTGGCTGAATACCATCTTGACGCGCGTCGCTATCGACTTGGCCCGAAGCCGTCGCTACGCCGAAAAATCGGGCGCCGATTCGATCGCTCTAGACGACACACCGGAGCATGACGTCCTTCGCGGCGAGGTGCTTCGGAGCATCAACTCGGCGGCGCAGCGGCTATCGCCGTCCTCGCGCCGCGTCTTCTTTCTTCACGACGTCGAGGGCTTCACGAGCCAAGAAATTGCAGCGCTCGACGACGTTCCGTATCACACCGTACGTACGCGCCTGCGCCGGGCGCGCACCTCGCTTCGCAACGAATTGCGGGAGGCCGTTTAAGTGACTCGTTTCTTCCTGAGACGGCCGATGCTCGCAACCGTCGCGTCGGTTGTCATCTTCATTGCGGGCCTCGTCGCGATTCCGACGCTTCCCGTCGCGCAGTATCCAAAGGTAGCGCCGCCGCAGGTTACCGTCAGCTCCGTCTACATCGGCGCAAACGCATCCGAGGTCGAAAGCGCCGTAACGACGCCGCTCGAAGAGGCGATCAACGGCGTCGAAGGCTTGCGGTACATGACGTCGACCAGCAGTAACGACGGCTCGTCGACGATTACCGTCACCTTCAATCTCGGACGCGATCTCGACGCCGCGCAAGCCGACGTGCAAAATGCGGTGTTGAGCGCTAGCGGCCGTTTGCCGCAGACCGTGCAGCAAACCGGCATCACGGTGAAAAAATCGTCACCGGCCATCATCCTCGGTATCGGTATTCAATCCGACGGCCGCATGTCGACGACCGCCTTGAGCGATTTCGCCGAGCATCACGTCATCGACGCTATCAAGCGCGTGCCCGGCGTTGCCGACGTCCAAGTGTTCGGTTTACGGCGCTATGCGATGCGTTTGTGGATCGATCCGCACCGCCTTGCCGCCGAAGGCTTGACCGCGCAAGATGTCGTCACAGCGTTGCAAAGCCAAAACCAAGAGGTCTCTGCCGGCGCCGTCGGCGGCGCGCCGACCAACGGCAACCAACTGTATCAAGTTCAGTTGAACGCCCGCGGGCGGCTGAGCACGCCGGATCAATTCGACAATATCATCCTGAAGACGACGCCGAACGGCGGATACGTTCGCCTTTCGGATGTCGGCCACGCTGACCTCGGCGCAGAGGATTATACGAGTTCCTCCTATTGGAACGGCGTCTACTGCGTCGGTTTCGGCGTGCTCCAATCGCAAAACGCAAATGCGCTCGATGTCGCGCAACGCGTGCGGCAGACGATGATCGACCTTCAAAAGACGTTCCCGCCGGGGGTTTCGTACGTCATTCCATTCGACGCGACGCTCTTCGTGCAGGAGTCGATCAAGGAAGTGATCCTCACCCTGGCGCTGGCGATTTTGCTCGTCGTCCTGGTGATCTATGCCTTTATCCAAGACTGGAAGATGGCGCTCGTCCCGATGATCACGATTCCCGTCTCCCTAGTCGGCACGTTCGCGCTGATGAAGTTGCTCGGATTCTCGATCAACACGCTGACGCTCTTCGGCTTGACGCTTGCGACAGGCCTCGTGGTTGACGACGCAATTGTGGTCATCGAAAACATCGCGCGTTTCGTCCACGAAAAACACATGTCTCCGTATGCCGCTGCAATCGCGGCTATGCGAGAAATTTCCGGTGCGGTCGTCGCGACGTCGCTCGTGTTGCTTGCGGTGTTTGTTCCGGTTGCGTTCTTCCCGGGCTCGACCGGGTTGCTCTACAAGCAGTTCGCGATGACGATCGCGTGCTCGATCGCGATCTCGCTGTTCACCGCACTGACGCTCGCGCCGGCGATCGCGTCGAAACTGCTCGACGCCAACGATCCGCCGAACGTTCCACTCTTCCGCGCACTCAACAAGGGGATCGTGTGGGCCCGGAAATCGTATCACGGCTCGCTGCCGATGCTCTTCCGATACCAGCGCTTCGCCGCACTTGCATTTGCGGTCGCGCTCGGACTGACGGCCATCACATACGCGACGACGCCGAGCTCGTTCATTCCGGACGAAGATCAGGGCTATCTCATCGTCGTGCTGCAGACGCCGGTCGGTACATCGCAAGACGTGGAACATCGCGCTTCGGAACGCGTCTCTCGAAAGATTCTCGCAGCCGTTCCCGAGGCGGAGGGCGTGTTTGCCGTCGATGGTTTCGGCTTCACCGGAAACGCGCCGAATCGCGGCCTAGCCTTCATTCCGTTAAAACCGTGGAGCGAACGGCGCGGTCCGCAACACACGTTCTCGGCGATTCTCGCACGACTGTATCCGCTTCTCGCGAGCGAACCCGAGGCGCAAGTCTTCGCGTTCAACCCGCCGTCGGTGCAGGGCATCGGAAACTTCGGAGGATTCCAGTTCCAAGTGCTCGACCAAAACGACGTCGGATTCGGCGTATCGATGCCGGCCGTGATGCAATTGCTCGGCGCGATCAACACCGATCCGCACTTCGCCGGCGCGTTCACGTCATTCCGTACCGATACGCCCGAATACAACCTCGATATCGATCGCGACAAAGCGGAGTCGCTGGGTATTCCGTTCCAGACGCTCGCTCAGACCTTGAGTATCTTCGAAGGATCGGCGTACGTGAACGACTTCGATTACCACAACCGGTCCTATCGCGTCTACGTGCAGGCCGATACGCCGTTTCGCGGGAGTTTGAGCAGCCTCGATCAGATGTACGTACGCTCGAACGGCGGCGGATTCGTTCCGCTCTCCGGGCTGCTGACGCACTCCGACGCGAAGGTGCCGACCGAAATCACGCATTTCAACATGTTCCGCTCGATCGAAATCGACGGTGCTCCGCGCCCGGGCGTGGGAACCGGCGACATGATCAACACGATGGACAACCTCGCGAGTAAGACGTTACCTTCGGGCATGGGCTACGCGTGGTTCGGGTTGACGCGCGATCAGATCGAAGGCGGCAGCATCGCGGCGCTCGTCTTTATGCTCGGTATCGTGTTCGTGTTCTTGGTGCTCGCGGCACAGTACGAGAACTTGTGGGATCCGTTCGTGATCTTGCTCTCCGTACCGGTCGCATTGCTCGGTGCCCTGTGGGCAATTCGCTTGCGCGGCTTTCCCAGCGACGTGTTCGTACAAGTCGGGCTCGTTATGCTCATCGGCCTCGCAAGTAAGAACGCGATTTTGATCGTGGAGTTCGCAAATCAATTGCGCGAAACGGGACTCGACGCGAAGGCCGCGGTTATGCGCGCCGCCGAGACGCGCCTTCGCCCCATTCTCATGACGTCGCTTGCGTTTATGTTCGGTATCTTGCCCCTCGCGCTCGCAACCGGCGCGGGCAGCGCCAGCCGCAATTCGCTTGGAACGGCGGTACTCGGCGGCATGGTGATATCGACCGCGCTGAACTTGATTTTTGTGCCGGTTCTCTACGTCATTATTGCGGCGCTGCGCGACCGCTTCGCGCCTCGTCGCCGCCTTGCCGCAACGCTCGACCCGGCGCATCATCACATGGTAAGCGATGTGGTTGGCTGGGTAACTGTCGACGGTAACGGAAACGGTTCGCGGAGCGAATGGCGCCCGGTTTATGCCGATCCGCCGGAGGCGCCGTCACCCAACTAGAAGGGGACGTTATGAAGACTGCACGTTCGCTCGCGGCTCTTGCAACAAGCATAGTCGCGGGCGCTCTTTTATTCGCCCTATCACCGGTATCAGCACAAACAGGCGGTGTTGTTTCGGTTCTCTATGCCGGCTCATTGGTGACGCCGATGGAGGGTCCGATAAAGTCGGCGTTGGCCTCGAAGGGCATCGACTTTCAAGGTCAAGGCGCGGGTAGCAAGCAACTCGCGAACTTCATCGCTTCAGGAATCAAAAATCCCGACATCTTCATTAGCGTCGATCCGAAGCTCGTCGTGGGACTCGGACCGAAAGTCGCGAGCGCAGAAACATTCGCCGGCACAAGCCTCGGTCTCGGTTGGTCCGACAAGTCGAAATATGCAAGTCTCTTCGAAAATGTCGCCGCCGGCAAAACGACGGCCCTTAGCGCTCTTCAAACCCCGGGTTTAAAGATCGGCCGCACCGATCCGAAGCTCGATCCGAAAGGCGAGTACACCGTTGACGCCGTGAAAATGCTCGCCGGAGCGAACGGCGAGCAACAAATACTGGGTCCCGATGAGAACACGATGCAAACATTTCCTGAGGAAGACTTGCTCGCGCGAGTGGATGTTGGTGAAGCCGACGTCGGATTCTTCTACAAAACCGAAGCCGTCGCTCGAGGGCTTCGCTTCGCGGCTCTTCCGGGCGCTGCGGCGATGAGTGACAAGATTACCTATACGATCGCTGTGATGAAAGCCGCGCCTCATCCGGATCAAGCGAAGACGTTCGAGAATTTCATCGTTACCGGTGACGGCAAAGCCATTCTCGAGAAGGCAGGCATCGAATATCTGCCTACACCCCGCGTTCTGTCCTCACCTTCCACTCCTTAGAAAGATGGATGACGATTTATGAAGCTAAGCGCTCGCAACCAATTCTCCGGAGTTGTTACGAATACAATGCTCGGAACCGTTATGGCCGAGGTCACAGTGAAAGTCGAAGCGTCGGAAGTTGTTGCAGCAATCACACGTAGCTCCGCGGAGGGTTTAGCATTGAAGCCCGGCGATAAGGTGACGGTGATAATCAAGGCGACTGAGGTGATGATCGCAAAGTGACGTCGTCCAGACGGTCGTAGCTCATCGACATTCCGTCGGTCATTCCGGACTCGAGCGCACCGTCGCGAAGCTCTTTCGATTCAAACATCAACGTCAACGTAAACAACGTGCCGCCACCGGATCGCTCGAATGTCGTCGTGCACACCGCTTCTCCCGGCACGCCGTCCATTGTTTCGACGTTCACAATACGTTCCGGCGCGACGATGTCCCGAAACACACCCTGTACGCCGAATTCTTGCCCGTCATCATCGTTGCGCCACACGTAGCGGTAACGACCTCCTACGCGCAGATCGATCTCGCACACCGGCATCGTCCAGCCCGGCGGACCCAGGAGCCACCGTTGCACGAGTTCGGGCTGCGTATGGCATTCGAAAACGAGGGCCGGCGGCGCATCGAACGTGCGCATGACGCGGATCTCCCGTTCGGACGGTGTTGTAACATCGAGTTTGGATGGCATGGCCTTCTCCTTTATGATTGCTCCCGTTGCTTGCGTTTGTTGAGCTCGCCGGCCAGCAGCACGTCGAGCCGCTCGTAGGTGCTCTCCCAGAGATCGCGATAGTGCTCGATCCACGCCACCGCATCGGCGATCGGCTGCGTTTCGACGCGCGCAGGCCGCCGTTGTGCATCTCGGCTCCGCCGAATCAACCCCGCATTTTCGAGCACCTTCAAATGCCGCGAAATCGCCGGCTGACTGATCGAGAACGACTCGGTTAGCTCGTTCACCGTCGCATCGCCGCTCGCGAGGCGGACGAGAATGGCGCGTCTCGTCGCATCCGACAGAGCGAAGAACGTGGCATCCAGCCGCTTGGTGTCGAGCCCCACCTTCATAACTTATCAGTTATATAACATACATGCTATATAAGAGTCAAATCGAAAGGACGAGGGAACGGAAGAAACGTGAAGGTGCAGCAGCGATCGTTCGCTCGATTTACGCTTGGTGTTGCGACGATAGCGGCGCTTGGCGGGCTGCTCTTCGGTTACGATACCGGCGTTATTTCCGGCGCCATACTCTTTATCACCAAAGAGTTCTCGCTCTCGACCGCAACGCAAGAATTTGTAGTCAGCATCGTGCTGGTCGGCTGTTTTATCGGCGCCCTATTTGCGGGCGGTGGAGCAGACTTTTTCGGCCGGCGCTGGACCTTGATTTCGGCGGGTTTGCTCTTTGGCGCCGGAGCTATCGTTTCTGCGATGGCTCCGTCGATCGCAGTGCTCTTGACGGCTCGTTTCGCCGTCGGTTTTGCAATCGGAATCAGCTCGGTGGCAGCGCCGCTCTATATTTCCGAGATCGCTCCGCCGCAGCATCGCGGCGCTCTCGTTTCGTTGTATCAATGGGCGATCACCATCGGAATCTTGGCCGCGGATCTGGTCGATTACGGGTTTTCGCACTCAGGTAACTGGCGTGCGATGCTGTTGATCGCGATCGTCCCCGCAGTACTGCTCGTAGCCGGCATGGCCGTTTTACCTGAAAGTCCACGCTGGCTCTTCGCCCATGGCCGATCGGAAGTCGCGCGACTGGTTTTGGCGCGTTCACGCCCCGACGTTGAAACGGCCGTCGCCGATATTGCACGCAGTCTCGAGATACACGAGGCGGTGTGGCAAGAATTGTTCAGCCCGCGTGTGCGCGGCGCGCTCTTTATCGGTATCACGCTCGCCGTTCTGCAGCAGGTCACGGGCATCAACACCGTCATTTATTACGGACCGCGCATTTTCCAAATGGCCGGTTTTCCCGCGGCATCGACTGCAATTCTCGCGACCACGGTGGTCGCACTCGTGAATGTGCTCGCAACGGTCATCGCCATTGCGCTCGTTGACCGCGTGGGACGAAAACCGTTGCTCTATGCCGGCGTCACCGGCATGGGAATTGCGCTCACAATTCTATCGCTCGGTTTTGCCTCGCACACGCTTTCAGGGTCGCTCTCAACGATCGCCATCGGAAGCCTTATTCTGTACGTCGCCTGCTTCGCGTTCAGTTTGGGACCGATCTTATGGCTGCTTCTCGCAGAGATTTATCCGCTACCCGTTCGCGGCCGCGCAGTCGCGATTGCCACAGCGGGCAATTGGGCAGCGAACTTCGCCGTCTCCAACACGTTTCTAACGTTGATCAACGGCCTGGGTTCATCATTGACGTTTGCGATCTACGCGGCGCTCTGCGCGGTGACGATCGTCTTCGTCTGGCGGTTCGTCCCAGAAACCAAACAACGCGAATTAGAATCGATCAGCGTCGCTAGAACGCCCCAAGACCGGCCGGTGAGCCGAGCCCCGTATACACGCTGAACCGCACCTTCGCGATGCGTTGCAGCGACGACCGGTGCGCGTAGGTATACGGCGTCGTTGCCCCGTTCGCCGCAAGCGCATACGCCGCCGCAACGATCGGCGCGCCGACACTCGTACCGCCGGCGACGAGCCATCCGCCGGCCGTCGTATCGAACATCGACACACCGGATTGCGGATCGGCGACGGCGGCAACGTCAACACTCGACTTCGTGCGGCAGGACGTGAGTCCGGATTGCCACGACGGGCGCGGTTCATACGCGCTGCACCCGTGTCCGGTGTAGTACCAGTTCTGCTGCGTGAAGCCCGATCCGCTCGCCTGTAAAATCGTTCCGCCGACCGACGTGACGTAGGGCGACACCGCAGGATACGATGCGTACTGCTGATCGCCCGACGCCGCCGTCATTGCTACATTCGCGTGATTGTAGTGCACGTCGTACGACTGCTCGCCGTCAAACTCCGGTGCGTAATAGCTGTTGCTCACGATGCGCGCGCCTTGCGCGACGGCCGTGTCGACCGCGGCACCAAGATCGTCGAGTGAAGCCGAGTTTGCTTCTACGAGAAGAATCGAACAACGCGGACACGCAGCAGAGATCATCTCGACGTCAATGGCGATTTCTTCCGACCAGCCCATGTTGAAGGCGGGATATGACGTACCGCCATGCTCGTCGATCTTCCGGAAGCAGCCGTTCTGAGAGGTGCATGCACTCATACCGAACGTTCCGCGGTACACGGCAAGATCGGCTTCCGCCGCCGGATCATCGTACGCATCGACGATCGCGACGGTCGTGGCCCCGAACCCGTTCAAGCCGTACGCTCGTTGTAAGTCTGCCGGATGAAATCCGGGAACGAGCGATTGAGGCAACTGCCCGTCTTCGATCGCGCCTGCATTCACATTGAGCGCAACACTGCAACTGACGCTGCCTTGTGGGACGACGGGGTTGCACGCGAGTACGTTCGAGCCGGGCAACGCAGCCGCGCCGTCTCCGGGAATCGCCGAGATGCTTTTCCCGCCGGGTAACGCCGCTGCGCCGTCGCCGCCGGGCAATGCAGCAGCGCCGTCCTGCGCGGAACGGCTATGTGAAAGTTGCGGAGGTGTGAGCTGCGAAGCGGGCCCGTTATTTGCGGAACATCCTGTAAGCAAGGCGCCGGCAATCCACAGAGCAAGCGTACGTTTCATCAGTTCGCTTAACTCCTTACCCATCCCGACTTGATCGCTAACGCGACCGCTTCGCGCCGTCCGCTGCACTCCAACTTGCGGCACATCGAGCGAATGTGCGTGTCGACGGTATGGGAACTGCGGCCGGTTTTACCGGCGATCTCTTTCGAGCTTGCACCGGTCGCAAGCAGTAAGAGAATGTCGCGCTCCGCCGGCGTGAGCGCTCCATACCCGCCGCCCTCGGCCGCCGCTGGAAACGGTAGCTTCGAAAGCAGGCGCGCGATACCGCCGAAGTGCGCCGAGCGCAGGCGCTCGAGCGCGGCGGCGATTTCGCCCGGCTCCGCTTGACCAAGCGCGCTCCGGTGATACACGCGGACGGCGTGCGCAAGCGTTTGCAACCGCCGTCCTTTTCGGATCATCGTCGTCTCCGCTTCCGAAAGAAACCGGTGCGCAGACGCGACGTGGCCGCGCACGAGTTCGACGAGCGCGAGCACGAGCAATGTGCGAGCGCTTCGATGCGACCGATGACGCGACGCCGCGAGCGCCTCTTGCGCACGTTCCATCGCGGCGTGCGCCTCGTCGGAGCGTCCGCATGCCGCAGCGTACAGCGCGATCTCCGCGCAGCGAAGCGCGCGACGCGCATATCCGGTCACTTCCTTTTCACTGCCCGCGACGATGGCGTAAGCCTCCGCAAAATCGCCGCTCCACGCCGCGCGCAGCGCGCGCGATGCGAGGAGCGTTTCGGCGACCGTGTGCGGCAGCAATCCGTTGATTCGCGCGATTTCTTTTTCCAGCCGCTCGATCGCGAGCTCGTCGCCGCGACTGGTTTCAATATCGATCGACGCGAGCAATCCGTACATTCGGGTCTGCACGCCGCCGCTCTTATTTGCGGCTTCAATGAGGCGGTCGAGCAACGATAGACTTTCTATGGGGTCGTCTTCGTCATCGTACACGATCGTATAGAGGACGCTGTAGGCACGGGCCACGACATCGAACAATCCGCACCCGCGCGCAAGATCGATCGCAAGATTCGCATAGTTCCAGGCGTTTCCGCGATCCGGCAAGAGTTGGTGCACGTACGCCGCCTGTTGATAGAATCGCGCGCGTGCCGCGTCTGCGACGCCCGAATCGATGAGTACGAGCGCTTCGGTCACGACGCGCACGGCTTGATCGAGTAATCCGGCGCGAGCGAGGGCGCTTGCATAGGTCCCGAGCAGCGGCACACGGCGTGCCGGTGCAATCCGGTCGTCGGGCGCGTACGGTGCGAGCAGTGCAATAGCGTCACGATCGTGCCGGATCAATTCGATCGCATACCGGTGCACGATCGAGAGCCGTACTTCCGTTTCTTCAGCTCGCGTAATCGCATCCAGAAAATCACGTTCCGCGGCCTCGAAATGACCGCGCCCGGAAAGCGCAATCGCCTTGACGGCCAAAATGCGAGCATCGCACACTTCGTCGGGTTCGAGCAGCGCAAGCGCGTTCGCGATCGCTTCGGCCTCACCACGCTCATAAACGTCCGTGCCGCTCTCCGCCAGCAGTCGGGAAACCGACGCCCTGTCATGCGCGGCCGTATACAACGCAAGCGCCCGCGCGGTCTCGTGGCGCCGTTCGAGGATCGCCGCCGCCTGCAGGTGCGCGCGCGCCGCGCGCTCGTGACCGGCGCGACACAACTCGGAATCCAAGAAATCGCGAAACAGATCGTGGTACCGAAAGACGCCGGGCATCACTTCATAGATGAACGACGCCTCGCGGCGCAAGTCCGAAAACAATGCGTTCGATGCGCCGAGTTCGGCAACGATCGACGCATCAAACGACGAGAACACCGATGCGTCGAGGAGAAACGCCTGTTGCTCCGGCGTGAGCCCGCAATAGACTTGCTCGGCAAGAAAACGATAGACCATCTCCCGCGTGCCCGTCGTCGCTGCGAGTAGATCCGTTGCATAGGTGCGCGTTCGCACCGCAATTGACAGCGCGACCGGCCATCCCGCCGTCAATTCGCGCAACGCAGCGATTTCCTCGCGGGCGATTCCCGCTTCCGCTTCTTCGGCCGCCGCCAGCGCCTCGTCTTCGGTGAACCGCAGATCATCTTCACCGACCGGCACGTCGATGCGCCCGTATCCGAGCCACGATGCGACCGGAAGGCCGGCATCCGAACGCGTTGCGATGATCCAATTGATTCGCCCGGTCGTGCGTTCGATCAGCGCGACCACCAGCTCGACGACGCGTGCGTCCACCGCCGCATGGTGAAGATCGTCGATCACGATCGTGGCGACGACGCGACGCAGATGTTCGCCGAACCACTCGGTGAGCGTCAAGACCGGCGACGGCGCCTGCAAAATCCGCGACTGAATCTGTGGGAAAGCCGAGGCCGCGCTCGGCGCAACGTCTTGGAGTGCCCGAGCGAGGCCGTGCGCAAACGCCAGCAGCGTGCCGTCTTCACGGGGCACGTCGTAACGCACCGCGTCGGTGCGTGAGGTCGATAGAAAATCGCGCAGAGCGACGGTTTTGCCGAACCCGGCCGGCGCCACGATGAGCGTGACGGGAAACCGGGCGGCTCGTGCAAGCCGCTCGTTGACGCGCGACCGCATCAAACTCGACCTAAAAATACGAAGACCCTCGCAGCGTAGGAACCCAGCCGCTCTTTTCTACCCACTTCTCACGAAGCAACAACCGGGTCGCCCGGCGAAGCGCCGGAACGTACGATTGCGCCATGGATACCGATTACGAACGGGTGGCGAAGGCCATCGATTTCCTCATCGAACACCGGCACGAGCAGCCGTCCCTCGACGACGTCGCCCGGGATGCCGGCTTGAGTCCGTTCCATTTTCAGCGGCTCTTCCGCCGTTACGCCGGCGTCACGCCCAAGCAATTTCTGGCGGCGCTCACCCTCGAGTCGGCAAAGGTGCTGCTGGACCGCAACGCAAGCGTGCTGGATGCGGCGCTCGACGTCGGGCTTTCCAGTCCGGCACGACTGCACGACCACTTCGTCTCGATCGATGCGATGTCACCGGGCGAATATAAATCCGGCGGCGCGTCGCTCGACGTCATCTATGGTTTCGCGCAGACGCCCTTCGGCTTAATGTTCGCCGGAACGACGCCGCGCGGCGTCGCGATGCTCGAATTCGTCGAGCCGGGATATACGTTCGATCCGGCGCGCACGCCGTTACCCAACGCAACGTTCACGCGCGACGATGCCGTCGCCGAATCGATCGCGGCACGCGCGTTCGGCGACGACGAGCAGCCGTTGCATCTCCACGTTCGCGGCACGAACTTTCAGCTGCGTGTGTGGAGCGCGTTACTGAACGTGCGCTCCGGCGCGGTGAAAACCTACGCGGATCTCGCCCGCGATATCGGCGAACCCAACGCCGCCCGTGCGGTCGGCAATGCCCTCGGTGCAAATCCCGTAGCCGTGTTAATTCCGTGCCATCGCGTTATCGCGAGCACCGGCATCGTGGGCAACTACAAATGGGGGACGGAAAAGAAACGCGCGCTGCTCGCATGGGAGTCAGCGCGCGGCTCTCAAAACGCTACGACGCGTTAGGTGTGGTCGCGGACGCTCTTCTTGGTGTCGTCGATGCCTTCTTTGATCCGCTCTTTCGCCTCGTCCGCAACCGAGGCCATTTTCTCGCCCGGGGTCATCGTGTCGCCTTCAACTTCGCGACGGTTACGTTCCGCTTCGGCGGCCGAATGATGAATGGCCGCGGCGGCGCTATCGCGTACGTCCTTGACGCCCTTTTCGACTTCGTCCGTGATGCTGTGCCGGTTTTCGGTACTCATGCCCCAAGGAGTACCCGGGTGCTTGCAGCCCGAAACGAACGGCGTTATGGTCGCGTCCAATATCGCCAAGGACGACGCGCGCCCGTACGAGCCTGCAAAGGGCCCGGCGCTGCGTCGCATCACTGCAGGAGCCATCAAGCGGCGTAAAGGCACCTCGGTCGTTCCAATGGTCACCGCCTACGATACGCCTTTTGCGAGCTTTGCCGAAGAGGCAGGCATCGACTGGATACTTTGCGGTGATAGCCTCGGAAACGTCGTGCTCGGTTACGACGAAACGACGTCAGTGACGATGGACCAGATGATCCATCACACCGCTGCCGTTTCGCGCGGAACCGCGCGCGCGCACATCGTTGCCGACATGCCGTTCGGATCGTATCAAGTCAGCAACGAAGACGCGGTGTGCAATGCGATTCGTTTCGTCAAAGAAGCCGGCGCGCAATCCGTGAAACTCGAAGGCGGCGTGCATGAAGCCGATCGGGTTCGCGCGATCGCGCGAACCGGTATCCCGGTTGTCGGGCATATCGGCGTGACGCCGCAAACCGCCGGACTCGGCCCGGGCTATCGCAAACGCACGCACCGCGATCGTCTCCTGGCGGACGCCCTCGCGATCGAAGAGGCGGGCGCGTATGCGATCGTGCTCGAGGTCGTCGACTTCGATATCGCGCGCGAGTTGACGGAGCGTCTGTCGATTCTCACGATCGGCATCGGTTCCGGCAACGCGTGCGATGCGCAAGTGCTCGTCTTGCACGATCTCCTCGGAATGTATCCGCATTCACCGCCGTTTTCAAAGCGCTTTGCAGAAATCGGCGCGCAATCGACCGCGGCATTACGCGAGTACGCGACAGCCGTCCGGGAACGAAACTTTCCGGAAACGTGAACGCCCCGCAGTTCGACGAAACGTTCCGCTCGAAACTGGCGGAACTGTTTCAATGGCGGCGCGACGTGCGCCACTTCAAACCGAATCCCTTGCCTGACGGATTGCTGCAGCGCCTCGTTCGTGAAGCGTCGCTCTCCCCGTCGGTCGGCTATTCGCAACCGTGGCGCTTCGTCGAGGTGCGCACGGCGGCACGGCGCAACGCGATCATCGCATCGTTTGAACGCGAAAATGCCAAAGCGCTCTCCGGCTACACCGGCGAAGACGCAAAGCGGTACGCAACGTTGAAACTTTCCGGCCTGCGCGAGGCGCCCGTGCATCTCGCCGTGTTTTGCGACGAAGAAACATTGACCGGCAAAGGCTTGGGGCGTTCGACGATGCCCGAAACACTCGCATACTCGGCGACGATGGCTGTCTACACGTTCTGGCTTGCAGCCCGCGCCGAAGGCGTCGGCGCCGGCTGGGTTTCAATTCTCGAACCCGAGCTCGTCACAGACACCCTCGAAGTCCCCGAGAAATGGCGTTTGATCGCCTACCTCTGTGTCGGCTACCCCAAACAAGAATCCGACACCCCCGAGCTCGCCCGCGCCGGCTGGGAATCCCCCGACACAAGATCTAGCGAACTGTACATCCGCTAGACAGCGTCATCCTGAAGAGTGGTACATTTGAGGCAGTGAACACCGCTCAGCTATCGCCGTTTGGGGAGCTCTTGCGGGAGTACCGCGTCGCCGCCAAGCTGACTCAAGAAGCGCTTGCTGAGCGCGCCCGCATGAGCGTCGATGCAGTCAGCACACTCGAACGCGGAGCGCGGCTACGTCCCCGGCGCGCGACAATTGAACTTCTCGCCGATGCTCTGTCACTCTCGCACGACCAGCGCCTTACATTGGAGCGCGCTGCACGCGTTCACGCGGCGGCTATACGGACGCGTTCTAAAGAAATTAAGCGGGCAAGTAATCTTCCGGTCCAACTCTCAAGTTTTATTGGTCGCGCGCGTGACGTAACAACGGTCGAGGAGCTACTCGAGAATCAGCGCCTCGTTACACTGGTTGGGCCCGGCGGGATTGGTAAGACGCGCCTTGCTTTGCGCGCCGCCACACGTTTCGCTGCTGAGGGAGACTTCGACGGCATCTGGTTCGTGGATTTCTCGGTGATCGCCGACGGAACAATGGTCGTGATGAAGACTGCTTCCAGTATCGGCGTCGATCAGTGCCGGACGATAGACGCGCTGATCGGCTATCTGCGATCGCAAGCGTTCTTGTTGATCTTCGACAATTGCGAGCACGTATTGGATTCTGTTGCACAGCTGGCCAACGCCGTCATATCGAGCTGCCCGGACGGGCGGATTTTGGCGACCAGCCGTCAAGCGCTTTCGCTGGAAAGTGAGAAGGTCTATCGCGTTCTTCCGCTGAGCGTTCCGCCGTACGAGACGCGCGGCGCGCTTTCGGTCAGCGACGCGCTAGAGTTCGATGCGATCCGGTTGTTCAAAGAGCGAGCTCAAGCCCGAGATAGCCATTTCAATCTGACCGACTCGCTCGTTCCCGCGCTAGCTGAAATCTGTCAGCGAGTCGATGGTATCGCTCTCGGCATCGAGCTTGCCGCAGCTCGTGCAAACGCATTTTCGCCGGCCACGATCGCTCGGCAAATTCGCGAGCATGTTTCGTTTTTGGATGCTGGAATTCGAATGTCGCCTCCTAGGCATAAGACGATGCGTGCCCTCTTCGACTGGAGTTATGACTTACTCAACGGCCGCGAGCGTGAGCTATTTCGAAGGTCATCGATATTTGCCGGCGGCTTTACGCTCGATCTTATGTGCGATCTCTATGCTGAACACGATGAGGCAATCGATATCCCCGACGTGCTCGCATCGCTCGTTGATAAATCGTTCGTGCAATGTGACATATACAGTGAGCCGGCCCGCTACCGGCTGCTCGAGCCTGCTCGCCAATATGGGCGCGAGAAACTTCGTGAAAGCGGAGAAGAGAGCGCGACGGCACGATCACACGCGCTTGCGCTTCTCACTTTAGCCGAACGTTTCGACGCCAGACTAGAACTGGTACCGGATCGTGACTGGGATGCTTACATTGAGCGAGAACGTGAGAACTTTCGCGCAGCCTTGGAATGGGCGATCGGACCGCTCGGCGCAGCTGATCTTGCGCAGCGTTTGGCCGCGTCAAGGGCGGCGTGCTACGGTGCATTTGTATGCGGCGATGTGGATAGGTTCATAGATGCAGCACTAAAAACGTGCGACGATTACACGCCGTCGCCCGTACGATCGAAGCTGGAACTCAATTCGGCACGCGCAGCTGTGGTGCTCCACGAGGACGCCGAAGCGAAACTCGATGCCGGCCGCCGTGCATTGAAGCTTCAGGAAGCACACAATCTGCCGGGAGTAGCGGCTGCACAATATTTGGTTGGGCGCGCGCTGCAAGAGAACGATCGCTACGTGGAGGCAGAGGCTGCCCTGCGCGAAGCGCGCGCGACAGCGCGTTCCTGCGGCGCACTCACCGAATACACCTATGCAACCAGGTCCCTGGCTCTCGGGTGCATGGTCACGGGAGATCTTGGTGAGGCGCGCAGCCTGCTTTCCGAAGCGCTACGGTTGCACGAAGCCGCCGGCTGCAATCGCAACGCGACACTGGTAAAAACGACCCTCGCGGAGATCGAATTTACTGCAGGCAATATTGAAAAGGCGTTGCAGCTGGCCGAAGAGACGATCGACGTTTTTAAAGCTCGCAACGATTCGTTACACCTCGCATACGCGTTTACCGACGTCTCAACGTATCTCTTGGGCTTAAGACGCTATGAGGAGGCTCGCACCCGAGCACATGAAGCGCTTCGTTGCGCGAGTGCGATCGGACAACGGAGATTTCAGGCGTTTGTATTGCTGAATCTTGCTGCTGTCGCGGCACATACAGATTGCAACAATGATGGGTGCGTCGCTGAACTTGCGGCTAACATCCTAGGATTTGTTGACGAAATGCAAAAACGCCAGCACTTCAATTGTGCGCTTCCGCAACAACAGGAGTACCAAAAGGCACTTGCTGCTTTACGGGAAACGTTCGGAGAAGATCAGCTCAACAAGTTCATGGCTGCCGGCGCGCAATGGCCGGAAGAACGAGCCTTGGCGGAAGCGCTTGCATTGTAACATGTTAACGCGCGTCCCAGCTTGCTGCGTTGAACGCCATGCGTAGAGCGAAATCACAGGGACCTCGTCGTGTATGAATCGCGTCATCTCATTGTCATCTTAGGTCATTAACTCCGTACAAGGTGGAGTGTGAGCCGCTGGTGGTCGGCACGAAGCTCGTCCGATCTAAGCTGTAACGAAAACGATTGTCTCATCGCTTCGTGGCGCGCGGGAGTTCGCGACTGTTGCCACCGAAGGTTCAAATGAGAGAACACACGGAGGACAGAGTTGTGAAGCGGTTTGCGTTGTTCGTTCTTGTTGCAGCACTTATGGGGGCAGCCGCGCCCGCACCGCCCCCGCAACCGCCGGTCCGCCCCGTTTCAAACACATACTTCGGAGTGACGGTGACTGACCCGTACCGGTATTTCGAGAATCCGAACGATCCGGGGTTGGCCGCATACTTCGAAGCTCAGGGCTCGTACACGCGCAAAGTTCTCGATGACTTGCCCGGGCGCGCGGGGCTCGCAAAGCGCATCGTCGAGCTCGACAACGCAACGGAAACGGTTAGCTCGGTTACTCCGATCGGACAGATGTATCTATACGAAAAGCGTCCGCCGGGAATGAACACGACGCGGCTCTACGAGCGGGCAATGGCGGGTGGTCCGGAACGGTTGATTCTCAACCCGGACCGCTTTGCGACGGGTCCCAATCAGCACTTCACGATCGACTACTTCTCGCCGTCGCTCGACGGGGCATATGTCGGCGTGGGCGTTTCGGAGGGTGGATCCGAAAATACCGTGATGCACGTGATCGAAACGCGAAGCGGCCGTGTATTGCCCGACACGATAGATCGCGCGAAGTACGTTCCTCCCTCATGGCGCGGCGACGGACGTTCCTTTTACTACTTCCGCACGCCGAAGTTGCCGCCGAATGCGCCGGAGAGCGAAAAGGACACGAAGGGCGTTGCCCGCCTGCATCGGCTGGGCACCGATCCTGAGAAGGACCCGGCGATCTTCGGCTACGGGCTCTCACGGAAGATTCCATTCGCTCCGGAAGACGGCGCGTTTATCGGTGTTTCACCGCGTTCGCCCTGGGCCGTCGCAATCGTCCAGCACGGCGTTCAGAATGAGGTCGCCGTTTACGCCGCGCCGGCGGTTTCGGTCGTGAATGCAAATGCGCCTTGGCGGAAAATCGCCGACTATAGCGACGACGTGACCGACCTCGACGCTGTCGGCAATACGTTGTTTTTGAGTACGCACAAAGATGCGCCGCGGCACAAGATCATCGCAGTAGACTTGCGCAATCCCTCGCTTTCGTCGGCGAGCGTAGCCGTGGCGGAGTCGCAATCGGTTATTGAGGGAATGGCGTTGGCGGGCGACGGCGTCTATCTGCAAGATCTCGACGCCGGTCTTTCAAAACTGCGCCGCCTCGCGTTGAACGCTGATGGAACACCTTCGAAGATCACCGACGTACCGCTTCCATATGCGGGCGCGATTTCAGGCATCTCGTCCGACCCCGTGACGCCCGGCGTTACGTTTTCGCTGCAATCTTGGACACAATCGCCACTCGTCTTCCATACCAACGAAGACGGAGGCGTCGCCGATACCGGATTGCGTCATAAGTCGCCCATCGACTACTCCGGAATAACGTCGCGCGAAGTTTTTGCGACGAGCGCCGATGGAACGAAGGTGCCGCTATCCATCGTCATGCGTAAGGAAAACGTGCTCGACGGAAGCCACTACACGATCGTCGATGGATATGGTGCCTATGGGATCGTAATCCGCCCGTCGTTTAGCGCAATGCGTCTTGCCTGGCTCGAGCGTGGCGGCATCTACGCCGAATGCCACGCGCGCGGTGGCGGTGAATACGGTGAAGATTGGCACTACGCCGCGCATATCGCGACGAAGCAGAAGACAATAGACGATTTCGTTGCATGCGCGCAGTACCTCGTCGCCAACCGCTATACAACCTCGACGCATCTCGCGGGACAAGGTACGAGTGCGGGCGGCGTTACGATCGGCAACGCGATCGTACAACACCCCGAGCTCTTTGCTGCTGCACTCGACGTCGTGGGCGACACCAATCCGACGCGTGACGAGTTTGCGGAAGGCGGTCCGGCAAACATTCCTGAGTTCGGTACGGTTACTGATCCGGTCGGCTTCAAGGCGCTATACGCGACGGATGCATACGTCCACATAAAAGACGGCGTTGCCTATCCTGCAGTCCTCGCCATCACCGGTGCAAACGACCCGCGCGTTTCGCCGTGGATCGTTGCAAAGTTTGCTGCACGATTGCAGGCGGCAACCTCCAGCGGAAAGCCGGTTCTCCTCCGCGTGGACTACGACGCCGGACACGGAATGCTCGGGAGCTCCCGCGCGCAAGCCGAGTCGCTTGCAACCGACGAATACAGTTTCTTGCTCTGGCAGTTCGGCGATCCGGCATTCGCAACGCACGTTCAATGAGCGCGAAACACGCGTTGCTTGAGTGCTAAACCAGTGGACTACGACGAGGTAGATACGATGCCTTTCTCGGGTACCAGGGCTGCTTCAACTGTGGAATATCCGGCGATACTTGCACCATGGAACAGGAGCAACAGAAAACGCCCGAGCCACCTCAAACCGGCGAGAAGCCACCGGGTGACCCTACACAAGAAGAGATGCGACGTGCAGCAAAAGAGGCCGGTGACAACGACGAGAAGAGAAGTTGACTATTCGCTAACAAGCACAGCCGTGCCCCACAGCCGAGCAATGCCGACCGGCTACTAGCTTGCCGCAACATCCAAAAACGGGCGCCTCGCGAGCGAAATCTCGGAATCGCAACTCCTGGTCGTCCCCCGTGCCGGCCACATGGTGCATTACATAGCCAACGACACGATCGCTCAGACCATTGCGGTGATGGCAAATGCGAGAGGCGATTACCGAGAGGAAAAAACCCGAGCGCAAGTCGGCGCGAACGGCGGGACCGACGAATGGAACCGAACGGGCGTGTGAACCGCGCCCGCACGGCATCCTCGGTGATTTTCACGCGCGACGGTCTGCCCGCCTCAAGACAGCGCGAACGCGCGCGATCACTTCCTTCGGCGAAAACGGTTTTGCAAACCTAGTCGTCGGATCGACTTCGACCGCGTGCCTCCGGCGCTCCGCTCACGAAGACAAGGGGTCTAGCGCGCGTCCCAATTTGCTGCGTTGACCGGAATGCGTAGCATGTTGATTTGGTAACCGGTGACGCGTGTGTTGACGCCTTGTAAGTAGGCTTCGTAGTAGAGCGGAATCACGGGGACGTCGTCGTGGATGAGTTGCGCCATCTCATTGAAATCGCGCTCACGCTGCGCTTGACTCGGCGTGCGGGCTTGATCGGCAACAAGCGCGTCGAAGCGTTTCGAACAGTAGAATGAATGATTTGACCCGCCGGGGACGGCTTGTTCGCAGGTGAGATTCAACGACTGCTCGGGATCGCTTCCGCCGACCCACGTCTCGGTGACGATCGTAGCTTTGCCGCTGCGCAGCAACCCGGTGAAGCTAAACCATGTGCGAGTCGGATTCGTCTTTACCGTAAACGGGAATCCGGCCGCCGCGAGCTGCGTTTGCACGATCGTCGCGACGCGCACTTCGATCGGATTCTCCGCATCGGCACCGATCAGGCCGGGCGGAGGATCGCTTAAGCCCGCCGCGGCGATCTCGCGCTTCGCTGCGGCAAGATCGTGGCGATTTGCTGGAATAGCGGGCGCATTCCACGTCACGATCGGCGGCGGCAAGAACGATGTGGCCGCCGGATACTGACCTTTCCAGGCGCGGGCGAGTTCAACCGGATCGATCGCGCTTGCAATGGCGCGGCGGA
>JAFANA010000112.1 GCA_019232905.1 Vulcanimicrobiota bacterium
TTCAGGTTCGTCCCGACGTCACTTCTTGAGCGCCGTTGCCGGTGTCGCGATAATCCGGCGGACAACAGGGGCTTGAGACGCTGATGGCCGGAAATGAGCGCTTCGCCAGCGATAAAGCCATCTGTCCGCCGCTCACGGCGCGTCGCCTCGAGCTTACCGAAGCTCAGCACCCGTTTGCCATTTTGGTGAGCTGCTCGGACTCGTGCGTCCCCGTCGAAACCGTGTTCGATCAGATTCCACGGTCACACCGGGTGCGGCGCGGTCAAAGCTACCGTGGCATACGCGCAAGACGGCAGCAAAGAACCCTCGCGCATTCAGCGCTTGGTTGAAGCTATTCTTCCCGCCGTTTCCGCAACGAAAGGAATGCCCGGCGACTGGGCGCACAATGCGGAAATAAAAAACGTGAAAGATAACGTCAAATACGCGGCATCAAGCTCGCCCATTGTCAGCAAGGCGTTAGAAGAGAAAACGCTTTCGCTCGCCGGAGGCATCTACGACTTGAAGACGGGCCGCGTCACGATTGTCACTTAGCTAGAAAGAATTTCCACATCCATGCCGTTTACTCGTCCCGCATCGCTCGATGCGGCAGTTACGCGCCTTGTTGAAGGCAACCGCCGCTTTGTCGAAGAGCATCCGGTCGCGCCGGTTCCGTCCTTCCACCGCATCGAACTCGCAAGCGGGCAGTCTCCATTCGCAACGATCCTCGGCTGCTCGGATTCGCGCGTGCCGATCGAAACGATCTTCGATCAGCAGCCCGGAAACTTGTTCGTCGTGCGCGTCGCGGGCAATATCGTCAATGACGACGGCCTGGCGTCGATTGAATACGCGATCACCGTGCTCGATTCGATGCTCGTCGTGGTGCTCGGTCACACGCAGTGCGGCGCGGTGAAAGCAGCGCTCGACTTCGTGGAGACAAACGCCTTGCTGCCGGGTCACATGCAGCTTCTTGCAGACGCCATCACGCCCGCTGCGCGATCGACGTCGCGAGACAACGGCGACTGGTGGCACGATGCGGTCATCGAGAACGTCCGGATGAACGCCGCCGCGGTGACGCAGCGCTCGACGATCGTCGCCGATGCCGTGCGCGAAGGACGCGTGCGCGTCGCCGGAGCGACGTACGACCTGCACAGCGGCGTCGTGTCGTTTCTAGATTAACGGGAGATAGCGGTCGAGCTTCGTGATAGAGAGAATGCGAGCGACGTTGCCGCTCGCGGGAGCGATCACGTCTAACTGCCCTTCATACGCGTTCGCAGCGCGAACGAGCACGGTGAGAATCGTCGAATCGAGATACGTGCACCGCATGAGATCGACGGCAAAGCGGCCGCCCGCGGATGCGCGCGCGCGTATCCGCTCTTCCAGTTCGCCGGATAAAAAAATGTCGAAGTCGCCGACGAGTGCAAGACCGTTCTCTCGCTCCTCAATCGTCGACAGCGACGGCTCGTGTAATTCCACTCGTGTAGCCTCGCCTTATAACAGTACGCGCTGCCTGAACGGGGTACAAGATGGGATTCGCTTGCGTGCGCCTATCGCGCGGCGAAAGCGCGTGCAGCAGCCACGATCGAGCCGGAGATCTCATTGAGCGGCTTATCGCGCAACATCAGCATCGGCACCTGATCCTCGAGGTGCGGATTGCTGCCGGCAAACCACGCTCGCACCATCTCGCTATGGGTTTCGCCGCCGATCATCATGGCGATCTGCAGCGCGAACCGCAGCACGTTTGGGCGTTGAGGCGACCGTCCGTCGGTCCATTGCGTGACCGCCCGCGTCTCGGTCACGCCGCCGATAACCGCCACCGTCGTCGCACCAAGCAGGGCGATCAGGCGCGCGACAACCGTATTGATCGGCAGCGACATTGCTTCGGCGTGCGCCTGCGTATCGGGGATCGAGGTGTCGTTCTCAACGTTCCGCTCTATCTGCATCCCAGGTTAGATCACTCCCTGAATCACATAATTGTTTGCTCACTCCTTCTTACCGCAAAGGGCTTCCTGCCAACCGGTTTTAAGCGGCGCTTTACTGGGGATTGGCGCGGCGTAAACAAAAAAGGCCCGGTTCGCAAGAACCGGGCCTGGCCGTTCGAGCGCTCGGCTCTACGCCGTCGCGCGAATGCGGTTCGGGTCGACTTTGACGCCGGGTCCCATCGTGCTCGTCAGTGTGACACTGCGCAGATACGTGCCCTTCGCGGCAGCAGGCTTTGCGCGGACAACTGCATCGAGCAGCGTTGTCAGATTTTCAAGCAGCTGATTGGCATCGAACTGCGACTTTCCGACGATCGTGTGGATGATGCCGGTTTTATCCAAACGGTACTCGACTTTACCGGCCTTGATGTCGCGGATCGCGCCGCCGATGTTCGGCGAGACCGTTCCCGCCTTAGGGTTCGGCATCTTCTGCGCGAGAATACGGCCGAGCTCTTTACCGACTTGCGCCATCATGTCCGGTGTCGCAACCGCGACGTCGAACTCCGTGAAGCCGCCCTTGAGACGGTCGATCAGATCCTGATCGCCGACGATATCGGCGCCGGCTTCTTGCGCGGCCTTCGCGTTGTCGCCCTTGGCGAATGCAATAACGCGGACCGTGCGGCCTGTACCGTGCGGCAGTAGAACCGTACCTCGAACGTTTTGATCGCTCTTCTTCGGATCGACTCCCAGACGGATGTGCACTTCGACGGTCTCGTTGAACTTCGCGTTTGCGTTCTGCTTCACAAGATCGATCGCTTCGGCCGGCGTGAAGAGCGTCTTCTTGTCGTAGTTGGCGACAAGGTTCTTGTAGCGCTTTCCGTGATGTTGCGGCATTATTCTGTCTCCACACCCATCGAGCGCGCCGTGCCGGCGATGATCTTCTTTGCGGCGTCAATGTCGTTCGCATTGATGTCCGGCATCTTCACTTTCGCGATCTCTTCGAGCTGCGCGTTCGTCAGTTTGCCGACCTTGTTGCGGTTCGGCTCTTTCGAACCCGACTCGATTTTGAGCGCCTGTTTGATCAGGAACGACGCCGGCGGCGTCTTCGTGATAAACGTGAACGTGCGGTCTTCGTAAACGGTGATCTCGACCGGAATGATCATGCCCGCCTGCGAGGCAGTACGTTCGTTGTACTGCTTGCAGAAGTCCATGATATTGAGCGAGTATGGGCCCAGCGCGGGGCCGATCGGCGGCGCAGGCGTTGCCTTGCCGGCCGGAATTTGCAGGCCGATTTTGCCTACAACTTTCTTAGCCATGTTGTCTCCTTAACGAATCGCCTTCAGGCGTTCTGCCCCTCAGCAATCTCGCGCGCCGGGGTCGCTCGCGCGAGAAATTGTAAGTTCCTAGACTTTCTCGACCTGGAAGAACTCGAGTTCGACCGGGGTTTCTCTTCCGAAGATTGAGATGAGCGCGCGTAGGCGTTCTTTTTCCGGTTGGATTTCGTCGACGACGCCGGTGAAGTCGAAGAATGGACCGGAAGTGACTTTGACGCGATCGCCCTTCTTGAAGTCGATCTTAAGCTTCGGCGCTTCGATGCCCATCTGCTTGAGGATCGTCTTGACTTCTTTTTCTTGCAGCGGCACGGGCTTTTCGCCCGGGCCGGGGCTGCCGACGAATCCGGTAACGCCCTGGGTGTTACGAACGACGTACCATGACTGGTCGTCCATGATCATCTCGACCAGTACGTAACCCGGGAAAACTTTCTTCGGCGTGATCTTGCGCTTGCCGTCTTTGAACTCGACCTCATCCTCCATCGGGACGAGCACGCGGAAGATCTTGTCTTGCATGCCCATCGAGTGGATGCGGCGTTCGAGATTCGCTTTGACTTTGTTCTCGTAACCGGAATACGTGTGGATCACGAACCAGTTGCGGTTATCTTTTTTCGTAGAAACCGGACGTTCGACGAGTTCCTCGGGCGCGTCATCGCGCACATCGAAGACATTGGTTGCAGCGTCTTGCTGTTCAAGCGTCGTGGTTTCCGTGAGTTCGTCAGTTTCGACGTTGACGGCACCACCGTCGTATTCGCGTTCGAATTCGGTCATAGGATCTTAGAGATTGACTGGATGGATGAGCTGGAAGAGCTGGCCGAAGAGCCAGTCGAGCGCCCACGTAAAGAGTCCGATGCCGACGACCAGTCCGATCGTCAGTACCGTTGCGGATACCCATTCGTCACGTGTCGGCCACGTAACGCGGCGCAGCTCAGTGATCACGCCGCGCACAAAATCTCCGCCCGCGGCTTGTCCCGCTGCGGTCGTGCCTCGGCCGATCGACTTCTTCTGCTCGTTCACCAAACGTCAACTCCCGGGGAAAATTTCTGGCAGGGCGGACAGGACTCGAACCTGCAACCGGCGATTTTGGAGACCGCTACTCTACCAATTGAGCTACCGCCCTACGATTTCAAGCGCTTTTCGGCGCTGGACTGCGTCAGCTCTGGAGGTCGTGGACTCTAGTCCACTCGCTCCGTCGCTTCCTTGCCAGCACCAAAAATCACTTGAAATCGGACTTTTGTAGCTGGCTTGAAAACTTTTTTACTTGGTTTCGCGGTGGGCGCGGTGGCAGCGGCACCAGCGGCAGTATTTGCTGAGCTCGAGCCGGTCCGTTGTTTTTTGTTTGTTCTTTTGGGTGTTGTAGTTGCGGCGTTTGCACTCGGTGCACGCCATGACTACCATCACTCGGTTTTCTTTTTTTGCCATCTCAGTCTACCACACATGAAATAAACGCCCCGACGAGGCGTTCAGCCAACAGACTGTACCACACGCCCGGCTCTCTCGCAAGGGTTGTTACGACCGCTGAGGCTCCGTGTCGGCAAGCACCCGGTTCCGGCCGGCTGCCTTGGCCTTGTAACACATCCGGTCCGCCCGGCGGATGAGGTCGGGGACACATTCGTTCGCTCGAATCGCGACGATGCCGATGCTGACCGTCGTCCCGTGCCGGTCGGGCGAGGCATTGAAGGCGGCGGCCATGTCTTCGGCAGTCCGCGCGGCGTTCTCGAGCGAGCAATGATAAAGGAGCGCAGCGAACTCGTCGCCGCCCCACCGGGCGAGCACGTCCGTCCGGAATACGGCCGAGTCGAATGCGCGTGCGGCGGCCCGCAATACTTCGTCGCCGATCTCGTGGCCGAGACGATCGTTGACCTCTTTGAATCCGTCGAGATCCGCGAAGAGCAGCGCGTGCATCGGTGTCGTTCGCGTCATCGAGATCGCGGTTTCGAGCGCGCGTTCGAAATAGCGGCGGTTGACCAGCTCGGTCAATAAATCGTGTTCGGCTTCGTAGAGAAGCTTGGCTTCGCGTTGACGCGCGTCCGTGATGTCGCGAAAGACGGACACGACGGACGTGTAGTCGCCGGAAGAATGTTCTTGGATCGGCTGCAAGTGAACCTCGAACATGCCGTGGCGCCCGTCTTTGCGCCGGTACGACAATTCCGTTCGGACGGGTTGCCCTGCATAGAGTGCAGCCCGAATCGTTTCGAGCCGCGGCCCGTCGCGGTCGTCGCCGAGAATCGTGTTCCATGACGTGCCGAGGACTTCGTCCTGCAAATACCCGGTCGTTCGCGTGAACGCATCGTTCACGTATCCGAAAACCCACGAGCGTTCGGACGCCGTACTGATTGCCACGGGGTCGTAGCCGTGTTCCACGGCCGTCGTGAGTTGCACCATGCGTTCGTGCGCGCGCTTTTCGCGCGTCGCGTCGCGCGTAATGAACATCCAGCGATGGCCGCCGTCCCACGCAATCGGCGAAAAATTCGCTTCAATCCAGATAAAGGTTCCATCCGGGCGCGTAAATCCACGACGAACTCGAAACGCTTCATTTCGTTCAAGCGCTTCATTGACGCGCTCGCGATCCTCGGGGCTGCTCCGCTCGCGCATAAATGCATCCGCCGACGATCCAAGCGTCACGTCGCGACGACAACCATACATGGTTTCAAATGCGCGGTTCACATAGCGAAAGATAAAGTCGGGTGCATTCTCCCGCCGCTCGATCACACAAATCGCGTCAGGCGCCCGATCGCACAGTTCGGCGAGGAGTTCCGAAGAAATGCCAAACCGCCCCTCAGCCGTGCCGACGGTGACCCTCGTTGCGTCCACGCCCCTATCGTACCCCGCCCCGGCGATATCCAGGCGACATTCTAAAGAACGAGCAAACTCAGTCCATCAGCCCATGACCTAAAACCGCGGCCCCTATCTTTGTTCGCTAGCGAACCCCCGCTCCACATAAAAGCGAATTCCAAAAACACAACATCGCATAAAGGACGTCTTTCGCCCCCGAGGCAACACCCCGTGTGAGAACGCGCGGGCGCAGGATGCGCAGGAGCGCGTTCGAGGCGAGTCTTCTTTTTCACACGATGTGAAAAAGAAGACGTCCCCCGCGGCAACACCCCGAAAGACGTCCGAACCAATGGTGCGCTCGGGCGGAATCGAACCGCCAACCTCGGCCTTAGGAGTGCCTTGCTCTATCCAATTGAGCTACGAGCGCGTAGGAACGCACTCGCCTGATTCGCCGTGCTCCGTGGGCGTCATGCCGGGCTCGGGGGGTTGCCTTCCTCTCGCCAGACTACGAAGCGGTCGACGAGATGTGGGTCAAACTGCGTTCCCGCACATCGTTGCAGCTCGGCAAGTGCGGCGTCCTCGCTGACGCCGCGGTGATAGGGGCGGTCAGCAACCATTGCCGAGAAAGCGTCGAGAATCGCGATCGCGCGCGCCACGGAATCGATGCTTTCGCCCGCAAGTCCCTGGGGATAGCCCTTTCCGTCCCAGCGCTCGTGGTGTTGACCGATGATGCGCGCTACGTCCTCGTAGCCCGGATGCGCCGCGAGAATCTGCGCACCATACTCGGCATGCCGCATCACGGCTTCGTACTCGTTCTTGCTCAAGCGGCCGGGCTTGATCACGATGGTGCCCGAGATCAGCAATTTACCGGCGTCGTGCAATAAACTCGCTTGCAGCAGCTTCGCGCGTTGAGAGCGATCGAGATCGAGGTTGAACTCGGACCATGATTTTGCCATCGCGTTGACATGCAGCACATGCACGCGCGTAAACGGATCACTATCGAAGAGCGCCTGTACGATGGTTTCGATTCCCGTGAAGGCTCCGTGCGCCGTACAAACATCGACGGCGTCGTCGCCCACGGGACGGCCGCCGCGTTTCCGGCTCAATCGCGCGCGGTGAACGCAGAGCGCCACGAGCTCTGACCGCGTCACCGCATCCGCTGGTGCAAACGCGTAGCCGCACGCGATCGGAACGGGTAGTGTTTGATCCCGTGCAACATACGCGAGCGCGTGCAGCTTCGCGTTCATGCGCTCGATGAACTGTTCTACGCGATCACCCGAACCCTCGCGTAAGAGCACCATGAATTCGTCGCCACCGAACCGTCCGACGAAAACCGTATCGTCGGCGTCTTCGAGATCGCGCAACACGCGGGCGACTTGACGAAGCACGTCATCGCCTTCGGCGTACCCGTAAATCTCATTAAAGGTCCCGAAATTGATGAGGTTCAGCAGAATCGCGACCGCCTGCCGCGCCGGCGTCGCCGTGGTGAGCGCGATATCGATTTCCCGCGAGATGCGCGAATGATTAATCAGACCGGTGAGCGCGTCGTATTCCGCAGTACGCTGCGCCGCCTGATAGAGGCGCTGATTTTCAACGGCGATCGCAAGATAGTGGCCGATGGCCGCGACCATCTCTACATCTTCGTTCGAGTAGGCATTTGCGCGTGTGGTCTGAACCGACAGCGCACCGACCATTTCGCCCGCTGCGCGCATCGGCACGAACATTGCGGAGATCGTGTCGTTCGTCCACGGACGATCGCGATGGATTGGTGTCGTTCCCAACGGCGCCCACACGTGCGGGCTGTTGCCCCAAATGATCGCACCCGTCCGTATGACTTCGCGAGCGCGCGAGTTGTCCTCGAGTACGATGTGCGGGTATCGCCGAATCTCGCCATGATCGTAGAAATACTCGATCGAGTGCCGTCCGTCAGGACGGGCCAGTGCGATAAAAACGACGGACGAATCGACGTACTCGGCCAGCAGCTTCGTTAACCGCTCGAACAAATCGCCGAGCGAAAGCTCGGTCGCGAGCAGAGAGGCGGCCTGCTGCATGAAGAAGCGATCTTTCAACACCGGCGCACACCCGAGCGGAGGAGAAGAAGGCGTTTGCCCAGCTTCGCCCGTGTGCGAAAAAACTCCGTGTTCGCGGTAAGATGAAAAACGATGCAGATGACCGATGCGGCGCGGGCACTTTGCGTGCTCGACCGGAACGCACCGTACGGCTTTCACATTTGGCTCGCCGGCGCGTGGGGCTTCGAGACGCAGGAACGTCTGCGAGAAGTGTTGCGCGCGACGCCGCGTGTCTCGCGCAAGATCGATCTCGACTGCCGTCGCGTGACGATCATCGACGGCGCGACGATGAAGGCAATGACGAACTTCGCGGATGACTGCGCAACGCGCGGCGTCGGCGTGACGTTCTCTTGCGATACGGACCCCGTCGGGCGGTTAATCGATCTATGCGGATTGGACCGCTTAACGGTCATGCACCGGCCGTTGCACCCGCGCACGGCCGGATGGGTTTGGGCCGAACGTCCGCGCCCGCTTCTGCGCTAACGCTTCTTGCGGCGGCCGCCTTTACGGCGCGTTGGAACGCGGTCACCCTCGCGACGCGCCTCGGAGAGCCCGATCGCGATCGCTTGTTTGCGGCTCTTCACCTTCTGTCCGCTTTTTCCGGAACGCAACTGACCGCGCTTCATCTCGTGCATCGCGCGTTCAACCTTCTTGCCTGATTTGCGCGAGTATTTACGGCCGCCGCTCTTCTTCGATCCACTGGACTTCTTCGATGAACTCTTCTTCCGTGAGGTGCTCTTCTTGCGGCCGGCGCTCGTTTTGCGGGTCGACGTCTTCTTTCGTGACGACGTCTTCTTTCGTGACGACGTCTTCTCGCGTGACGACGTCTTCTTGCGGCCGTTCGCGGCGCTCTTCTTTCGTCCGTTCGTGCTCTTTTTTCGTGATGTCGACTTCTTTCGTGATCCGGTGCGGCCGCGCGACGCCGCGCGGTGTTCGTCCCTCTCGTCGGGCTCCGTCTTACCGATCCCGCGTTCGTCATGCCCGACTTGAATGAATTTATTCATGCGGCCGTCGGGATCATATAGAAATCCCAGTCCGCTTTCGTCGAAGATATCGAAGAACTGGTCCCAATCGATTGGTTCCAAACGTTCGTCTTGATCGCCGAAATCGATGCGAAGCATTCCGCCTGTACCCTCTACTTCTGCGGGTCTCCCGCCCATGCGTTCGACCCATTCACGAATCTCGTCGTGGTCGGTCGTTTGGCGTGCCGTTGCCAAGGCAAAACCTCCTTAGTGGAAGTGTCCTGCGGATTACATACCCGTCACTTTTCCGAATAAATCCAGGGTATACGTGGGGGCGTCACGATGCGCAACCGCTCGCAATTCCGGATGGAGCGCGAACGCCTGATGGACCTCCGCAGCGCTTGCTGCGTGTCCTTGCACAGGCGGTGTCCAATGAACGAGCAGCGTCTGCCCGCCGGCGCGCAGTGAGGCAACGATGCGATCGCGTGTTTCGATCAAATCATCGTGCACGAGGTAAAAGCCTACCTCGCAGAACGTTACGAGGTCGAACATACCTTCGGGATAATCGTCCGGAACCGCACCGCAGCGCGTAGTCACACCGTGCAGATGTGCGCAGCGTTTGCGCGCGCACTCTACGGCCTCAGGTGAGGGATCGATAGCAAGCAGGCTCCCGCAGCGGCGCGCAAGGAGCCGCGTGAATACGCCGACGGAGCATGCGATTTCGAGCGCGCGTTCGTAATGGGGCTGCAGCACGGCAAGAGAAGCTGCGTATTTGTCGCGCTCGTACGGGCTCGACGCAAACTTCCACGGATCGCTCTCGCGTCGATAGAGATCGACAAAATACCCCGGATCTACGCTCCCGGCGCGCATCGCTTTACCCCGCGCGCGACCGCGCCGACAGCGCTTCGAGTTCGCCGTAGACTTCACGCACGGTGATCGATGCGAGCCCGGGATCGACGACGGGCGCATGAGGATCGCCGGGTTTTCCCCGCCACAGCACACGGTGTTGCGCGCGTTCCGCCGGCGGCCCCCACTTTGCCGGACTGACGGGACCGAAGAGCACGACCGATGGCGTTCCCACAGCTGTTGCAAGATGCGCGATTCCGGTGTCACCGCACACGACCGCGCGCGCCGCTGCAACCAGCGACGCGAGTCCGGCGAGCGTCGTTCTTCCCGCAAGAACGCAATCGATTCCGATTCCTGCGTTGCGAGCGATCACTCGGCAACGCCTGAATTCGCTTTGCGTTCCCGTGAGGACGACGCGGTTGCCGTCTCGCGGCAGTTGCGATGCGAGTCCGATCCAGCGGACTATTGGCCAACGGCGCGATTCGCTTGATGCGCCGGGGTGTAAGATCAGTGCTCCGTTATGCGGGCCGCAATACGGCGCCGGGTGCAGGTCGAGGTCGCGCGCTTGGGCGGGAATTCCGGATTCGCCCAACATCCGGCACCACCGCTGCACTTCATGTTCGTCATCCGAAAACGGCGGAGCGTCCGCCGGCACACCAACGTCATCGTTGCGGAAGGCAATCAAACGCCGCGGCTCGGTTTCGAGCAACAGGCGATGACTCTGCGGTCCGCGTCCGTGCAGATTGACGGCGATATCAGCGCCGTGCAGTGCGGGGTCGAGCGGGGCGAGCGATGCGCTATCCACCACCTCATCGATATCTCCGCAAATTTCTGCTAGCGGAGCGAGCGCAACGGGTGCTGCGAGAATCCGGTAATGTCCGGGAAAAGCCCGCGCGAGCGCGCGGTATGCCGGAACGCCGGTGAGGAAATCGCCGAGACCAAGCGCCCGCAATATAACAAGACGCGGACGCCTCGTCGTAATTGCCGACCTCACGATGCTCGCGCCGCGAAGCCCTTCTCCGTAATCACTTGCGCGTACACGGCCTTGGTATCACTTGCAATACGGGGCCAACCGTAACGTTCGTTGACGCGCTTTATTCCCGCAGAACCAAGCCTCACGCGCATGCGCTCGTTTTTCAGGAGCGACCAGATCGTCTGGCCTAGCGCATCCGGCGAACGCGGTTCCACGTGCGCTCCCGTCACTCCGTCCACGACGCTGTCGACGAGTCCGCCGACGGACGAGACGACGACGGGAATACCGCAGGCCATTGCTTCGAGCGGGACGATGCCGAACGGTTCATACCATGGATAGCAAACGACGAGATCGGCGGAGCGAAGCAGTCGCGGGACGCACGTTCGTTCGACGCGTCCGCGGAACTCGACGCGATCTTCGACGCCGAGATTCCGCGTGATTTCGCGCAACCGCAGCGCTTCGCCGTCCTCCCACAGCGACGCACGATCGCGTCCGCCGGCAACAATCAGCTCCGTGTTCGGAAGAAATTTGAGCGCGGCGATAACGTCGCCGATACCCTTTCGTTCGACGAGACGGCTCAAACAGACGATGCGGTGTTTGTACCGGCCGCGCGCTTCGCTGGGGCCGAGCGCCGCAAACTGCGAAAGATCGACGCCGCATGGGACGACCGTGATGTCGTTCCGATTCGCCCCCATGCGTACGAGCTCGAACGCCTCAGCCGTCGAGGTCGCGACGATGTGAGTAGCGGACCGCGCGATGTGCGCTTCGATCTCCAGCCGCCGCTCGGGACTCGTATCTTTCGCGCCTTGGTGGCGTTTCTTTTCGATGCCGAGCGCGTGGTAGGTTTGTACGACCGGAAGATCGAGCGGCGCTGCCGCATCGAGCGATGCAAGGCCCGACATCCAAAAATGTGCGTGCACGACGTCGGGGCGCCAATCGCTCCAACGGCTTGACAGTTCCCGCGCAAATGCCGGCATATATTGCAGCAGACGGTCTTTCTCAATCGGCTCCGGCGGTCCGGCATCGACGTGGTCGACCAGCACACCCGTGCAAAATGGTACCGTGGCGGGGAGCCGCAGATCGTCTCGCCGAGTGTAGACGCGAACTTCGTCGCCTCCGCGCGCGAGCGCTTCGGCGAGTGCAGCGACGTGCACGTTTTGTCCGCCGGCATCGACGCCTCCGAGAACGGCGAGGGGGCTCGCGTGCTCGGATACGAACGCAATCTTCATGGGACGATCTCCTCGATGATGCGATCCCAATCGGCAAGAAAGCGCTCGAGTCCGAAGCGCTCGCGAGCGAACGTCCGTGCTCGATTGCCCATATCGATACACCGGTCGAGATCGTTGAGTAAGGTGCGGCTCGCATCGATCAATGCGTTGACGTCGGTCGAAACGATGCCGGCTCCGGAGGGTACGGCATGCGGGACCTCCGTCGTCGCCAGGGCGACGACGGGCATGCCGAGATGCATGGCCTCGATCAGCGAAAGCCCGAGTGAGGTCCAGCGAATAGGATGCACGTATACGCGGCGTCTGGCGATCTCGTCGTGCATCTGCTTTTGCGGCAAATTTTCATATCCGCCGATCGGGCCGGCGTCCATGCCGAACACGTCGATGGGAACGACGGCATCGAATCGCGGCAACAGATCCGTCCCGGTGACGCGCGCACGCCTACGCGCTTCGTTGATGACGACCGCGCAACGCGGCAGCTCGCCTGTGTAGCGGCGCCCGGGATCGACGACGCCGTGTTCGACAACGAACGTTCGCGCGTCGCCGCAATCCCAGAACAACTGGTTGAAGTACGTGACGTGGACAACCGGAACGTTCGCGACGCCGGCCATCGGATGACGCATCTCATTGATACGCCCTTGCGGAGCATTATGTTCTACGTAGACGGCCGGCACATCGACACCCGGCGTCAATCCCGTCCAGGAACGCACCAGGTCGTATTCATGCGCGCGCTGCAACACGATCAGGTCCGGGCGTTCACATGCAAGTTCTTCCGGCGAACGCTCTATGACGGATTCCGGCCATAGCCACGTCTGTGCGCGTCCGCGTCCGTCATTCCCGCGATCCGGCAGTACCGGAACGAGATAGCGATGTTTTCCTTGCACGAATGCCGTCATCCACGAGCCGTGCACGTGCCAGACGAGAACGTTCACGCCAACATGCTCCGCACATTCGGGAACCCGACACCGTGTAGCCGTGCGACCGCGTCTGCAATGTCGTTTGCGCGGACGTTCTGTAGACATGGATGATCGTCGAACGGACAAGCGCGAGCGCGGCAGCCGGCGCACGCAACGCTACCATCTCCAAAGACTTCGTATGACACCATCCATGGACGAAAACGCGCAAATGAAATTGTAGGCGGGAAAATCTCGGCGACGGGGGTGCCTACCGCCGCCGCGACGTGCGTCGTCGCAGTGTTACCGCAGACGGCGGCAACTGCGCCGGCGACGAGTGAAGCAAACTTCGCAAACGATGTTGCGCCGCCGAAGTTCCTCGCGCGCTCGTGTCCGCTCGCAACGTATGCGGTGAGATCGGATTCATTAGCGCTGCCCGTAACGGCGACGTAATAACCGCGCGTGCACAAGGCTCGCGTGACCTCGAGAAATCCGTCTGCGCTCCACGTCCGTGCAGTCATCGTGCAGCCCGGATGGACGACGACGTAGGGGGCAGGCATCAACGGCGGCGGCGGAAGCTCACGGAACCGCAGCCGTCCGTCGTCGCCGCGCGGCAACGTATAGCCCATCGCCGCAGCAAGCGACAGCGCGCGTTCGACCTCGTGGATCTCATCGTCGACGCGATGCCGAACGTCGAGCAGCGAACCGGGATAGTCGACGCTGATCGCGCCGATGCGTTGAATGCCCGCCATACGCAAGACCAACGCCATGGGCAATGGGCTTTGATGAAACGACGTAAAAATAACCGCTTCGTCATAGCGGACGCGCAAACGATCGACCAAAGCGTCGATATCTGCCCGTGAAACGGGATGCGGTTCCGCATCAATCCACGCCGCTTCCCAAACGTCCACTGCATCTACACCGGGAAGCAATCGTCCCGCAGCGGCGCCGCGCGGACCACACATCAGATCGACGCGCGCCTGCGACCCAATCGCGCGTAACGCCGGGCCGATGAGAAGTACGTCGCCGTTATTGTCCTGCCGGATTGCAAGGACGCGTTTCATTCGGGCACCGTCCGTGTAACGACGCGCCGCACGGCGTCGAGCACGTCTCCGGCAACTTCCGGTGCCGCCGCAATCTCCTCCGGTCTCGTCACCGGCGTGGGCACGAGCACGCCGCGAGCCCCCGCCGCCTGCGCGGCTTCGATGTCTGCGCCGATGTCGCCGATCACCGTACAGCGCTCGGGTGAAATTCCCAAGCGCGCCGATGCGGCGAGGATCAGTCCAGGCTCGGGTTTTCGGCATTCGCAACTGTCCGCGACGCCATGAATGCACACGAACCACCCATCGATCGGTCCCGCCAAGCATTCGATGCGCGCATGCATGCGAAAGAGATGCGATTGGTCGATAGCGCCGTCGGCGACGGCGGGTTGATTCGTGACGACGGCCACCGCATAGCCCCACTCACGTGCGAGTGCAAGCGCCTCGGCGGCGTGCGGCATCAATTCGATCGCGTCGGGATCATGGTTCCCCGGTCGATCGACGATGAGCGTCCCGTCGCGATCGAAGAGAATAGCGCGGTCTTTCACGCCGCTTCTCCACGCAAGATGCGCCGCAGCATCAGCAGGCCGCGCACTTTGTGATACACGGCCGCAAACGGAATCGCGGCACTCGTCGCCGCCATCGTAGCGACTTCTTCAGGAGTGCGCGGGCCCGCTTCGATTCGACGCCATGCGAACTCCGCAGTTAACGTAAGCCACGCCACCGCGCCGATCAGCGCAAGGCGCTTGCGCCGCTCTAAGGCCGCAGCAAGGGCGATACTCGCAGACAACACCGTCGCGGCGTGCAACGCAAAGCGCCCGCGCGGCGAGCCGGCACGTTTGCGCCACCCGGCTCCGTGCAACGCGCGCATCAAAATATCGTCGGCGTTGCCGCGCTGCAGACGAACGCTGACCCAACGATCCGCAGGCCGAACGGGATGCAATGCCCGGCGCGTTCCGAACGCTAGCGCGAATCCGCGAGCTTTTGCTCGAATCGAAAGGTCTGAATCTTCTCGGTATGCGCGTTTGAAGCGTTCGTCGAACCCGTCCGTAGCAAGCAATGCTTCACGGCGATATGCCATGTCGGCGGTGATCCATATCGAGTGCGCCAGACCGCTCACATTGCGTTCCCAGTCAGTCGAACGGCGGCCCTGCGGCAACGGCACGACAATCCTTCCTTGAATGCCGCCCACGTGGCGAGGCGCTGCATCGAGGTCGCGCTGCAGATCGTCGCACCAACCTTCGCAAAGCACGACGTCATCGTCGACGAAGACGACCCAGGGCGTCGACGTTACACGCCAGCCGCAATTTCGTGCCGCTGCAGGCCCCCGTCCGCCGCTGCAATCGATGCGCAGCAATGAGGAAAGTGACGTCGCGAAGCGGCGCATGTCGAGCGGTTCACCGCCTTTCCTATCGTCGACGATCACAATCGCACGCGGCATCGATCCGGAGCTGCGCGCAAAACAATCGAGCAGATCGTACAAGCTCGACCGTCCGATGGTCGGTATCACGACGCTGTAAGGAATCACGGCGCCGCTGCGAGCTCCTCGCTCCGGGACGACACGTACGCGCGGGGCCGGCGGATAGCGAACGGTCCAATTGCGAGCAAGTCGATCGGCGCCGAACCGAAACATTCCAGCGCGTCGCGGACGTCGTCGACCATCGGACGCCCGGCGGTATTCAAACTCGTGTTGATCACGACGGGCGTGCCGGTGAGACGCTCGACGTCGTCGAGCATACGAGCAACGAGCGGCTCGTCGTCGCGATCGACCGTTTGAATGCGAGCGCTACCGTCGACGTGCACGGCCGCAGCGATGCGTTCCCGCCACTCAGCTCGAACACGATGCGTAAAGAGCATGTACGGACTCGGCAATTGTCCGATGAAAATGTCGCCGGCGCGCTCCGAAAGAACCATTGGGGCAACCGGGCGGAACTGTTCGCGTCCCTTCACGTCGTTGAGGCGCTCGAGATTCTTGGCAAAGCGCGGATTGGCGAGAAGGCTGCGATGACCGAGCGCGCGTGGACCAAATTCGCTGCGCCCTTGAAACCACGCGACGATTCCGTCTCCGGCGATCGTCTGCGCGACATCGCGCGCGATATCGTTGGAGCGTTCGTAAGGAATTCGCGCCGTCTTTAGCCATCGCTCGAGCGACTCGTCATTCCATTCTCGCCCGAGCGCAGCTGTGGTCATCGGCGAAACTCGATCCCCATGTTTGTGAGCAGCGTAAAGCGCCGCGCCGAGCGAAGTTCCGGCGTCGCCTGCCGCCGGCTGCACCCAAACGCGCTCGAACGGCCCCTCTGCGGCGAGACGTGCGTTGGCCACGCAATTGAGCGCAACGCCACCCGCCATGACGAGCGACTTCTCGCCGGTCTCTGCCGCAAGCCACCGGGCGAGGTCGAGAATTACCTCTTCCAACCGGTGCTGTACGCTGCACGCGAGGTCTGCATGCTCGTTTTCGAACGCGTCACCGTCGCGGCGTCGCGGAGCGAACTCGGCCAGATCGATGGGCGCGACGGTGAACGCCGGAGCATCGACGTGAACGAGCTCACGAAAGCGTTCGAGGAACCGCGGACGCCCGTAGCCCGCGAGTCCCATGACTTTGTATTCGTCGGAGGAGCGGTGAAAGCCGAGATGCGCCGTCAGTTCCTCATACAGCAATCCCAGCGAGTGCGGGAGTTTGATTGTCGCGAGAACGTGCAGGTTTCCGGCGCGAGCGACGCCGAGCAATCCTGAGGTTGACTCACCGCGTCCGTCGAGGACCAGTACTGCGCAACGCTCGTAGGGTGCAGCAAGATATGCCGACGCAGCGTGCGCGACATGGTGGGGGACAAATTCCACTTTCGCGCGTTCGATGCCCGGCAACGCCGTCCTCAAAAAGTTCGGGAAGCGCCGCGCGAAAAGCGTGCGCAATCCTTCCCATTCACTCTCGGTGATGTCAGCGCTCGACGCAGGCGCAAGGTCGGGGTCGTAGGAGTAAGCAACGACATCGACGTCTTGGGGATGCAAGTCCGCGAACTGCAACGCCCACATTGCCGAAGCCGACGGCAATTCCCAAGTGCTGAATGGAACGCACGGTTTGCCGTGCTTGCGCCGGCTAAATCGCTCTTCTTCCGCCGCGGCAAGTATCCGGCCGTCCACGACGAGCGTTGAGCTGCTATCATGAAACACCGCGTTCATCCCTAACACGTTCACTTGCGCTTACTCGTCCTTCGTAAAAGGGGGTACTACTCCCGACGATTCCCACGTCTCGCGTCGCGAACCGCACGCGATGTCCGCAACATAACAACGGTGTCGCAAAGCCACCCAATCTGCTTCGCATTGCAAAAGGATGGTAACGTAGCATGCATGCATACCGTCGCCGTCTGCGGCACCGGATACGTCGGTCTTGTCACTGCAGTGTGCCTAGCGCGTTTCGGCAACGATGTCATCGCGTACGATACCGATCACACGAAGATCGCGATGATAAACGCAGGTCGACTTCCGTTTCACGAACCTGCGCTCGCGCCAATGCTTCACACCTGCGTTAGCAACGGCTCGCTGCGCTTTCATACGTCCGCGGCACATGCGCTCGCCGGACGCGAAATCGTCTTTATCGCCGTCGGTACGCCGGTCGGTCCGCTCGGCGACGCAGATCTTACCTATGTCCGTCAAGCAGTGAAAGAGATCGCGACCTATGCATCGTCCGATCTCTTGGTCGTCAATAAGTCGACCGTTCCGGTCGAGACGGCCGACCTGGTCGCGCGCCTTTTGGAGCGCTACGGAAACGGACGGCGACGGTTGATGGTCGCATCGAATCCGGAATTTTTGCGCGAAGGCACGGCCGTCGAAGATTTCATGCACCCGGAGCGCATCGTGATCGGTACCGACGACGATGCCGCAGCCGCGCTCCTCAAAAACCTGTACGCTCCGATCGACGCTCCTGTTTTGGTTGTCGAGCCTCACACGGCCGAGATGATCAAGTATGCTGCGAATGCGTTTCTCGCAACGAAAGTTTCTTTCGTCAATGAACTTTCGAATATTTGCGACGCCGTCGGCGCGAACGTCGACGACGTCTTAACGGGCATCGCTTACGACCGCCGCATCGGCAAGCACTACATGCAGCCAGGACTCGGATTCGGCGGTTCGTGTTTGCCAAAGGACGTCAGTGCTCTTGCGCACGTTGCGCGCGCGCATGCAATCGAGCCCGCTATGCTCGATGCCGTGCTCGACGTCAACCGCCGCCAAATTGCGCGCGCGGTTTCTGCGATCGAGGCGAACGTCGGCGATCTCGACGTAAGCACCGGCGCCCTTCTGGGCTTGAGCTTCAAACCGGACACCGACGACGTTCGTGAGTCTCCGGCGATTGCACTTGCGCGAGCCCTGCTGACGCGCGGAGCGACGTTGCGCGTTCACGATCCGGCCGCAATGACGGCTGCACGCGCCATCTTGCGTGACGCGGTGACGTACATGAAGACCCCGTACGAAGCCGCACAAGGCGCGCATTATCTGATCGTCGCTACCCCATGGGAAAACTACCGTTCGCTTGACTGGCGTCGCGTTTACGACTCGATGCAACGCGGCAATCTCTTCGATATGCGAAATGCGTTGGACGCGATAAACTTGCGGCAGCTCGGCTTCACATACTATGGCGTTGCGCGCCCGGCACCGGCAAAGATCACCGCATGATTTCGCTGGTTACCGGCGCGGCCGGCTTCGTGGGATCACATCTTTGCCAAGCGCTCCTTCGTGAGGGTCACGAAGTTGTCGGATCAGACAATCTGATGACCGGCGACATCTCGAACCTCTCGACGATCCTCGACGACGATCGTTTCCGCTTTATCGAAAGCGATGCGAGCGAGACGCTCCCGGATCTCGAACGCGTCGACATAATTTTTCATTTTGCGTCGCCGGCAAGTCCAATCGATTATGCGGAACGTCCGCTTTCCACGCTGCGCGTAAACTCCCGGGGCACCGAGCTCTGCTGTGAATTGGCGGCGCGTCACGGCGCGCGTATCCTCTATGCATCGACATCGGAAGTGTACGGCGACCCGCTCGAGCACCCGCAACGCGAGGACTATTTCGGCAACGTGAATTCCATCGGACCGCGCTCGTGTTATGACGAGGCAAAGCGATACGGAGAAGCCGTTATTGCCGCATACCGTAGAACTGCCGCCCTAGACGGACGGATGGTTCGTATTTTTAACACGTACGGGCCACGGATGCGACGTCACGACGGCCGCGTTGTGCCGACCTTCATCAATGAGGCGCTCTCCGGACAACCGCTCACGGTTTTTGGAGACGGAACGCAGACACGTTCGTTGTGCTACGTCGACGACTTGATCGAAGCCATCCTGCGTTTTGCGGCGATCGACGATCCTGCGTATTGGGTCGTCAATATCGGGAACGACGAGGAGGTGACCGTTCTCGAGATCGCGCGAACGATTAGCGAGCTGTGCGGCGTTCCGATGCGCATCCGCCATGAACCGCTTCCCGAAAACGATCCGCGTCAACGGCGTCCCGACTTGACGCGAGCACGCGCCCTCCTGAAGTGGCGGGCCCACACACCTATGAGCGAAGGACTTGCTCGTACGATTGCCTGGTTCAAACGGGCCGTGCCTGCATGAAACGAGACGCGCACACGTCCATCGTCATCGCGACACGCAATCGTTGCGCCCAGCTTTCGGCAACGCTCGAGCGGCTCATCGCTCTGGACGATATCGCCGACCTCGTCGTCGTCGATAACGCGTCTTCCGACGGCACCGCAGCACACGTGCGTAAGCATTTCCCGCAGGTTCGCGTGATCGCGCTATGCCGAAACGAAGGCGCATTTGCACGGACGCTCGGCGCACGGCACGTAGGCACCCCGTACATCGCGTTCTGTGACGACGACACATGGTGGCTGCCCGGATCGATCGCGCGCGGAGCACACGTACTCGCGTCGTATCGGGACATCGGACTCCTCAACGCCTGCGTGACCGTCGAACGCAGTGGCCGCATCGACGAGGCGTGTATCGCGATGTCCGCAAGCAGCAGTGTGGACGGTCTCCCGGGAGCGCCGATCGTCTTTTTCATGGCCGGCGCGTCGATGGTTCGTACGGACGTGTTCTTACAATGCGGAGGCTACGAACGCCGGTTCATGATAGGCGGTGAAGAGACGCTGCTCGCGCTCGAACTGCACCGGCGCGGATGGCTCGTTCGATATCTTCCCGACATTCACGTCCGTCACGCCGTCTGTTCGCAGGAACGCGACGATGCCCATCGCCGCCGATTGCTCATTCGTAACCGCTTATGGGTCGCATGGATGCGCTATCGTCGCGCGAGCGCCTGGCGCGCGACGCTCGAAGCGGCGCGATGCGCGCGCAGGGACGCCGCGGTCCGTGCGGCGCTTCTTTCTGCACTTGGCGGCCTTCTGTGGGCGATCAGTAATCGAAATCCGGTCGACGTCTCACTCCAGCGGAGAATCGACGAAGTGTGGAGCGTCAGCGGTCGGTGATCGAAGCATACGCAATGCCTCCAAGCGTCGCTCCAGGCGAACGCGTGACGGTATGCATTCGTTCCGATCGTGCGACGACGATGTGCGTCTTTCGCGCCGGTTCTCGACCCGAACGCATGCGCGAGTACGCATTGACACCGGTGGCCGCCGGCGACCAGCGCCTGGAAATAGAGATTCCGGGTACGTGGCGCTCCGGCATTTATGTCGTTGTCTTGCAGCATCCTCATGAAGTAAACATGCGTTTGGACGCGCGCGACGCCCGCGCACTGCTCGTCGTGCGGCCGCGCTTGGCGCAATCGCCGATGCTCTACAACGTTCCGCTATTCACCTATCACGCCTACAACGTCGGACAAGCGATCGACGTCGACGGCACCTGTTTGTACAACACCGGTAAATCGGTAAGCATGGAGCGGTGCGGCGGTGGAATCGGAGGACACCTGTGGGACGAACGCAATGTCGACGTCTACGATCCCTCGTCACCACGGCAGAGTTTTGCGCATTGGGACGCGCGCGCGATCGCATGGCTCGAGCGCAACCGGTACGACCTCGACTACTGCTGCGATCTCGATCTGCATCGTAATCCGTCACTGCTCTCCGGATACCGGCTACTGCTCGCGTTCGGGCATCATGAATATTGGACCATGGAGATGCGCGCGCACCTCGACGCCTTCATCGAACGAGGCGGAAACGCCGCCTTCTTCACCGGCAACACGTGCTTCTTCCGCGCGCATTATGACGACGCAACACAAAGGCTCTCACGCTTCGGACGATGGTGCGACGATCCGGAGGAACGCACGTTCGGCGTTAGCTATCGCTTCGGCGGCGGCAAATGGATCGGCGGACGTCCGCCGACCGGATTTTGCGTCGAGCGTTCCCATTGGATTTTCGAGCAGTGTCCGGTGCGCACGGGCGACGTCTTTGGTGAAGAGGAACGCATCATTGGGTACGAGTGCGACGGATCACCGGTTTCGCCGCCCCCCGGTTTTACTGCGCTTGCGCAAGCGAGCATCGCGCACTGGCCCGTGCACGACGGTTCCGGTGAAATCAACGAAGGAGCGCGCGCAACGCTTGGAGTGCTCGAGCGCGGCGGCACACTCTTTACCGCCGGGACCGTCGACTGGGCACGCGCGCTGGGTTCGTCGGAGCCGACCGTCGTGCAAATAACGTCCAACGTGATCAATCGCCTTTCACTGTCCTAACGCAGAGGAGCTATCAACCTCATGGAAACGATCACTCGCGATTCCGCGGGCACGGCGCCGCGCCGCACCTTACGAGGTGCGTTCGTTATAACCGGCGCGGCATCGGGGCTCGGCGCCGCCATCGCTGACGCAATTGCCGATGCGGGCGGAACGCCGGTCGTGCTCGATGTCCGTGAATCGGGCGGCGGATACGACTATCGCAACGTCGACGTGAGCGACGTCGCGGCCGTTACGCGCGCGGTCGACGAGGCGGCCGCGACATACGGCGGACTGAGCGGGGTCGTCGCCAACGCGGGAATCGATGCGTGCGGTCCGTTCGACAAAGTCGGGTTCGATCGTTGGCAGCGTGTCATCAACGTCAATCTCATCGGGACCGCCGCACTCGTGCGCGCAGCACTTCCCTATCTTGAAGAGCATCACGGACGCATCGTCACGGTAGCCTCGACGCTCGGCTTGCGCGCGCTTTCGGATGCGTCGGCATACTGCGCAAGTAAGTTCGGCGTCGTGGGCTTCACGCGTGCGCTCTCCGCAGAACTAAAAGGTCGCGTCGGCATCACGCTACTCATTCCCGGTGGAATGCGCACGTCGTTTTTTGATGGCCGGGATCCGCAATACCAGCCGGGGCCGGATGCGCAATTGAACGCTCCTTCGGACGTCGCAAACGCGGTCGTCTTCGCGCTCTCGCAACCGGAAGGCTGCGACGTGCGCGAGTTGCTGATCTGCCCGAATCAGGAGACGTCTTGGCCGTGATCGATCGTCAGAGTACGTTCGGCGCCGTGCTGAAGGAGCATCTCGAGGCCGTCTCGTCGCGCGACATCGACCGGTTCGCGCGCACGCTTCATGAGGACGTGCGATTAATCGGACCCACCGGTTCGATCATTCATGGGTATGACGATGCAGTCGCCGCGCATCGCGGCTGGTTTATCGAAGGCGGCTGGGCTTTCGAACCTTCTATTCTATGGACCGAGGAACGCGACGATTCCGCGTGGGCACTGACTTCGATTCGATACTCGACGCCCCAGGGACTGACCCGCTTTCTTCTTTTCTTGCTGTTCGTACGCGACGGCGATCTTTGGAAACTGATCTACGATCAAAACACACCGTTCACGAATCCCCATCCGTGATGCCGCCTTCATTGAAGGTATCCACGCCGAGCGTTTGGTAACGGCATAGCGCTTGGAAGAACAAACACTCGAAGAAGTTCTGCAGGACCCCGAGTCGTTCGAAGCATCGAAAGCCTCGTTCGTCTCGGGGATCGTCAGCGCCGCGGCCGACGTCGACCCAACGACCGTCGCGACGCTCGCAATTGCGGGCGCGACGATCGTTTACGGGCTCGAGTGGCTCGTTATCCTCATCGTGCCGATGTTCGCCGTCGTGCAGATGATCGGCACGCAAGTCGCAACCGTGTGCGGCGAGGGTTTACAGTCGGCGGTACGCCGGCGCTACGGCTTGTGGATCGCGATGCTCTCCCTTGTCTGCATCATTGGTGTCAACGTCATCACCTACGCCGCAGATTTGGAAGCCGGCGCCGCCGCGTTGCATCTTCTCACGTCGATTCCATTTGCGTGGTTTCTCGTTCCGATCTCGCTTGGCGTCGTCGTGCTGCTCGTCTACGGTTCGATGGACCGAGTGCGGCGCGTGCTCATTCTCTTGCCGCTGGCATTCCTGGCCTACGTCGCCACGACGTTTATCGCTCATCCGAATTGGCACGATGTCGCGCAAGGATTGATTCCGCGCCTGCGGTCCGACAATGACTACATTTCCACGGTGGTAGCGCTGATCGGGACTTCGCTGACAACGTATTCGTACTATTGGCAAACGGTTGAAATTGCGGCGGAAGCTCCGCCGAAGCGAGCGGTGTGGGCAGTACAGCTCGCGTCGCTTCCGGGAACGTTGATCACCGGCGTCGTGTTATGGTTCATTCTCATCGGGACCGCGTCAACGCTTGGCGCGCATCACAAAAGCGTAGACACCGCGCAAGAAGCCGCACAGGCGCTCGCGCCGATCGCGGGACAGTGGGCTTCGGCCATCTTCGGCATCGGACTCTTTGGCTCGGCAATGCTCGCACTTCCCGTCATCGCCGCGGGAACCGCGAGCGCAGTCAGCACGACGTTCCGCTGGGGCGGCTCGCTCGATAAGCGTCCGCGAGACGCGCGACGGTTCTACGCGACGCTTTTTATCGGCGTCGCGACCGCGACGGCACTCGCACTGTTCAAGATTCCGCCGATCAAGTTGCTTTTCTGGGCGTCGATCGCGGGGGGATTCGGAACGCCGATTACGCTCGGACTCCTGGTCTTGCTGAGCCGTTCCAAACGCATGATGGCAGGTAATATTTCACCGGCGTGGCTCGCGACGGCGGGATGGATCGTCACCGCCGTTATTACGATTGCGTCGTTAGCGTTTATCCGCTGGCACTGAGTTCGGAAAGGCTCTCGCCGGACAGCGCGTCTTCGAGCGCGACGCGAATCGCCGTGTAGCACGGGCAAGTTTCACGTTCCAATCGCTCTCGATTCAAAATCTGCACGAGGCCATGGTGCACGCGGACGATCCCGCGGCGTTGAAGATCCGAAAACGCAAGCGAAACCGACGGCCTCCGGATGGCGGCAACATCGGCAATTTGCTGATGCGTGAGCGACGCCTCGGGTTTGCCGGTTTCGTCCATAATAAAGAGCAGCCAACGCGCGAGACGCCGGTCCACGTTGTGCTCGGAGTTGCAAGCCAGCCTATAGGCGCAAACGGCGAACGATGCATAGGCAAAGCGCGTCAGCATGCGGCGGATCGGCGAATCAATGGCTCGGGAAAGTGATTCGAGCGCGGTGCGCGCCACACGCCACGCGCTCCCAGGCGAGAGGACCGCAACATTGCCATGGGTGGACGGCAAGTCGAGCAGACTATCCAGCGACATCGCTCCACGCCGTCCCGTTGTCAAGAGGGAGGTCGGACGTTCGGCTCCTGTCGTCGTCGTCCAGCTCCATAACAGCGCGTCGATCGGAAAATAGAGGAACTCGGCCGCATCACCGGGGGACGCGAGGATTTGGCCGCGATGAAGGAAGACGCGGCGCAAATGCGCAGATAAGCGCCCGACCTCTTCGCGCGGAAGCGCGTCCAGCAAATGATTGCCGAACGTCGCGTGATTCATCACGGACGTCCCGATGACGCCGCGCGATCCGCGCTGGACCTCGTACAAGTTTGTTCCTCCGGGAGCTTGCGACGTTCATTCCCGCGGGCGGTTGTAAACAAACACCTCAGTACGTCTAGAAACGGCGATGCACTATGGATTACCAACTTCTCGAAGCGCAGGTGCGCGCATTGCTTTCTGAGGAACGCGATGAACTTGCTAATATGGCAAACTTCGCATCGTTCGTCTACCACGAAGTTCCCGATTTGAACTGGGCCGGATTTTACTTTGCCGGCCGAGCAGGCGAGCTCGTGCTTGGGCCATTTAACGGACGTCCGGCCTGTACGAGGCTCCCAGCCGGACGCGGCGTCTGCGGTGCCGCTTTTATGAGCAAACAGACAATCGTCGTCGACGACGTGAACGCATATACCGATCACATCGTGTGCGACAGCGCCTCGGCGTCAGAAATCGCCCTGCCGTTAACTGACCAAAGCGGCGAAGTCTATGGCGTTTTCGACATCGATAGTCCGCGGACGGCCCGTTTTACTCCGGCCGACGCTGTGGGAATCGGGTGGCTCGTCAGAGTGCTGACCGAACGAGTTCCCTCTCGTCCATCATTCCTCGAACATCTCGTCCGATGAGGGCGTCGACAAACTCCCAGCTCGTCAACACGTCGAACCACTTGCGCCACGCGCCCTTGATTGTTGCCACATCATAGCGGTCGCAAAGCGCGTCGATAAGCGCGCCACTTGGCCCGAAGGACGGCTGATCGCGGTGCCAGAGCCAATTTCCCCAGAACTCGTCCGCTTGATGGGAGGCATCCTGAAGGACCGCTAGCTGGAATGCCATTTCTTCACGCCGCGATATGTCGGGCGTGGCTGGGCGATCGAAAACGGTCATGCGAAACAACTCCTTTTCGTCATCCGATTGTAGCAAGCAACGGAGGGATGCGAACGAGTTAGTTAGCAGGACGACAATCGCTTTCGCGGGCTCTGCAGCCGGGGTAGAACCTCGCCATGGGAATCGAGCAACACAGTCTGGCGACATACGTAAGCGACATGCTGGCGGTCGAACGTCACATTCGCATTCCGTTCGAAGTGCAGCGTGCGGACAAAGACGTCACGGAATACTCCGATGCGGCAAATGTGATCAACCGCCTGGTCGCGCTTTCCGATATGCACATCGACGCTCTTGTAGCACAGCTTGAACGCCTCGGCGGCCATGAGGCTTCGCCGATCAAAAGTGCCGTGACACAGGTCGAAGGCGCGCTCGCCGGCGCAATCGATAAGGTTCGAAAAACGAAGGTTTCGAAAGCGCTCCGTGACGACTACACCGCGCTTGCGCTTTGCACGATCAGCTACGCGGAGCTGCTCGCTACCGCGGACGGGTTAGGCGATCCGGAGATCGCAGATCTTTCGAAACGCCATCTCGCCGACTATGCGAACGCGATGATGAAGATCTGCGAATACGTGCCGGGTGTCGTCGTTCGCGAACTGCAGACCATCGGACTCGAGCTCGACTCCGGCACGGTCGATCGCAGCCGTCAAAGCATCTCCGAGTGCTGGCAGCAAACGTCGCGCCCGTTCCACGAAGACGCAGCGACGACTTTTAGCTCTCCTTAAAATTCAACGACAACGAATTGATGCAATACCGGGTCCCGCGCGGACCCGGTCCGTCATCGAATACGTGACCGAGATGCGAATCGCAACGCGCGCATCGGACCTCGGTGCGAACCATCCCGTGACTGCGGTCTTCCAAGAGCCGCACGTTCTTCTGTTCTTCCGGATGCGTAAACGACGGCCATCCGCAGTGCGAGTCGAATTTCGCATCTGAGGAAAACAGTTCGTTGCCGCATGCGCCGCAGACGTACGTCCCGTCGTCGCGCACCTCGAGTAGGGAACCCGTGAACGGCCGTTCCGTTCCGGCTCGCCGCAAGATGGCGTACCGCTCGGGGCCCAATTCCTCGAGCCACTCTTGTTCGGTCTTATGTACCGTCGCTTGTTCATCCATATGTCTAAGGAACGCTCGGGCGACGCCGCCGGATGCGCCGAGAACGCTGGGCTCGCATGTGAGGAGCGCCTCCTTGCTTGAGCGAATCCATCGGCCCTACGGAGGACAGAAGCGATGCGTCTCATCACCCGCGCGGACCTGGACGGACTGACGTCCGCAATTCTTCTCCAAGAAGTCGAACCCATCGAAGAGATCGATTTCGCCCACCCCAAAGACGTGCAAGACGGCAAGATCGCCGTCACTTCAAGTGACATTCTTGCGAATCTGCCTTATGACGGGCGCGCCGCGTTGTGGTTCGATCATCATGCGAGCCAAGCCGATGCTGCATGGAATCCCGAGATGAGGGGCAGCTTCGAAATCGCTCCCAGCGCCGCCCGCGTCATCGCCGATCATTACAAGTCGGATCGGTTCGCGCGCTTCGCCGAATTACTCGACGCAACCGATAGACTCGATGCTGCGCTTCTTACGCGCGACGACATCGTCGATCCGCAAGGATGGATTCTTATCGGATACACGTTGGATCCCCGCAGTGGACTCGGAGCGTTCAAAGATTACTTTCGCCATCTGATGAAGCTCGCCCGCGAACAAAGCGTCGACCAGATTCTCGACGATCCGCAAGTTCGCGCGCACGTCGAACGTCTCAAACGCGAGGAAGGCGCCTTCCGCGAACATCTCCAGGCGGTATCGCGTCAAGACGGCAACGTCGTGATCAGCGACGTGCGAGGATTGCGCGAACTCCCTAGCGGGAACCGTTTCTTGATTTACGATGTGTTCCCCGAGGCCAACGTATCGGTTCGTGTCGCCGACGGGCGAAACAACGAATTCGTCTCCATTCAAGTCGGTCACAGCATTCTCAAACGCGACTGTAAGACGAGCGTCGGCGACTTACTTGCAGCCTTTGGCGGCGGCGGACATCAGGGCGCAGGCACGTGCCAAGTGTCGCCCGGCGAAGCCGTGAGGATCCTAACCCAAATAATTGAAACGCTCCACCGAAACGGTTAGCGAGGAGGCGGCATCTCGCGCGTTTAGCTGAGCCATTTCGGGATACATCTCCCTGTGACACGTCATATGACGTCATATGGGGAGGCACAATGACAGGCTCAAGTAAACTCGCCGCATCGCTGACGTTTGCGCTGGTTGCAATCGCACTTCCGATGCAAGCCTCAGCGCAAGCAACGAGCACATCAACGCCCGCAACGACCGAGTCACCGGCCGCCGCAGATAACACGACGGGGACGACGACTACGACGACGTCAAATCCCGGCGGCGGCTCGGGAAATTGGGGCTGGCTGGGGTTGCTCGGATTGATCGGATTGTTTGGTCTGCGCGGCGCAAGCCGCACGACGACTCTGCGATAGCGTCATTCAACGTAAATACAAAGCGGCGGCACACGACGTGCCTGCCGCCTTGTATTTGTATCGCTGATATTAAAAGAAGAACGCGACGTTCGGCAAAGAGGCCGGGAAATTCGGACCGACTTCGACCCAAATCACCTCGTGAGAGTAGAGCGGAATGTTCGTCGGATCCTGACCGTAAAACGTATAGGCCGTCGCGTTCACAAACTGTTGCCCCTTTGGGCCGGCAACTTGTCCCGAAGTGAACACGCGGACCGGCCCTTGGAAAGGACCGAAGTGTGTTGCGTCCGCCGTCATTCCCCAAATATCGAGATACGTCTTCAAGGTAAAGACCGACTGGGTGATCGGCACGTTCATCGGATCTTCGATATGAATGATGCCGCTCGAGTCGTGCGTGTGCGTGTAGTAGAAGCACTGCGCAGAGCTCACGAACCCATTTACCGGCGGCTGCGGATTCACCATTCCCGTGGCGTACGGTAGCGCAACGTACGTGCCGTTGGCAATAACACCGAGGAATGCGTGAACATGATAATTGTTCGGCATGACCGGGATACACGGCACACCGTCCACCGTTTGGCCGAGGCCGCCGGACGGCGTATTACCGATCGTCGGTGTGTACGCATCGGGTTGTCCATTGACGGTACCTTCCGATGCGCGGATCGTTTGACTTGACGGCCCGGGCGGCCCCGGAGTGGGAGTCGCCCCCGGCGGGGTTGCCGTGGGAGCGGACGTCGGAGCTGAAGTCGGCGCCGATGTCGGAACCGTTCCCACGGTTCCGCCGCCCCCGCCTCCTCCGCCGCATGCACTGAGATTCAGTCCCGCGGCCGCTGTAATCGCAGCAACCCCGAGACGACAGACAGCCTTCTTCACCATACCTTTTGCATGCTAGTCACTACATGGTTCCAAGAAAGGGCAACGTGGGCGAACCAGATTGGGCCATGCAGAGGCGTTCAACACCCGCATGCTCGTAAGCGTTCATGGATGCGAAACGCGCGCACGGTCGTCTGCTCTAAGAGCGTGCAGCCGCGCCGTTCAGTACGCCGTTTCGAATTTAAAATGCCGTATAGAAATGCACGTTCGGCAGTGCTGCCGGATAGTTCGGACCGACTTCGACAAACATCACTTCATGTGAATAGAGCGGAATCGTGGTCGGATCGTTGCCATAAAACATGTACGTGCTCGCGTTCACAATCGCGTTGTTGCCGCCACCGCGATACACTTGGCCTGATGTGTACACGCGCACCGGTCCTTGGAACGGACCGAAGTGATTCGAGTCCGCCGAAATTCCCCAAACATCGAGCACGTTCCTCAACGTGAAGATCGATTGCGTTGTCGGAATATTGTTGGGGTTCGGGTCTTCGACGTGAATGATGCCGCTGGAATCGTGCGTGTGCAAATAGTAGAAGCAGTTCGCCTCATTGACGAATCCGGCGACAGCCGGTTGCGGATTGACCATGCCGACGGCGTATGGTTGCGCTACGTACGTCCCGTTATTGTAGACGGCGAGAAACACGTGGACGTGGTACTTGTTCGACATCGTCGGGTCGCAGTTGATGCCGTCAATCGGCGAGCCCGTACCACCCGAGGGCGTGTTGCCCTCAGGCGGAGTATAGGCACCGGGTTGTCCATTTAAGGACCCCGCTTCCGCGTGAATCGTTTGACCCGACGCCACGGGCGGCCCGGGCGTTGGGGTCGCAGGCCCGGTCGTTGGCGTCGGCGTGGGGACCGGAGCAGTGGCAGTCGGAGCTGATGTCGGTGCAGTTGTGGGCGCGCCGCTCGGCGCCGCCGTGGGCACGGTCCCGGTCGTTCCGCCGCCTCCGCCGCTGCTACCACCGCACGAACTAAGCGCTAGCGCTGCGAGTGAAAGGGATGCAATCCCAATAGCGTTGACGACCGTTCTCAGCATCACTTTGCATGCTAGTCAATTCACTCGCGAGGCAAAGGGCGACCTGGACGATGCGCGTTGGGCCATGCGGGGAGACGCAACGCCCGGACGGTTGGATGCGTTTTACGTAGGGTGAACAGGTTTATCCAATTTTTCCAACGGATCGCAGCGTCGCTCATGCTGGTGATGGCCGTGCCTGCGCTTGCATTTGTCCCCGCGACTGCTTACGCTGCTTCGACATACACGGATCGCACCGTCGTTTATTCCACGAGTCTGCAACCGATCAATCAGAATATCGCTTATCCGCTGACCGGCAGTCTGCATATTAAAACATCGAAAGACGGAATCGTGAGCGGATTCTACCGCACGGATGATAACATCTCGCAGTTCATTCCCGTGAGCGGCGGCATTAATGGTTCGAGCGTGTTTTTATTGATTGGCGCGACGAGTCCGACGCGCGTTACCGGCACATATGAAAACGGCTCGATCGTCGGCACCGCGGTCACTGCCTCGAATGGCGTGTATACATTCGCCGCTACGAACGCCACAATACAATAAGGCGATTAACGGACAAAAAAGAAGAACCCCGCACACGCGGGCTTCTTCTTTATTTATATGGAGCCGTCGACGAGGATTGAACTCGTGCTCTCCTCTTTACCAAAGAGGTGCTTTACCACTAAGCTACGACGGCAAAAGGCCTCCGAACGATACTCCACTGACGGGCCTTGGCCCTACTAATTTCGTCCCCGGACCAGGAATTAGATAGGGATCAGCCCAGCGGATCTTCTTTTGTTGGGCGTTCTCGCAAGACTTAATCCGCAGATACGCCCTCGACCCCACCGACATAGCGTCGACAGGACGTTCCGCCGCGATGCGTGTGTGAGCTGTAGCAGTTGAATTCAATGACTCCGCGGCGAACTCGTCCGGATTTCACTTGGACTCGATAGAATCTACCTTCGAGGTCGATCGCTATGTCATATCGATGGTTCTCGCCGAATGGCAAGAGCAACTGAAATTCGGCCTCGACAAGCGCGGCAATCACACGAGCTTCGGCAATATCCCGGACTCGCTTCGTGTCGCGTAAGAACGAAATACGACCGTACATATACGTACGATCGCATAAGCTACTGCCACCGGGCTGGCAGTGTTGGAGCGGGCGGCGAGAATCGAACTCGCGCTATCTGCTTGGAAGGCAGAGGCACTACCACTATGCAACGCCCGCGCGTTACGACCGGGAACGAACGGGTTTCCCGTTCAGGGG
>JAFANA010000007.1 GCA_019232905.1 Vulcanimicrobiota bacterium
GTCCGCGGCAAGCAACGTGTGAAAACGGTACGACGGCCCGAGCAAATTGAGCGACGAATACGCCACGATCAGTTTCTGAACGGATGCCGGCGTCGCGACGTTCGAGGCGCCGAATGAATAGATCGTTTCGCCGCGCCCGCCGATCACCACGAGGCTCGCGCGATCGCCCGCGCCGATGACGGGCGCAAATGTTTGCGAGAGCATCGTCCGCGCGCGCGCAAGTTCAGCCGGCGCCCACGGACGCGCGGGCGGTGCCGAAGGCGCGGGCGTCGGCGCCGGACGCGACGCAACCGTCGCGACGAGCGGCTGGTGCACGAGCGCACCTCGAATCAACGCGACGATCGCGACGACGACGACGAGGAGCGATACGAGAGCGAGAGTTGGTCGTTTACGGGCGCGAGAGCGCTTCGATCTTGTCCTGGAGTTTGCGTTGATCTTCACGTAGGGCATCGAGGTCGGTGCGCAAGGCAGTTACTTGCGCTGGAACTTTCTGTGCTTCACGAATGCGTTGTGCGGCTTCAATGGCATCACGACGGACACGTCCGTCGAAGCCGCTGGTGCCGAGACGGTCGAGCGTTCCGAGGAGACGCTCGTCACCGAGAGATTCCGCCGCCGCAATTGCGGCAAGCTGAACGAGGAACATGGGATCGTCGAGCAACTGCTCGAGGGCATCGACGACGCGCGTTCGCGCATCGACGAGCAATTCACCTGCGCGCGCAAGCGCGGGAACGGCCGCGCGCCGCAGCCCTTCATCGCGGCCGAGCCTCGTCGCGTCGATCAACGGATCGATCGCGCGTTCGTCCGCAAGTTCCGCGAGACCGCGCGCAGCCCCGGCGGCAACGATGCCGTTCCAGGTAGACTCGTGTACGGCTTCGCGCAAAACGTCGAGCGCGCGCGCATCGCGGGTCTTGCCGAGCGACGTCAAGGCCGCCCCGCGCACGAAGTATGATTCATCTGCTTTCGCAAGCGGAAGCAGCGCCGATGCAACGGCGTCGTCGCGGAAGGTGCCGAGTGCAGTTGCAACGGCGCGGCGTACTTTCGGATGCGAATGCCCAAGCGCGCTGACGAGAATCTCGCGCGCCCACGGTGCGCGCGTTTCGCCGAGCGACTTGGCTGCTTCTTCCAACACGCCCCAAAACGGTTCGCGCTGGAACGCATCGGCAAGAACTTCTTGTGCGCGCTTCGAGCCGTCTTTCGCCAACTCGCGGGCCGCACGAATGCGCGCGACCGGATCGGGATCCGACGCGAGCACGACTGCCGCGAATCCCGTCCCGAATTTATAGGTGACACTTCCGAGCAGAAACGCTCCGGGATCGAAGCGCACCAGTTTCGGTTCCGCTTCGAGCGGGACGGTAACGGTTTCGTGTCCGCCTTCGACGTGGACGCGAATCCGGCGTTCGCCCGGCAACGGACCGGCACCGAAATCGGTTGCGATCGTCGACGGCGCCGCGACGCAGAAAGCCATGTCGATGTCGAACCTGTAGGCGGGATTGGTTTCGTCGATTTTCTGTTTCTGATCGATCGTCACCGTGGCGGCTTTGCGTTGCGCATCCCAGCTCACGCTCACTTCGAGATCGGGATGCCCCCCTTGGAACACCCACTGGTCGAAGAAGCCGCGCATATTTCGTCCCGTCGCTTCTTCGATCGCGCGGATGAAATCGATCGTCTCGACGTTACGGCCGGCGTTCTGCTCGACGTAGCGCGCAATCGAGCGCCAAAACCGCGCATCTCCGAGTTCGCCGCGCAGCATGTGCAGCACCGCGCCGCCTTTCTCGTAGAGATGGCGGTCGAAGAGTTCGATCGGATCGATGTACCGATTGCAGACGATCGGGCGCCGGTACCGGTTCCCGTCTTCATCCAAATAGCGAGCGACGCAGCCGAAGACGTCGTAGAGATATTCGTCGTAGCCGAGATCGGCTTCGCGCCAGACGCATTCGAAATACGTCGCAAAGCCTTCGTTCAGCCACGCATGCGACCAATCGCGGCACGTGAGAAGATCGCCGAACCATTGGTGCGCGAGTTCGTGCGAGACGAGCGGATCGCTCGAAAAGTCGAGATGCGCGCGTTCGTCGTGCAGCGTACGGTCGGTTTGGGTCGTCGCCGCCGTGTTTTCCATACCGCCGAAGATGAAGTCCTCGACCGCGATCTGCGAGTATTGCGCATACGGATACGGCGTCTTGATCCGTTCTTCGAACACTTCGATCATGCGCGGCGTGTTGCCGAAGGCACGTTCGCCATCGGCTTCGCGTCCGGGCAGAACGTAATACCAAACCGGTGCGTTACGCGCTCCTGCGCTGGACTGTTCGATCTCGGCAAACGGTCCCACGACGAGCGTCATCAAATACGTGGGATGCGGCACATCTTGACGGTAGACGAATCGCGTGCGCGCTCCATCGTCGACGCGTTCGGCGAGTGCTCCGTTTGCGAGTGCGAACATTCCCTTCGGTACGAAGACCGTTGTCGACGTCGTTTGCTTCGAGGCCGGATAATCCAGACACGGGAACCAAAACCGCGCGTTCTCATCCTGACTCTGCGTCCACGCATGGCGAACGCGAGCGGGGTATTCCGGCGTCGGTTCGATGAAAAATAATCCGTGGCGCGGTTTTACGGCACGATACGTGACCGCAAACGTTGCGCGTTCGCCGGGAGCAATCGCCGGGTCGAACGCGATCGTCAGTTTGCCGTCGCGCGATTCATATGCTTGCGCGTTACCGTCGCGCTCAACGCGCAATATCGCGAGATCGACTGAATTGAGCTCGAACCGCTGCACCGCCTCGTCGAGTGCGCGAACCGTCGTCGTGCAGACGCCATCCAGCGTTTTTGCTTCCAGATCCGGTTCGAGAACAAGGTCGATGTGCTCTACGATGACCGTTTTATCCGGCCCATAATGCAAGCTTGCGCCGGGGAGGGCAAACTGGCGATGCCCGTCCGTTTCGTCGCGATATTTCATGGAGGTCAGGCGTTTCGCTCGTCGGCTTGCGTCAACCCCCCGGTTACCGCAATCACCGCGCCCGTCACATAATCGCGCTCCTGCGCAACCAAAAATCGCACGACGTCGGCGACGTCTTCAAAACTCCCCGCTCGCCCTCGCGGAGCCGGGCTCGTCATGGTCAGAGCTTCCTCGCGCTCCACGTCCTTATGCCGGATGTGCCCCGGTTCGATCACGTTCACCGTGATATTGCGCGCGGCTTCCTCGACCGCAAGGCACCGCGCGAATGCAACGACGGCACTTTTTGCTGCTTGATGGAGCGTGAACCCGCGAAACGGCCGCGTCTCGCTCGAGCCGTTCATGCCGAACACGACGATGCGCCCGAAGTGAGCCTCTCGCATTGCAGGGAGCACCGCTCGCGCGGCGAGCACCGCACTGCGCACGTTTCCGTCGAACATCTCGCGATAGTCGTCCATCGTCAGCCGTTCGAACCGCTTGACGACCATCGGTCCGACGCCGTGAACGAGCGTGTCGAAGGGCCCGTGCATCTGCACCAGCTCGTCGAGTGCGGCGATCACTTCGCCTTCGGATGCCGAGAAGTCGACACGCGCAGCCGGTGCTTGCGCGCCTGCGGCCTCGATTTCGCGCAGCGTTCGATCGGGCGGCGTCGTGCGGTACGTAATCGCAACACGTTCGAATCCATCTCGTGCCAACGCGACGGCGATTCCCGCCGCGATCCCGCTTGCGGCTCCCGTCACGAGCGCCCTTCGACTACGCTGCGCTCCGCCCAGGACAGGCTCCTTACGCGACATTGCGCATCTGTTCGAGAATCTTCACGAACGTCTCGGTATCGACTGCGCCCGGAACGAGAAATTCGCCGTTGAAGACGAAGCTCGGAACGGCTGTAATGCCGCTATCAAACGCTGCGACGAGTTCCTTGCGGACGCGGTCGACGCCGTCGTCGCTTTCGAGGTACGCAGCCAACGCTTGCGAATCGAGGCCGGCATCGGCGCCGCGGCGTGCCAACACCTCGCGATCGCTAATGTCGAGCCCCTCGGTAAAATATGCCGAAAACAGCGACTTCTCCAAAACATGCTCGTCGCCGTTCGCGCGAGCAAACGCGAGCGCGCGATGTGCATCGAACGTGTTCGCCGTCAACGCGCGGTCGAAATCGAAACGAATGCCTTCATTCGCCGCTTCCCTCGTCACGCGATCGAGTATCGCTTCGGCTTCATCACCAAACTTTTTCGCGTACCGCTCGCGCGCCGGCACGCCGGGAATCGGCGCCTCCGGATCGAGTTGGAACGGATGACGCACGATCGTCACCTCGCCGTCAAACCGCTCCAGCGCGCGATCGAAACGCGTTTCGCCGATGTAGCACCACGGACAGACGACGTCGCTCCAGATATCGATACGCATAATAGAGAGGGCGGTTGCGTCCGCAACCGCCCTCTTCCCCCCAACCCAAGAGACAAGCCTGGTTTCCGCACGAAGCGGTAACTGTACGTGTTACATCGAGAACGTATAGCTCTTCTCGACGGAGGAGCCGTCGGGTGCAATGGATTGGATGAGCACCCGTACTTGCGAACCACTGATATTGTTGAGCGTAATCGCCGTGCTGAACACGCCGTTCGAATCCGCCTGTACCGTTGTTTGATACGCGCCCGTTCCGACTTGGAAGACGCCGAACGCCGTCGCCTGGCCGTTCGCTACGATTTTTACGGTCGAACCGGGTTGCGTGCGTCCGGAAAGGTTGAAATTGCCGCCGACGCGCGAGTCGGGCGCCGGCGAAATCCCGCGGATGAAGTTGCTTGCGCTTGAGCCGCCGGTGTTGAACGACCACCCGGTCGAGAATGAGTTTCCAGCCTGGGTGGTTCCGGTTACATGCACGCGATGCGAACCCGACGGAAGCTGGAACGACGGCGTGACGTCAAAACCGTTCGCGTTGCTATAGACGTCGTTCGTTACGTCGCGTCCGTCAATCGAGATATGCAACGTATTTTGCTGTACCGGCTCGCTGAACGTCGCGTGAATCGCCGGGCTCTGCGTGCCGGTCGAACCGTTCGGTTCCGGCTTTTGATTCGAGAGATAGAACGACCGGTTCGGCGGCGGCGCATTATTCGAACTTCCACCGCCGGTAATCGTCACCGTGCTCGTGTTGTTGTTCCAATCAACGGCCGCGCCGAGTGCCTGCGCGACGAAACGCAGCGGCACGAGCGTACGCGAACCGATCAGGAACGGGGCGACGTCAAGATATTGCGGCTGTCCGTTCACCGTCGCTTGGGTCTGGCCGATATGCAGCGAGATGTTGCGCCCGTTACCGGTCGCATTGATCGTGCCGTTCGCATAGACTACGCTTGCGCCGAGACGTTCGAAGACGCCGCGCAGCGGAACGAACACGCGGCCCGCGCGTTCCACCGGCGGCTGATCGAACGAAACCGGTTGACCGTTGACGATAACGCTCACGCTTGCGGCAACGGCCGGTGCCGACAAGAAGCTAGACGCCGCAACCGGGGCGGCGAAGATAGCTGCGAGTGCGGTGCGTCGTGCAATCGTCCTGTTCATCGCTCGACGTATACCCAACCGTGCAGCGGTTAATCACCGCCGGTGCTTACGCGTGCGCGGGTACGTTCGCTCCTTCGAGCTCGCGCTCAACCGCTTTCCGATCGGCACGCCGTTCGAAGTAGCCCATCCACGTGTTGTAAATCATCGGTACGAGGAAGAGCGTCAAGATCAGCGAGCTCAACAGGCCGCCGATAATGACCGTGCCGATCGCTTGGCGCCATTCCGATCCGGCATCGTAGCCCATCGACAACGGCAGCATGCCGAAGATCATTGCTGCGGTCGTCATAATGATCGGGCGGAAACGCGTCGATGCAGCTTGCAGCACCGCATCGTGCACGCGCATGCCGCGTTTACACAACGTGTTCGAATAATCGACAAGCAGAATGCCGTTCTTCGCAACAAGGCCGAAGAGCATGACGATGCCGAGCATCGAGATGATGTTGAGCGATTGCGCTTGACCGCCCGGCAGTTTTCCGAGAATTGCGAGGAACGTCAGCGCACCGATGATGGCAAGCGGCACGGAGAACATGACGATCAGCGGTTCCAGGAACGATCCGTACAGGATCACCATCAGCATGTAAACGAGCAGGAACGACGTTGCGAGGGCAATGCCCATGTTCTGGAACGTCTCGACCATATATTGCGAGTTGCCCTCAGGCTTCAAACCGACGCCCTCCGGCAGAAAGCCGGGTTCTTTCATTTTGCGCTCGAGCGGTTCAGAGACTTGTCCGAGCGAGTAGCCGGGAAGCAGATCGCCGAGCACATTCACGACGCGCTGACGGTTCATGCGCTCGATCTTGGTCGGCGCAGTCGTCCAGTTGAACGACGCGATGCTGCCGAGCGGCACGAGCATACCGTCCTGCGCGCGCACGCGCACGTTCTTCATTTGCTCGACGGTCGTGCGGTCCGCAGCCGGGAACTGCACGCGCACGTCAACCAGACCGGTTGGCGTACGCACGCGCGTGGCGACCGCACCATCGACGGCGATGCGCGCGACGGTGGCGGCATCCGACGGATTAATCCCCAGCATCGCGCAACGCTGCCGGTCGATGTCGACGTTGAGTCGCGGCGCGCCGAGTTCCGCACTCGTTTGCACGTTGACCGTTCCCGGAATGCTGCGCAGGTACTGCGCAACTTTTTCAGCGGCCGGTCCAATTTGTTCGTCAGGCCCGGTCAGCGCGTAGAAGATCGCCGAGCCGTTCCCCGTGTCGCCCGCGACGTCCATCTCGGCGCCCGGCACGAGATACGTGAGTTTACGGATCGCGTCGGATGCGCGATCGGTCTCTTTGTAGTGGCCCTTCTGCATTTGCACGTTGAGTTGCGCGTAATTGCCGCCCGTGACGCTTCCGTGTCCGGACGGCTTCCGCCCGACCGTCGAGCTGACGGATTCCACGTTCTTGATCTTCATGATCGCGTTTTCCAACTGCACGACATACGAGTTGGTCGTCGCAATCGGCGTGCCGGCCGGATAGGTGATCGTCATGTCGATCTCGCCGTCTTGTTGCGCCGGAACGAAATCCGTGCTTACGCCGAGCCAAAACATGCCGAGCGCGACGACGGCGGGCAGCGCAAACGAAACGATCGTCGTTCCCCACGACGTGCCGAGCGAACGGAAGAAGTTCAGCGGCGAAAGGATGCCGGAGAACGGCCGGCGCCTTGCCGCGCGAAGAATCAAACCGGCAATGTGTGAGAGCAATGTGATGATAAGAACCGCACCGTCGACGGTGAGCGTCGCCATATGACCGCCGGCAATCAGCGAGAGCGCATTGGCGAAGAGCACGGCACAGACGAAAACCACGAACTTACCGTGCCGCAACGCAAACGGCAGCCACGCTTCGTGATAGTGTTTCACAATAGCGTCATACCGGTGCACGAACATGTTGAGCAGCAGCGCGGCACCGATGAAGATCGCAATCACGTTGAGGGTATAGAAGCCCGTCACTTGACCGATGGCGAACATGGCGACCGCGAGCGTGATGACGATTGCATCGAGCATGCGGTTATCGAGCGCAAGCAGCCACTTCGGCTTTGCTTCCGAGCGGCGCCGCACGCTCCACTTCGCGGCGAGCAGCGGCGTCAGCGTGAAGGAAACGAACAGCGAGAAGAGCGTCGCGATGACGACGACCGCGCCGAACTCTTTGAGATACGCGCCGACGATACCGGGTAAGAACGCAATCGGCAAGAAGACGATGACGTCGACCATAGTAATCGCGATCGCCGCAGAGCCGATCTCCGAGCGTCCATTGATCGCCGCGTTGAAGGGATCTTCACCCATGTCGCGGTGGCGCGTGATGTTCTCGAGCACGACGATCGAGTCGTCGACCAAGATGCCGATGATCAGCGAGAGCCCCATCATCGAGAGCCCGTCGATATGAAACGCGAAGAGCTTCATCAGAATAAAGGTCGCGAAAATCGACGTCGGGATCGCAAGGAAGACGACGACCGCATTGCGCCAGGCGTGCAGGAACAGCAACATCACGAGCGCGGTGAGGAAGATGCCTTGCAGCAGAGACCAGCCGACACCGGTCAATTGCTGGCTCGTGTAGTCGGCGGGCGCGTCGATCTCATGGAACTGCAGCTGCGGGAACTTGGCCTCGATCTTTTTCATCTCGTCGCGCGCGATCTGCGTCGATTTGATTTGATCGGCGTTGAGCGTCGGGTTGACGCTCATGTAGACGCGAGGCTCGCCGTTGAAGCTCGAGATCGAACGCATTTGGATGTGGCTGTCGTACGCGTTCGCCACATCGCCCACGTGCAAGTACTTGTTCGACGAATTGGGAACCGGGAGCGGAATGCCGAGGATGTCGGTGGCTTCGTTAATGTACGAATGAACGGCAACCGTTGCTTCACGCGTCGGCTGCGTCAAAATGCCGCCGGGCACGTTCAGGTTGTTCACGGAGACCGCATTGAAGACGTCTTCCAACGTCGAATTGGTGCCGACGAGACGCGTCGGATCCGGCTCGACGTGGAACTCGCGATCCGCGGTGCCGTACACGTCGACGGTTTGCACGTTCGGGATCTGCTGGACGAGCGGCGAAACTTGATTGTTGACGACGTCGGCGATCTGCGGTTGCGTCAGCACCTTCGAGCTAATCGCAATATCGAGCAGCGGCGGTTCTGACTGCCCTTCCTTACTCACGGTCGGAGGATTGAGGTCGGACGGCATGTAGACGCGTGCGGTGTCGACACGGCGCTGCACATCGATCGCCGCAAGATCGACGTCGGTACCCATCTTATAAAGTGCGACTACGACGGCGGAGCCTTCTTGCGCCGTCGCATCGAGCTCGTCGAGGTTTTCGACGCCGGTCATCTGGTCTTCAATCGGCTTGATGACCATACGCTCCATATCTTGGGGCGAGGCGCCGGGGTAACTCGCGTACACCACGACCACTGGGAAATTCGTGTTGGGCGGGTTCGAACTGCGTCCGAGCTGGAAGAACGAAATGGTCCCGAAAATAATGAGCGCCGCGAACACCATAACGGTGATCACGGAGCGTTGAATGGCGAAGCGGGTCAACCACACGATAGAGACTCCTCGAAACGAGCTACTCGCACTACGCGACAACGCCGCCCGTTGTTTCGCCGGCTCCTGATTTCTTAGTTGCGCGGATTATCAAATTGGGGGCCTTGGGTATTCTCGACGCCTTCACGAGCAGGCGTTAGCGTCGGAGGCGATGTTGACCAAATTTCTGGCCAGGCTGCTCGGCCTCTGGATCGTCCTGGTTATCGTGGGGTTGGTTCTCACACGCCAAGCGTCGGTCGCAACGATCAATGCGCTCTTTAGCGATGCTCCCCTCATGTGGGTAACCGGCATCTTCACAATGCTGGTTGGCCTTGTTATCGTGCTGCTGCATAATCGCTGGTCCGGCGGCGGGCTGCCGGTCGTCGTGACGCTCTACGGGTGGATCGCCCTTCTAAAGGGGATCTCGCTTGTCTGGCTGCCCGCACCGGTGCAAGGCATTGCTTGGCAGTCGCTCCGGTTCGACCGCTTCTTCTTCGTCTATGTCTTCGTGGCGCTGGTTATCGGCGGATATCTGGTTTACGGAGGATTCGCACGCAGGCCGCCCCGCCGGCGCGCGGCCTAAGAGGCGCAGGCGATAATCGCCTCGATGACGTGCTTCGTTTCCTCGGGATCACGTACGCGAATGGAATCAACGCCCGCTTGTAACGCCGGATAATCGTTTCCGCCCGGAAAGATAGCGTCGCCCATGAACAGCATTTCGGCAAGCGGGATTTGCAAAATGTCGCGGAGTTTGCGGATACCGTACGCTTTGTCGATTCCCGGCGGCGTGACATCGATCGACGTCGTCCCGCCAAGATTCACAGCGAAGTCCGGCAACGTCTTCACGAGGATTCCCTGAATCGCTTTACGTTTCGCAAAATCGGGATCCCATTTTTGCTTTGCTTCGAGCGGCGCTTGTTGCCCGAGCGCGGAGTAAGTGATCTGCGTTCCGCGATCCTCAATCCGCTCGCCCCAACTCTCTTTCGGTTCGAACCCGCTTTGCGTGACGGCTTGTTGAAGCGCATCTTCAATCTTTTGTTTCTGCGCGTCGCTCAAGTCTTCCGAGTACCGTTTCTGCCAACTGCCGCTCGAGTAACTGAAGAACTTCGTACCATCGGTCGGCAAAATCGAGAGGTTGGCGAAATTCGTCCCTGCCGGAAGACGCGCGAGCACTTGCTTTTGAAACTGAGGATAGTCTCCGCCTGAGATAATGGCGACCTCGAAAAGAGCGAGGAGGCGGCTAAGAAGACCGGCCATTTCATCGTCCAGCGCAGATTTACTGGGCGCAAGCGTCCCGTCCAGGTCAAAAACGATCAGCTTCTTCATTCACCGCAATTATGCGGACGAGCTATCAGACCACCTGCGAACCGGAACAAAAAGAACCGTTGAATCATGGAAAGCAAAAAGTCCGAGGTATATTCCCTCGGACTTTTTGTTTAACAATATGCACGGGCCGAGACTCGAACTCGGACGAGATTGCTCCCGCTAGCACCTCAAGCTAGTGCGTCTACCAATTCCGCCACCTGTGCATGGGGGAGTAAAACTACGTTGGACCGGGGGCTGAACCCTCGGGCAACTGCGCTAGGATACGGCTATTTCATGTTCGGGTCAAGTGCATCTCTCAGACCGTCGCCGATATAGTTGATCGCGAGCACGGTCACGAGGATACACAAGCCGGGGAAGACGGCTGCCCACCAGGCGATTTGGAGATTCGCTTGGGCGTTGGCGAGCATGTTGCCCCACGACGCGGTCGGCGGCTGGATACCGAACCCGAGGAACGAGAGGGTCGACTCCAGGACGATGACGTTCGCCACGTCGAGCGTCGCCTGCACGACGATCGGCGCCACGGCGTTAGGAAGCAAGTGCCGGAAGATGATGCGCGCGTCGTTGTTGCCGACCGCTCGCGCCGCTTCGGCGAACTCGCGCTCGCGCAGCGTCAGGAACGAGGCGCGAACGAGACGAGCGACCGACGGCCACGACAGCGCACCGATGATCAAGACGATCACCCCGAAACTCAGTGCCGCTTTCGAGGAGCTCGCAGCGACGATCGCGGTGAGCACCAGCAGCAGCGGCAGCAGCGGAATCGATAGGAAGACGTCGGTGATGCGCATCAGGATCCAGTCGACCCAGCCGCCGTAATAGCCGGCGACCGCGCCCAGGATCGTTCCGATGATGCACTCGATGATGACGGTAAAGATACCGACTTCAAGCGAGATGCGTGCGCCGAAGAATAAGCGCGAGAGAAGATCGCGTCCGACCTCGTCGGTTCCGAGGAAGTGGCCGCCGCACTGCGATGCGTCTTGGAAACACGGCGGCAGCGGATTGCCTTGCCAGTGAACGTTGTCGATAAAGTTCGGATCGAAGGGTGAGATCTGCTTTGCGAAGATCGCAACGAGCAGCATCAGGATCAGGACGACAAATCCGGCGACGGCGAGTTTGTGGCGGCGCAGGCGCGTCCAGAATGTGACCTTCGAATACGCGACGTCTTCGTCGTCGAAGGGTGTAGCGGGAACGGGGGCTTGAACGGTGGTTGCCATCGACGTACTCCTAGTCGTACTTCACGCGCGGATCGAGCCACGCGTAGAGCACGTCGGCAAGCAGATTCGAAAAGACGACGAGGAACGCAAGAATCAGCAGGTAGCCCATCATCAACGCGATGTCGCTCTGCTGCAGCGCGTTGTAGAACATGCGGCCCGCGCCCGGCCATGCGAAGATCGTTTCCGTGACGATCGCGCCGCCTAATACACCGGGTAATGAGAGTGCAAGAATCGTCACGACCGGAATGAGCGCATTTTTCAAACCGTGTTTGAAAAGAATCGTGCGCCCGTCGAGACCTTTCGCCGCCGCCGTGCGCATGTAATCGGTCTTCATCACTTCGAGCAGCGACGAACGCATGAAGCGGCTGTAGAGCGCGAGCGACAACAGCGAAAGCACGATCACCGGAAGGATGAGGTGCGCGACGCGGTCACCGAGATCGAACGTATCGCTTCCGTTACTGATCCCGGCCGACGGCAACTGAATCATGTAGCCGCCCGGCAACGGAATCCCGTGGACGGCGAACGCAAGCTGCAGCATCAGCGCGAACCAGAACACGGGCATCGATTGACCGAAGAATGCGAACGTCGTGATGAAGTAATCGGCAAACGAATAGGGACGCACGGCGGAAAAAATTCCGGCGGCGAGTCCGATGACGACCGAGAAGATAAACGACGTTACCATCAACTCGAGCGTTGCCGGAAGACGCTCGAGGATCGCTTCCAGAACCGGTTGCGAGTTACTCGTTGAGTATCCGAAGTCGCCGTGCAGCACGGTCACGAGCCAATGCCAATAACGAATCGGCAGCGGCTGATCGAGACCGAGATTGTGCTTGAGCCGCTCGATGTCGGCCGGCGTGATATGAGGGTTCTGCAGGTACGGAGCCAACGGCCCACCCGGCGCGTTGTTGAGAATCACGTACAAAATGATCGAGATAAGAATGAGTAGCGGAATGGCTTGAAGCGTCCGCCGCACCACGTAATTGAAGATAGAAGGAACCCTCCACGCTTTGTCATCCTGAGCCTGTCTAGGGATGGCTCAAAACGAACGGCGCTCAGTTATCAGACGGGGGCGTTGAACCCTGCAGACAGTGCTAAGCGGCTGCTAACTTCTTGAGCCCGAGGATCTCTCGAGCCTCATCGGGTGTGGCGACCGGACGGCCGGCTTCTTGAGCGATGCGTGCGACACGCGAAACCAGCTCTTCATTGCGAGCGAGCCGCCCTTTGCTGTAGTAGAGATTGTCTTCGAGGCCGACGCGCACGTGGCCGCCCATCGCAATTGCCGCGAGCGCCATTGGGAGCTGCTGCCGTCCAATACCGGCGACAGACCAGGTGCAACCCTCGGGCAAGTCATCGATGAGGTCGCACAGGTTTGCCACCGTCGCTTCCATCCCACCCGGAACACCCAGCACGAAGTCCACGTGTTGTGGGAACTTCAGCAAGCCTTCTTTCGCGAGGCGTCGTGCATTCGCAAGATGCCCCTTGTCGAAAATCTCCAGTTCGGGCCGCACGGCGTATTGATGCATCTTCGCGAGAATGCCGCGCATGATCGGAAAGCTGTTTTCAAAAATGTCGTCGCCGAAATTGACGCTGCCGCAGGTCAGCGTCGCCATCTCCGGACGCAGTTGAAGGACGGAGGCTCGCTCTTCCGGCGTCATGCCGATAGCTCCGCCCGTCGAGAATTGCACGATGAGATCCGACGCACTACGAATTGCGTCGTATGCTTGCCGAAAACGTTCCACGTCGTGCGTGTTTGCACCGTCATCCGTACGGCAGTGCACGTGAATGATAGAACCACCGGCTTCGCGCACGGCTTTCGCGGTTTCCGCGAGCTTCGCTGGGGTGTACGGCAAATAGGGCGTCTGGTCTGGTGTCACTTCCGCGCCGACAGGCGCACACGTAATGATCAGCGGTTCCATTCCACTAGCTTACGTGGCTCGGTGACTTACCCTCCAATTACCGTCCCATGAGGTCCCGCCGGCTCTCAAAAATCCCGTTGCACTCGTCCTAGAGTTAAGTCGCAACGGCTACGCACTGTGCTTCAGAGGAGGGCGCGGAATGATGACTCGTTGGAATCGATTTGCAATGCATCTCGGCGGTGCAGCGTGCGCCTTGCTTTGGACGCTGAGCGGTTGCGGCGGCGGAGGTAGCGGATCATCGTTGCCGGCGCAACCATCACAGCAACAACTCGGACGAGCACCTGCGGCGCTAAGCACTACGCAGCAAGGTCCGTCAAACATCGCGCAGCTAAGCGCGACGTCTTCCGTGCGAATCTACGCGACCAACCAGAAAAAGAACGCCGTCTTCGTCTATGACGAGCAGGGTCGCCAGCTCGCAAACTGTGGGTTCCGGAATCTCAAATCACCATTCGATATCGCGTTCGACAGCAGGCTTCAACGC
>JAFANA010000046.1 GCA_019232905.1 Vulcanimicrobiota bacterium
GTCCAGCTCGACCTTCGCGTCGGCCGCAATCACGCGGCCGTCTTTGGTTAGGACGAGCGGGTTGATCTCGACGAGTTTCGCGCCGTATTTAAAGAACAGATCGTACATGCCGGCGACGATCGCGGGAAACTGTTTGCGATAACCGGCATCGAGGTCGGTCTTGAACGCGAGATCGCGCCCGATGAACGGTGAATAGCCGATCGCCGTGTCGACGAAGAACGTCGCGAACGATTCCGGATGCTTCTCGTGCACTTCTTCGACGTCCATGCCGCCGAATTTTGTAACGATCACGGCCGGCTTTTTCGTCGTGCGATCGACGCTGATCGCGGTGTACGCTTCGAGCGCCACGTCGAGCGTTTCTTCGACCAGCACCGAGTGAATCGGCTCGCCGTTCGGGTTTTGGCGATTCGGAGGCATCGGCGTTGCCATGATCTCTTGCGCGACTTTGCGCCCTTCTTCAGGCGTCGACGCGAATTTGATTTTGCCCGCCTTACCGCGCCCGCCCATGAGGACTTGCGCCTTCACAACCCATTTACCGGGATTCTTTTCAATGAAGGCAGCGACTTCATCGGGCGTGTTGCAATGCTGCGAACGCGGCACAGGAATGCCGCTCCGGCGGAAGAGTTCCTTCCCCTGATACTCCATGAGATTCATGGCGTCTGTTTATCGATCTCCTTAGCTAGTCTAATTTGCCTAAGAGCGATCGCGCGATGATGATCTGTTGGATTTCCGAAGTGCCTTCGTAAATTTCCGTGATCTTAGCGTCGCGATAGAATCGCTCGATCGGGAATTCGGTGGTGTAACCGTAACCACCGTGTATTTGCAGCGCTTCCGCTGCATGTTTCCGCGCCGCAGTCGACGCGAAAAGTTTTGCTTTGCTCGCTTCGATCGCGAACGGTTTGCCCGCATCTGCGAGCGCCGCCGCGCGATAGACGAGCAGACGTGCCGCGTCGAGATCCATCGCCATCTGCGCGATCTTAAACGACACACCCTCAAACGCACCGATCGCGCGGCCGAAGGCCACGCGATCTTTGGCAAACGCAATCGATTGATCGAGACAGCCGGCGAGAATACCCGTGGCTTGCGCCGCAATGCCGATCCGTCCGCTCGTAAGCGCCGTCATCGCATTGCCGAATCCGTCGCCTTCGCTGCCGAGCAATGCTTCGTCATCGACGCGCACGTCGTCGAATGCGAGATCGACGGTGTTGCTCGTGTGGATGCCGAGCTTTTCGGTGACTTTCTCGACCGTAACGCCTTTTGCGGTCTCCGGAATCAGAAAGGCGCTGACGCCTTTTGCACCGCCGCCTCCCGTTCGGAACATGCCCATGGTGACGCCGGCATAACTGCCGTTCGTGCACCATTGCTTGCGTCCGTTTAGGGAGTATCCGCCGTCGACTTTCTTCGCGATCGAGCGCAGCGCCGCGGCGTCGGACCCCGCATCCGGTTCGGTTAACGCAAACGCACCGATCTTATCTTCCGAAGCCAGTCGCGGAAGCCAATACTCTTTGACGCTTTCGCTTCCCAGCTTCATGACCGCCGCGCAGATCATCGAGTGCACGGAGACCGTTACCGCCGTGCCTGCATCGACTCGGGCAAGCTCTTCAACCGCCAGCGCATACGAGACGTAGTCGGCGCCGACGCCGCCGTAGGCTTCCGGCACGATGATGCCCATGATGCCCGCGTTGTTCAGTTTCGTATAGAGTTCGCGCGGGAAGGTGTGGTCGCGATCCCATTGTGCGATGTTCGGAGCGATTTCACGCTCCGCGATTTCAGCGGCGAGCGCGGCGATCTGCCGCTGCTCGCCGGTCAGTTCGAATTGTGCGCGCGTCGTTGAATCAATCATGCGTACGTATAAAACCCTCGTCCGCTCTTGCGTCCGAGCCAGCCGGCGGCGACGTATTGCTTGAGGAGCGGGCACGGACGGTATTTGGAATCTGCAAATCCGTCGTAGAGGACATCCATGATTGCGAGGCACGTATCCAGGCCGATGAAATCCGCAAGTGTGAGCGGACCCATCGGATGATTCATGCCGAGTTTCATCACCGTGTCGATTGCCTCGACCGAACCGACGCCTTCATAGAGAGCGTAGATCGCTTCGTTGATCATCGGCATCAGCACGCGGTTCGAAACGAATCCGGGAAAATCGCGAACTTCGACGGGCGTTTTACCCATCTGCTTCGCGAGCGATTCGGTAAAGTCGTAGGTCTCTTGCGAGGTGGCAATGCCGCGAATAATTTCGACGAGTTGCATCACCGGCACGGGATTCATGAAGTGCATCCCGATGACGCGTTCGCCGCGATTCGTCGCGCCGCCGAGCAGCGTGATCGAGATCGACGATGTGTTGCTCGCAAGAATCGTCTTCTCGGGCGTCACTGCGTCGAGCGTGCGAAAGAGTTCAAGCTTGGTCTCAAGCTGTTCCGTCGCCGCTTCGATCGCGATATCCACGTCGAGTCCGTTGAGTTCCGGATGCGGATGAATGCGCGCGAGAATGAAGTCGCGCTCGCTCGCATCGAGTTTACCTTTCTCGAAGGAGCGATTGAGATTCTTCGTGATAACGGCGAGACCGCGCTCGATATATTCCGGAGCGCGGTCGTTGAGCAGAACGTCGTTGCCAGCTTGCGCGGCCACTTGTGCGATGCCGGAGCCCATTTGCCCCGCACCGATCACGGCGATCTTCAACTTAGCCGACTTTCACCAGCAATGCATCGCCTTGTCCGCCGCCGGAGCAGATCGACGCCACACCATAGCCGCCGCCGCGCTTACGCAACTGATTGATCAGTGTACCGACAATGCGGGCGCCCGATGCGCCGATCGGATGCCCCATCGCGACCGCGCCGCCGTACTTGTTGATGTTCTCTTCACCGATGCCGAGATTGCGCGCCGAAGTGATTGCAACGGCGGAGAACGCTTCGTTGATCTCCCAAACGTGGATGTCGTTCGTCGAAAGACCGTGCTTGTCAAGCAGTTTCTGCGCCGCCATCGCCGGCGTCATGCAAATGTACGGCAAGTCCCAACCAACCGTCGTATGATCGAGCACCGTCGCGATCGCTTCATACCCGTGTTCTTTCGCGTACTGCGCATCCGCCATCACGAGAGCAGCCGCGCCGTCGTTCACGCCCGGCGCATTTGCCGCCGTGATCGTTCCGCCCGCTTCGAGCGGTTTCAGTTTGGCCATGGCTTCAAGGCTCGCATCGATGCGAACGGGCTCGTCGCGGTCGACGAGCGTAAAGGGCGCATCGCCCGTAATGAACGGTGCCCACTTGGCGTAATCGAATGTGAACTGTTCCGACGGCGTGTGATCCCACACGTTGCTCGCGCCGCCGCCGGCCATCGCAGGAACGCGGACCTTCGCGAGTTGCGGCAGCTGATCGAGCACGACTTTCCCGCGCGCCTTCGTCGCGACTTTCACCGCCACGATTTCGTCGGCGAAGTTGCCGGCTTCGTGCGTTGTGTAGGCGCGACGATGGCTTTCGTACGCGAACGCATCTTGCTCTTCGCGCGACATGCCGAATTCATTTGCGACGATACTGCCTTGCGTCGACATCGTCATCGGGAAGTAGGCATCCCAGAGTCCGTCGTTGACCATCGCGTCGATAACCTTACCGTCGCCGAATCGATATCCGAAGCGCGCGTCCTTGAGCAGATACGGCGCGTTCGACATCGACTCCATACCGCCGGCGGCGACGACCGAGTTCGCACCCGCGTTGATCAAACGCATCGCGTTCGCCACGGAGAGCAATCCCGATGCGCACACTTTGTTCACGGTTTCCGCCGTCGTCGTTTTCGCAAGGCCCGTTTTAAAGAGCACTTGGCGCGCGGGGTTTTGTCCGACGCCCGCTTGCAGCACCTCGCCGAAAATCAAATGCTCGATTTCGGACGGATCGATTCCGGCGCGACGGAGCGCACCGATCAGCGCGACCGCGCCGAGCGTGGTTGCGTCGAGCGACGAAAGTGCACCACCGAGCTTTCCGAACGGCGTCCGGGCGGTAGACAGAACAACGGCATTGGAACTCATGGAACTCATAACCCGCCTCGGCTTCGGGACGGGTTCAGCCTTTACTTCCTGACTTTAGTCTGAGGCGTCGTCGGGCCGGCAGATAATGATGCCGCCCGGATCGCAGTGTTCCGCTTCCAGCTGGACGGTTACGTGGCCGATTCCGAAGCGCTCCGCAAGCAGCAAGCGCAAGCGTTCGAGCACCTGCGGTCCGTGCCGGAGCTGCGGCTCGTCGAGAAGCACGTGCGCCGACAAAGCATGCGAGCCCGATCCGATCGTCCAGATATGTAAATCGTGGACGGCTGTAATGCCCTGGATGCCGAGCATTTGGCGCTTCACGTCGCTCGTGTCGATGCCGGGAGGCACGGATTCGAGCAATACGTCGGCAGCATCGCGCAAGACGCGAACGACACCGGCGATGATGATGCCGGCAACGAACAGCGAGAGCAGCGGGTCGATCCACGCGGCGCGCGTGAGGGTGATGAGGATGCCTCCGACGATCACCGCGAACGCGCCGAGCGCATCGCCGATGACGTGGAAGAGCACGGCGCGGACGTTCAGATTCTCGCTATGATCGTGATCGTGCGAAAGCGTCAGCCCGATTCCGAGGTTGACGACGAAACCGACTGCCGCTACCGCCGTCATCAGCGTCCCTTGCGGTTCGACCGGCGAACCGAAGCGGCGAATCGCCTCGTAAATAAGGAACAGTGTCGCACCAAGAAGGAGTGCGCCGTTGAAGAGCGCTCCGAGCACTTCGATGCGCCCGTACCCGAACGTCTTACGCCGGTTCGCGGGACGCGTTGCGCCGATTGCGGCAATCAATGCGACGGCAAGCGCAAAGACGTCCATGCAGACGTGCACGGCGTCGGTAAGGAGCGCAATACTGTGGGAAACCGCGCCGCCCCAAAACTCGAGGGCCGCTACACCGGCGGCGAGTGTTAGAGCAAGAGCGAGCCGGCGCCGCGCGGACATGGCGTCACGCGCGCAGCGTCTTGAGGATCAACACCCCGAGCATGGCACCGAACGTCGCGAACGTGCGGCTTTCCGCGTCCTTGATCACGTTCGCATCCCATTCGCCTTGCTGGTCGGTCGCCGGTTCCGCTTGCGGAATGAGCGCCGGAACACGTTCGCAATAGTGATCGAACTCTTCGCCGAACTGCGAGCGCAAGAATTGCTCTTCGTGCGGAATGATCGTCGAGTACACGCCCGCCATCACGCCGAGCGAACCCCCGATGAGCGCGAGCTTTTGCGCGAGCGAATTTTTTCCGGTAAACGCGATAGAGAACCCGAGCGCCGTGATGAAGTTTCCGACGTAGAGCGGGTTTCGCACGTGCGCATACGGACCGGCCGTAATCAATTTCGGCGCTTCGACGACGTCGCCGCGCGTCGTGACGCCTGAATAGCCGACGGCCCAGCACCGAATCAACTCACCGGCGATTGCGAGCGGCAGCCCGACCGCGACGCTCGTCGCGCTGGGCTTTCCAAACGCCGCCAAAACGGCTGCGGGAATGGAAAGCAGCGCACCGCGATTCTTGAAGACGAGCGCTTGAAATTCTTCGTTGCGTGGATCGGTCATGGGGCGCTTGTAGTTCGAGCCGCTTCGTAGATATCCCGTATCGACGTGCGGAATGGAATCTGTGGTTCCCAGCCGGTCGCGGCGCGGAGCTTCGTATTATCACCGACGAAGAGTGGAACATCCGACGGGCGCATACGCGCCGGATCTTCGCGTACTTCAACAGGGACGTGCGCCGCGATGATGAGCTCGCGCAACGCATCGCGAATCGGATATGCGAGGCCGCTGCACACGTTGTAGGTTTCGCCCGCAAGTCCCTCGCTCGCGAGATCGAGGTACGCTCGCACGACATCCCGCACGTCGAGAAAGTCGCGCTTCGCATCGAGGTTTCCGACGTAGAGAACCGAATTGCCGCCGCGCGCGATTTTCGCAAGTTGCGCGGCAAAATTGCTCACCACGAAGCGATCGCTCTGGCCGGGACCGATGTGATTGAATGCGCGCGCGATGACAACGTCGAGTCCGAACGAAGACGCCTCGCCGAGCAACAGCATTTCGGCAGCGGCTTTGCTTGCCGCGTAAGGATTAGCCGGCGATAATGCGGTGCTCTCGCGCAGTGGAAACGCCGTCTCCGGCTGTTTTCCGTAGACTTCCGCTGAGCTGGTAAAGAGCAAGCGCGGCATGCGCTCCGTTTCCGAGTACTCGCGAATCGCGCGCGCGACGTTTGCCGTACCGATGACGTTCGCGTCGTACGTGGCTTGCGGCGTCTGGAGTGAATCGGGAACGAACGTTTGCGCGGCAAGGTGAAAGACGACGTCCGGCCGCGCGAGGTCGAGCGCGGCGCGAATCGTCGACACGTCGCCAAGATCGAGCGGAAATGCGTGGTCGTCGTGGGGACCGCCACACGCAAAGGCTTCATCGCCTTGCGATCGCAGTGCGTTCGTGAGGTACGTTCCGACAAAGCCCGTCGCACCGGTGACGAGCGCGCGCATGTCGCTAGACGCCGACCTGCGGCGCGAGGCGATCGATGTCGGCCTGCACCATCATCTCGATAAGTTGCTCGAAGGTCACTTCCGGCTCCCAGCCGAGCACGCGTTTCGCTTTCGACGGATCGCCGACGAGCAGATCGACTTCAGCGGGACGCATGAAGCGCGGATCCGTCACGACGTACGGCTCGTACGAACCGAGACCGGCTGCTTC
>JAFANA010000080.1 GCA_019232905.1 Vulcanimicrobiota bacterium
AGACGTTGCCGAGAACCGTGAGCGGCGACGGATCGTGGTGATAGACGTCGCGCAAAAAATAGGACGATTCGGTCGCAAACGGCGCGGACTCAGAGGAACTCGTCGACTTTACCGTTTGATAAACGTACGCGTTGTTGAGGTAGTCGAGGCCGCCTTCGAGATCGTTGTTACCGTTTGCGACGTCGTACGAAAGCAAACTGCCGGTGCTCGTAACGCTTTCAAAGCTCGTCTTTTGCGTGTCGCCCGGAACTTTCTTAAAAGGAAAGTTGTCGCGCCACTGCGTGTCTTCGTAGCGCGTTGTGAAATTATCGAAACGGAGCGTGCCTGCGCCGAGATGTTGGCTCAGCTCGCCGTCGTCATACCAAAGATTGAAGGAGTGCCACGCCGGTCCCGCACCTTGCCAACCCGCGTTGAGCGCGGCGAACTGTGCCGGCGTTTGGCACCCCGCAGGCTGCCCGTCGACGGGATACTTGTTGCTCGTCTGGAGTTGTCCCGGCGCACAACTGCCCGCGCCGTTCGACGCGAGCAACGCATTGCCGCGTGCGAGCGCCGTATCGTAGGGAAGATAGTCGCCGTCGCCGTTTCCGGTCTTATTCTCCCAATATGACTGTGTCACGCCGGTGAACGTCACCGAAGTCTTGGCGCTTGGATCGAAGCGCAGCTTTAGCAGTCCCGCTTTCGACGTTACCGACGAGTCGTCGGTGTACACCGCGCGCTCGTACGCCGGCGTTCCTGGCGGAGCCGAAACGTCGGACGAGGCTGCGGGTTGGTAAAACGTTGCGTTGCGAAACGGGCCGTCAAGGCCTGAGGTGCCATACGAGAGCGCATACCCGACTTTTCCGGTTGTACCGGTCGTATCGACGCTCGTCCCGAGGCGCTGAAACGTGCCGTATCCTTGTGACGCTCCAACGTGCGCATCGAGCGTCGGATCGAGCGTCGAGAAATTGACGACGCCGCCGATTGCGTTGACACCGAGAATGTCGCTGCCGCCCGAACCAAAGAGCACCGAAACGTTGCGGTACGGATAGACCGGCGAGAGCTGATAGTTGTACCCGCCCTTGATGCCGTAGCCGATTGGATGGCCGTCAATGGCTGCAACCGTTTCCGACGTGCCGATGCCGCGAATGCTCAGGTTCACATCATCGCCGAGCGCTGCGGTGTCGCCGTTAATGCCGTTGTTGACGCCGGGAATTTCGCGGAGCGAATCGGCCGAGCGAACGAGGCCGCTGCGCGTCAGTTGTTCCGCGTTGAGCGTTACGGTGTACGTGCTCGGTTGAACCAAGCTCTGCGAACGCGATGTCGAAGTGACGGCAATCGTTCGCAGATTATCCGTCGCCCGATGCATGACGAGCGTCACCGCAACCGGCGCTGCGGCAACGCTGAGCGTAGCGGAAAGCGCAGGTTGATAACCGGCGTGAGAAAGTGCGATATGGTACGAACCGGCCGATGGAACATCGGCCATAAAGCGCCCCGACGCGTCGGTAATCGTTGTCGCCTGCGTCTCCACGATTTGCACGCGTGCGGAAGAAATGGCGATTCCCGATGAAGCGTCGATGACGATTCCGGAAACGGCGATCGCAGCGCGCGAGGGCAAGCTCGACGCAAGCGAAAAAACGCACGCAAGAATGACGGCTAACGGAATACGCATGGGTTTTATTCGGGCGGTTTCGTTCCCGGGTTCCAAAGATACTCGGGCTCGTTTAAGCCTGCATTAATCCAGCGCGACCACACGAAGAGCGCGTCGGACAACCGATTGACGTACCGGATTGCTTCCGCGGAGATATCTCCGTCTTCATCGCGCAGCGTGACAAGCAGGCGCTCTGCGCGGCGGCAGACCGTTCGCGCGAGATGCAGAAACGCACCGGCCATCGATCCGCCCGGATGAATGAAGTTATCGAGCGGCGCAAGATCGCGCTGCGCTTCGTCGATGGCGCGTTCGAGCGCGTCGACGTCGCTCTGCGTGATCAACGGCATGCCCTCCCAGCGATCCTTGGCAAGCGTTGCAAGATCGCTGCCGAGATTGAAGAGCGCATCTTGCGTCCACGCGAGCCACGCGTCCAATCGTGCCGCGCGCGGTGTACTCTCGAGGATCGGCCGCATCGCACTGCGCGCAAGACCAATCGCGCTCGACGTTTCGTCGATGGTGCCGTAGCCCTCGATACGCAGCGCGTTCTTTTTCACGCGCTGACCGCCGACGAGTCCGGTCATCCCTTGATCGCCGGTGCGTGTGTAGATGCGGGTAAGTTTGGGCATGTCGATGCGGCTTACGCGCCCCGCCGTGCCGCTCCCGCTACAAGGCCATGTCGCCGCGAGGGCCGAAGCGGGGCCGGTCATGTCCGACGCTATCGAGACCCTCACCTTGTCGAAAGACGTCAAGGAGATCCCTCCTAAGGCCGCCGACCTTTCGGCATGGTACACGGCCGTTTGCCTTAAGGCGGAACTCGCATCGTATTCACCAGTGCGCGGGTGCGTGGTCTTGCGTCCGTACGGCTACGGTCTCTGGGAGAATCTGCAGAAGCACCTCGATGCCGCATTTAAAGAGACGGGACACGAGAACGCGTACTTCCCGCTGCTAATTCCCGAATCGCTTTTACTCAAAGAAGCCGAGCACGTTGAAGGGTTCGCGCCCGAAGTTGCCTGGGTGACTCGCGGCGGACAAGAAGAGCTGACCGAACCACTCGCGATCCGTCCGACGTCCGAAGTAATCATCGGCGTGATGTACGCGCAGTGGGTCGAGTCGTATCGCGACCTTCCGATTCTCATCAATCAATGGGCGAACGTGCTGCGTTGGGAGAAAGCAACGCGTCCGTTCTTGCGCACGATGGAGTTTCTCTGGCAAGAGGGACACACCGCGCACGCGCACGCGCAGGAAGCGCGCGAAGAGACGCTACGGATGCTTGACGTGTATCGCGAGTTCGCGGAGAACGTTGCCGCCGTTCCGGTCTATGCCGGCATCAAGAGTGCGAGCGAGCGGTTTCCCGGTGCAGTCGAAACGTTTTCTATCGAAGCGTTGATGCCCGACGGCAAAGCCCTGCAGTCGGCGACGTCGCACGACCTCGGTCAAAATTTCGCGAAGGCCTACGACATCAAATTCCTCGATGCCGATCAGCAAATCAAATACGCGTACACGACCTCGTGGGGAATGTCGTGGCGCATGCTCGGCGCCATGATCATGACGCATGGCGACGATCGCGGTTTGCGCATTCCGCCGAAAATGGCGCCGCTCGAAGCGGTGTTTGTACCGATTGTGCGCTCCGGCGACGATCGTGCCGTTGCGGCCTCACGCGACGCGGCCGCCGCGCTGCGCAAGGCCGGCTTCCGCGTGAAAGTCGACGACCGCGATCAGCAGCCGGGATGGAAGTACGCAGAATGGGATGTTCGCGGCGTCCCCGTGCGTATCGAAATCGGCCCGCGCGACGTGGAAAGTGGAAGTGCCGTGCTCGTTCGGCGCGATCGCGCGAAAGGCGATCCCGAACAGAAGCAGACGGTGCCGCTCGATCAACTCGCGCAACGCTTGCGCGCGCTGCTCGAAGACATCCAAGCGTCGCTCTACGCGCAAGCGAAACAATTTCTCGACGAGCATACCTTTGTGGTGCGTGACCGCGATGAATTCTTCGCGAAAGCGAAAGCGCGCGCCGGCATGATCGACATCGCGTGGTGCGGGCGTCCGGAATGCGAAGAGCTCGTGAAAGCCGAGACCGGCGCGACGACGCGCAATACGCGTCCGCTCGACGAGCCGGGCGCACGTTGCGTCGCATGCGGCGAGCCCGCGACCGTGAGAGCGTATTTTGCGCAAAGCTATTAGACTTTATCCATCAAAGCTAAAGCTTTGCTGGCTAAAGTCACCTGCTATAGTGGCAGTGATTTTAGTAGCTCTAGCCGTAACCGCGGCGCTTGCGGCAACGCCGAGCGTTGCGGATCTGGACGCGCACGCGCGTGCGACCGGAAATCGCAAGGACATAGCCGTTGCGGTCGGGGACCAGCTCTTCCGTCAACAGTGGCCGGCCCAGGTGATGCAGGTAGCGGCCAACGAAATGGGCGCGCACCTCGTGCTCGGACTGCGCATCAGCGGTGTCCACTTCCACCGTCCGCTCACGCGCGACCAGTTCTACGCGGAAATCGCCTCGCTCGTCGGCGAATGTTTCGCCGCAGCCCCGCAGGCGGAAGAGATCGATATCTGGACCACCGTGCCGCTTAGTGTAGGGAAGGGAGTAGTCGTTGCAGGGGATCTCGCCAAACCCACCTCGCGTACCGTTTTCACGCTCAGCGCGCGCCGCGGAGAGGCGCCCTCTTCGCTCGCGGAACGCCTGCGCGGCGGCGAGGATGTCTTCGTGGACGAGGAATGGGCCCGCACCGCTTTCAAAAGTAGTACGTAGTGTATAGGAAGACGACGCTCCCGAACGGCCTGCGCGTGCTGACCGAAACCATGCCCGCCGTCCGCTCCGCCACCATAGGCATCTGGGCCGACGTCGGTTCGTCGCTCGAAACGCGCGGCGATCGCGGCATCTCCCACCTCGTCGAGCACATGCTGTTCAAGGGGACGGCGCGCCGTAGCGCCCGCGATATCGCGGAAACCATGGACGGCGTCGGCGGCAATTTGAATGCGTTCACCGATAAAGAGACGACGTGCTACTACGCGAAGGTCATCGACCGGCATGTCCCGCTTGCGATGGATGTGCTTGCCGATATGTTTCTGCATTCGACGTTCGATCCGGGCGAGCTCGCGAAAGAGCAGAAGGTCGTCCTCGAAGAGATCAAGATGTACGAAGACTCGCCGGACGAGTTGATTCACGATCTCTTTTTGCAGACGATGTGGAGCGGCTCGGATCTCGGCGATCCGACGATCGGGTTCGTCGACACCGTGACGCGTATCACGCCGGCGGATTTGCGCGCGCACATGAAACGCCACTACGCGCCGAACTCCGTCGTCGTTGCTGCCGCGGGTAACGTCGATCACGATCGCTTCGTGGAACTGGTCGCCGAATGTTTTGCGAACTTCCGCGGAACGAGCGACACGTTCGAGCCCGACGCGCCGTCGACGACGCCGAGCACGCTCGTGCGTCACAAAGACAGCGAGCAGGCCTACGTCATCGTCGGATCGCACGGACTTTCCGCGCGCGACGATCGCCGTTTCGCGCTCTCGGTGCTCGACACTGTCCTCGGTGGCGGAATGTCGAGCCGTTTATTTCAAGAGATTCGTGAGAAGCGCGGACTCGTCTACACCGTCTATTCGTTCCAAGCCGCCTATCGCGAAGCGGGACTCTTCGGCGTCTATGCCGGGACCTCACCCGAGAACGTGCAGCCCTGCATCGACGTGATCG
>JAFANA010000057.1 GCA_019232905.1 Vulcanimicrobiota bacterium
GCGCGAGATCTAATGCGGCCGAGAATTCCGACGATGCCGCGTCAAAATGACCGAGGCGCTCTTCGGTAAGGCCGAGGTCGTAATGCGCGACTGCATACTTCGGATCCGATTTCAGCAACTGTGAAAAGTCGTCGCGCGCGGTGGCAAGGTCGTTTGCCGCAAGTGCTGCTAGTCCACGCGAATAGTGTGCGCGCGCCGAATCAGGTGCGAGCGCGACGAAGCGGTTCGCGACGTTTCGCGCTTCGGCTATGTCGTTGCGCCGGAGATCCACGGCGACGAGATTTGCCATCGCTGCAAGAAAGCCCGAATCGCGCGCGACGGCGTCACGAAAATTCTTCGCCGCATCGTCGTAGCGTCCGAGGTTTGCATCGGCAATGCCGGCATCGTACGCCGCCGTCGAGGCTTGCGGCTCGGGTGGATCGAGTTGCGATGCAGCCGTGAATTCATCCCGCGCGCGCGTCCAATCGCGTGCGTCCATCGCCGTCAATCCGCGATGAAAATGTTCGGTGACCGCGCGCATTACGGCTTGCGCATGAAGCGCGGGTACCGACGTCGTCATTGGTACGGGCGCTGGAGCGTACGTCTGCGCTTGCGCGGATGCGACTCCGCTCAGCGCTGCGATCAGTGCGAGTGGAGCTGCACGCATGATATGGCTACTGCGACGCCTGTGGCAGTTCGCCCATCGATGCATTCGAACTCGCTGCGGCTTTCTCGGGCTTACATTCCCACCCGGTGCGTCCGTGTTCGTCAATCGGGCCGAGGAGCGCGGGAGTGTCCGAAGGTGCAAGGACATCGCCGCGTAACGCGGTGAGCGCATCCCCATTCGCGAGCGCGAACGACGCGCTGCCCGTTGCTATGAGCAGCAGGCTTGCGAGGACGATGCGCGATACGAGACGGTTGGACACAGCTCGATTATAGTCCAACTTCTGAATATTGCATGAACTACGTCTCCACCGGCGTTCTAGCCGCTAGCCTCCTTGCTGCTGCGCCGCAAAGCACGGCGCTGGTGGCAGGCAGCGTGCGCGACCAGCACGGCGCCCCGGTAGACGGCGCGACGGTCGCCGTCTACGCAGGAACTAGGGAGGTCGGCACGGTTCGAACGGCCGCCGACGGAACGTTCATTTTCGACGGAGCCGGGACGCGGGTGCGCATTCGGTGCGCGTACTGCCGGGCAACCGACGCGACCGTGAGTCCGGATGGAATTGCCACGGCAATCGTCGAGCGCTACGACGCGGTCCGCTCCGAAGGTCCCACGCCGGATGACGTCGCGAATTTGCCGTCCGACGACGTCCCCACGCTGCTGCAACGTATCCCGTTTGTCGTCGTGAACCAAACGTCGGGCACAATCCCCGGCGCTTCAGCGACCGATCGCAATGCAACGCCGTACGGCGGTCTGTTCGTCTTGGATTCGGTGCCGGACTACGACGTGACGGCTAACGTCACACCGTTCGACACCGTGCCGCAGGGCGGCGCGGCGTCGGTTTCCGTCCTGCGCGTCGATCGCGCGTATCTGTACGGTAACGACGCGCAGGGTGGAACGTTCGTCGTGCAAACTCCCGGCGGTACGACACGCGCGGGAACGGGAGATGATTCGCTTTTGCGCGGCGCTTTGAACGCGAGCAACCTTTCGGCGACCGCTGCGTTTTCGAATGCGCAGGTTGGGGATCGCGCGCAACGCGTCTCACTAGCCGATGCGTTCACGACACCGGGCACCGCCGGCTCGGTCATACTGTCGTCCGGTTCGGGCTACGTTTCGCCGGACGGTTCCAATGCGTTGTTTTCGTCGTTTTCGTCCGCGGATGCAGAGGTTCATTCGCGCGGACCGCTCGATGCATTCGTGACCGCGATCGTCGATCACGGAACGTACGCCTACACGGCACCGAACTATCCGATCTCATCCGCTTGGTCGGATACTGATGTTGAAGCCGGCGTGGATTCCCACGCGGTCATTGCCCCGTTCGTGCACGTTGACGTACGCGAAAGCAGCGGGTGGTATCTTTCGAACCCAACCGGTCCCGGCACTATATCCGGGTGGCTCGGTCAAGCTCGTACAAGCGGCGGCGTTACGTTTCATTCGACCGCGCTCGACGTGTTGCTCGCGGGCGGCGTCAACCGCGTCGGGTATGCTGACGTCATCGGCGCAAATATGCGCTATTCCCAGAACGCAAACGACGGTGTCTTCTCGTTCACGTTTCGTCCGGCGGCTGATTGGTCGCTTCACGCCAGTACGAATTCAGGTTACACGTTGCAGAATTACGTCGGCGTATACGCACCGTTCGATGCCGGCTTCGGGTATGGAACACCCGTACTCGCCGGTCACACGAACGAAGCGATGATTGAGTTCGGCGATCGATCGCGTACACGGGCCGCCGTCACCGCGCTCGAATGGGGCGGCGCGGACGGTTCCGCTACGTCGAGTGCCGGAGCTTCGGTCGCATGGCAAATTGCGCCGAATCTGTCGCTTCGGACGTGGCTGCTTCGCGCACAATCGACGATCTGGTCGCCCGCAACCATCGGTTCCGCTTGGGTGACGTACGCAAACGGCAACGACTTTCGTATCGACGTCATGTGGGGCCGTTCGCTACTGGATCACGTTCCCTACGATCACCTTGACGGCAGCATCTCCGGCCGCATCAACGATCACGTCGACTGGTTTGCGTCGTCCGCGCGCCTGTATAGCGCGCAGCAAACCGCCGTCGGTCTTCGTATCCGCTAGGGCAATTGCATGACGCGTTTTACCAACGCGTCGCGCGCTCGGGGCGGTAAGAGCGCAGCCATGGCTTGAATGCGTGCCTTTCGCCCGATGACGTACCGCTCGCGCGGACGCGGCGATTGAATCGCGTCGAGTACCGTATCGGCAATCACGCCGGGTTCCATTCCTTCGTGTTCTTCACGCCGCGTTTGTCTGACGATTGCATTCACCAGTTCTCCATAGTGGTGCAATGCGTGCGGAGGCATCGATTCGATCAGCCGGTCTTTTCCGTCGCGTCCTTTTTGCCAGATCGGAGTCTTCACTGACGCAAACTCGAGCAACGAAACCGAGATACCGAACGGCGCAAGTTCTTGGCGCAGCGCGTCGGCAAGGCTTGCGAGCGCGCTCTTCGACGCACTGTATGGCCCAACGAACGGCGCGGAAAGCCGGCTCGCGATCGACCCGATGAAGACGACACGGCCCGACGTTTCGCGCAAGAGCGGCAGTGCGGCTTGCGTTAGCGCAATCGGTCCGATGACGTTCACTTCAAACTGATTGCGCAATGCTTCGACCGGTAAAAACTCGAGCGGTCCGGCAACGGCAATACCGGCGTTATTGACGATCGCGCGCAAGGGCGATCCCGACGCGCGCACGACGTCGACCGCGCGCACGACGTCGGCCCGTACGGTGACGTCGAGAATGATCGGCCGGATATTCGCGTGTACGGCACTCATCCGTTCGCGATCGGCTTCTTTCCGGACGCCGGCGAAGACGAGCGCGCCGCTCTCCGCTAGGCGCAACGCGGTCGCGTACCCGATTCCCGTCGAGGCGCCCGTAACGATGATGCTCTCCATAGCGCTCGTTTTCGCTATGTTGCTTAGCGCTGCTTCTTGTAGGCCTTGCGCGTCTGTTTCACGAGCTTGAGCGCCTCTTCGGCGCCGACGACGCCCTTCTGCACGATCGTATGACCTTGGCGTTCCGAATACGTTTTGAGGAATCGCAAGATCTCGTCGAGCATTGCCGGCGGAAGATCGTTCGGTTCGCGCATGCTGTCCGTGATGCGCGGTGCGCCCGGGCTTGGGAGCGGAACGCCGATTATGCGATGGTTCTTTGTGCCATCCTTGGTTTCGAGTACCGCGCCGATCAGCCGAACTTCGATGAGGCAGCCTGAAAATAAGCCGTCGTCCGTGATAACCAAGACGTCCAACGGGTCCCCGTCGGGCGCGATCGTTTGCGGAATGAACCCGTAGTCGTACGGCCATTCCATGGAATCGGGCAAAACCTCGTGAAACGCAATAATGCCGTATTCATTGTTCAGGGCGTACTTATGCCGGCTGTTCTTCGGCGTTTCGATCACTGCGTTGACGCGCGGCTCCTGGTGGCCGTTCTTAATACGCGTCGGAATTGCTTCATAGTGCGTTGCATTGACTGGCTGTTTCATGCGGCGTGTCCCTGTGCGCTCTCTCGCGATTCTTGTTTCGGAGCTCCGTAGATCAGCCGGCATAATCCGGCCGCGATTCCTGCGCCGATGAGCGGCGCGAAGATATACGTTAACGCGTGGGTGAAATCAAGCGATGCAATCATCGGGCCAAGCGTACGCGCGGGATTCATCGACGCGCCGCTCAAGGGGCTGAACGCGAGCCCGCACATCGCGACGACGCCTCCGACCGCGATTGCCGAATTCTTCCCGACGACCGCCTTTTGATCCGCGGTGCCGAGAATCGTGAAAGCGAGAATTGTCGTCAGTAAAACTTCCGACGCAAATGCTTGCGCTTCCGTGAACGGCTGCAGCGGCTTCGTGATGCCGAGGGCAATATCGCCCGCAAACACGATGCGTAAAAGGAGCGCCGCAATTGTAGCTCCTGCGAGTTGCACGGCGATATACGGCGCGACGAGCGCGCCCGAGAACGCGCGGCGGAAGAAGAACGCAATCGAAATCGCAGGATTGATATGCGCACCGGAAACGCCGCTGAGCGCCCAAATCATCGCCATGACGGCAATACCGGGGGCAACGTAGCGCGCGACGTGGCCGATACCTTGGGGGTACAGCTGGTCGACGATGTCCGCGCCGGCCGCTACGAACGTGAGGATGAACGTTCCAAGCAATTCGGCGCCAAGCCGCATGGAAAGCGGCGCTTGCTTTTGTGTTTGGTCTGCCACGCTCGATTCATACCGAGAAGACTGCTATTCTTAAACTTCGTTAATGTCGTAGTAGCGCTCCATGACCTCTGTCGCCCAAGGAGGCTGGCGCACGTCGCCGGCAGGCCCGAACTCGCGTATGTACGGTTTGATGTCGAGGACCGGTGTTTCATCAATTGCATCTAACCCCCGAACATAGAGCGTGCGGCCTTCGACCCGCAACAACGCACAACGCGAGACGCCGATACGATTCGGCCGTCGGGCGCCACGCTGCGCGAAGATGCCGATCTTCGGCCACGCCGGATTGTTGCGAGGATGCCGCGCCTTCGTTTCGATTTCGCTTTCGTCGATGCCGTGCAGCAAAAACACAACTTCAAGGTGCGAGAATTCGCCCAACCCGGTCAGCGCCTCCGATGAAAAACGTTCGTCGAGTTCGATTGTCGATTCAACCGCGCCCCAGTACTCGTCGCTGCGGCCTGTTCGCGCCGAGTGGACGACGCCGATGGGTTCTACCGTGAAGGTCATCGTAAGAAGTCACCTGTGAAGAGCATTCTGCAACGCCTCGGGCCGGGATTCGTCACCGGCACCTCGGATGACGATCCGGCCGGGATCGGCACCTACCTTCAAGTGGGCGCGCAATTCCGATTCGGCTTGTTGTGGACGGCATTGTTCACGACGCCCATTATGTACGCCGTTCAAGAAATGGCCGGCCGTATCGGCATGGTCACGGGGTGCGGTCTTGGTCGAGTGCTGGGACGGACGTACGCGTGGCCGATCGTGTGGTTCATCATCGTCATTCAGGTCGTCACGAACACGATCAACATCGGCGCCGATCTCGGTGCGATGGCGCAGTCGCTCGGGCTTGTTTGGCACATCCCGTTCGGCGTTTTACTCGCGCTTGCGGCAATCGTCATGACGTTGCTAATAACGCTCGTGCCGTACAAGCATTACGCGAACGCGTTGAAGTTTTTCGGTCTCTTATTGTTATCCTATGTCGCCGCCGCGTTCACGGTTCACGTAAACTGGGGAGACGCACTACGCAGCACGGTCATTCCGCACGTCGAGTTGACCAAGGACTTTGTTCTGGCGTTCATCGCGGTGCTCGGCGTAACGATTTCGCCGTACGAATTTTTCTGGCAATCGAATGAAGAAGTTGAGGAGCTGCTCGAAGAAGGGCGGCTCAAAGAAGCCGGAGCTTCGCTTCCAAGCGTCAGCGAGTCGGAAATACGCGACCTCAACTGGGATACGGCGTTTGGAATGTTCTTTTCGAACGCGATCACGTTCTTCGTGATCATCACTGCGGCGGCAACGCTCTTCGTCGCGCATAAAACGAACATTCAGACTGCGGCAGACGCCGCTGAAGCGCTGATGCCTCTTGCAGGACCGCATACTTTCCTACTTTTTATGTTGGGAATCGTCGCGTCGGGCTTGCTCTCCGTCCCGGTGATGGCCGCATCTTCGGGGTACGCAATCTGCGGCGCGCTCGGAGTGCGGTCAAGCTTGGGATGCGCGTTCCGCGACGCGCCGCATTTTTACGGGATCATCGCGCTCTCGTGTCTTATCGGCGTCATCGTCAATCTCTTCCACGTACCGCCGTTCAAATTGCTGTATTACTCGGGCGTGCTCAACGGAATCATCTCGCCGTTTCTTTTGTGCATCATCACGCTAACCGGCTCGAATAAAAGCGTCATGGGCCGGTACACGAACAACTGGTGGTCAAACGCGGTCGGCTACGGAATGGCGGCCGTCATGACGGCCGCCCTCGTTGCGTTCTTCGTGCTCAACAAATAGGCGCAGCTATTTCTTACGTTGATGAATGATAAAGCCGTTCCCCTCGGGATCTTGCCCGAACGTCATATGACAAACCGGCGATTCCATCGGATCGGGCAGCTCGACACCCCGCGAGCGCAGTTCGCCAACCGCTGACGTGATATCATCGACGGCGAACATCACAAACCCGCCGGTTTCGCCGTCCTCGGGTCGCCAGACGCCAAACGTCGTTCCATCCGCGAGCGTAAATTCCGCGCCGCGTCCTTCTTCGTCGATCTGGGTGGGAACGATGCCCAGCACGTCGCGATAGAACGCGATGGCTTTTGCGGGGTCCTTGACGAGAAACCCGGTGAGATCGATGCCTTTGACAAGCGTGCCCGTAGTCGTACTCATGGCGTATTCCTCTCTCTTGTGAAGCTACGCCAAGTCTAGCTGGGCGAATATGACACATACTGTCATATTGCTCGAAGCGCCGCGGCTCGAGCATGAACTTCTGCGGTCCGAAAGAGCGGCACATCGGTATACTGCGGGGTCACGAGCAATTCAAGTTCCGTGCACCCGAGGATAATGCCCTGGGCACCGTTGGCGTTCAGACGTTCGATGATATCGAGGACATCTTCGCGCGATTCTTGCCGTACGACGTCCTTGATGAGTTCCGCATAGATGATTTTGTGCAATGTTTCGCGGTCCGCGTCGTCCGGGATCAGCACGTGGATGCCGTGCCGCTCGATACGCTCGCGAATGAACGGCTTTTCCATGGTATAGCGCGTGCCAAGCAATGCTGCGCGCTTAATCCCCGCCGCAACCAACGCGTCGGCCGTGGCGTCCCCGATGTGAAGCACAGGTAAGCCGCTAATGCGCTCGACGTCGTCCGCAACCAAGTGCATCGTGTTCGCGCCGATGACGATAAAATTCGCGCCGATGCTTGCAAGCGCTTTCGCCGCGTCTCCGAGCACGTTGCCAGCCGTCGACCACTCACCGCTGCTCTGCAGCGCTTCAATTTCATGAAAGTCGAACGAGTAGAGCAAGCATTTTGCCGAATGCGCCCCGCCGAGCCGGCTAGCAATTGTCTTATTGATTTCGCGGTAATACAGCTGCGTCGACACCCAGCTCATCCCGCCGAGCAACCCGATCGTTTGCATCGTACAAGCATAGCAAGAAACGAGCCCGCACTTTCATGCGGGCTCGTTATTTCACGCGTCTTTCAACAAGCTACTCGTCGTGACGGCCGGGTGGGCGACGGCGGCGACGCGTCGGCGGTGCGCCGGGTCCACCCGGTGCGGCTGCCGATTCTTCGCGTTCGCGCGGACGGAAGGCACCGTTGCCGCGTTGTCCTTGACCGTCATCGCTTCCCGGCGCGAGCAGTGCTTTGCGCGAGAGGTTGATGCGGCCTTGGCCGTCGATTTCCATGACCTTGACTTCGACTTGATCGCCGACTTTGACGACGTCTTCCACTTTATCGACGCGCTGCGGCGCGAGTTGAGAGATGTGGACGAGGCCTTCTTTACCCGGAAGAATCTGCACGAACGCGCCGATTGCGATCGTGCGTGTGACCGTGCCGAGATATGTTTCGCCGACGACGACGTCTTTGGTGATGTTCTCGACGATTTGTTTCGCCTTGTCACCGCTCTCGCCGTCAAGCGAAGTGATGAAGACCGTTCCGTCGTCCTCGATGTCGATTTTCTCGACGCCCGTGTCTTGAATGATCTTGTTGATGATCTTGCCGCCGGGGCCGATGACGTCCTTGATCTTGTCCGGGTTGATCTTGATGACGATCATGCGCGGCGCGTACTTCGAAAGCGACTCGCGCGGTTCGGCGATCGTTTCAGCGAGCTTGTCGATGATGAAGAAGCGCGATTCCTTCGCGCGCGCCATCGCTTCGCGCATGATGTCGATCGTGATGCCTTGCACCTTGATGTCCATCTGAATCGCGGTGATGCCCTTCTTGGTGCCCGCGACTTTGAAGTCCATCTCGCCGAGCGCATCTTCCAGGCCTTGAATGTCGGTAAGAACCGTGTAGGCCTTACCTTTGAGGATCAAGCCCATCGCAACGCCGGCGACGTGCTCTTTGATCGGCACGCCTGCGTCCATCAGTGCGAGTGAGGAACCGCAAACCGACGCCATTGACGACGATCCGTTCGATTCGAGCACTTCGCTAATCAAACGAAGCGTGTACGGGAAATCTTCCTTCTTCGGCAGCACCGGCTCGAGCGCGCGCTCGGCCAGGTGGCCGTGACCGATTTCACGGCGCCCGGGTCCGCGCATCGGACGTGTCTCACCGACCGAGTACGGCGGGAAGTTGTAGTAGTGCATGTAACGCTTCTCTTCGAGGTCCATGATCCCGTCGAGACGCTGCGCGTCGCTCGTCGAACCGAGCGTCGCCGCGGTGAAGACTTGCGTCTGTCCACGCGTGAACACGCCTGAACCGTGCACGCGCGGCACGTAATGCACCTTGGTCCAAATCGGACGAATTTCATCCGGCTTGCGGCCGTCGGGACGAATCTTTTCGTCGACGACCATCGTGCGTAGTTCGTCCTCTTCCATCGCCTTGATGATCTTGCCGAAATCTTTGGCGATTTTTTCGTCTTCAAGAAGGTCGCGGACGTCTTCGTCTTTTTTGCCTAAACGCGCGATCGCTTCGTCAACGTTGAGTTTGTCGAGTGCTTCTTCGCGTTCGCCTTTATCGACGACGCGCATCGCTTTGGCGACGTCTTTAGCAAAGTTCTTGCGAACCCACTTCTCGAGATCGCTGTTGACTTTCTTGAGCGGATATTCGCGCTTCTCTTTGCCGTATTTCTTCGCGAGCTGATCGATCGATTTGACGATCTTCTTGATTTCGTTATGCGCGAACGCGACGGCGCCGAGGAAATCTTCCTCGGAAATTTCGTGGCCGCCGCCTTCAACCATCATCACTGCATCGGCCGTGCCGGCGATGACGATGTCCATGCCGCCGGTTTCATATTGCGGCAGCGTCGGATTGCAGATGTACTTGCCGTTCTCATCGCGGCCGACACGCACGGCGGCAACGGTTTTATCGAACGGAATGTCCGAAAGCGCAAGCGCTGCGCCTGCGGCGCAGACACCGAGCACGTCCGCATCGAGTTCCGGATCGATCGAAAGCACCGTCGCGACGATCTGCACGTCGTTGTGAAAGCCCTCGGGGAACAGCGGACGAATCGGGCGATCGATTTGGCGCGAGCTGAGCACGGCGTGCTCGGACGGACGTCCTTCGCGCTTGATGTAGCCGCCCGGGATCTTACCGGCCGCGTACATCTTCTCTTCGAAATCGCAGGTGAGTGGGAAAAAGTCGATGCCTTCACGAGGTTTCTCGGAGGCAGTGACGGCGCAGAGCACGACGTTCTGGTCGCCATAGCGGATCAACGCGGAGCCGTTTGCTTGCTTCGCGAGTTCGCCGGTTTCAATGACCATCGTGCGCCCGCCGACCTCAAGGGTCACGGATTCGGGCACGATTACTCCTAGTTTCTTTGTTTTTGCTCTTTTAAATGAACCGCCCGTGGTTCGAGGCGATCCCCGCGCGTCCCTGGGGACGGCTAGGCGGTCGTGTCGATTGACGCGCCGGTGCCGTCGCCGTAGGTGCCGTTGTGGACGCCGGCTTGCATCGCACCAAGCATGTTCGTCAGCTGGGCGAATGCGTCGACCGATTCGCCACCACTAAACTGCGGGATCGCGGGCGCGCCGTTTTCGGCCGCCTGCATGAGGTATGACGCCGACCATGTCTCGATCGAGGCGTAGGCCTGTTGGTACGGATTCTGTGCGGCGACGCTTGAAACGCTCACCTGCCCATCCTACAGCAACCGGGCGGCGGGCACCTGAGAGTCCTGTTAAGGCTCCGTGCGTCCCATGGGACCATCAGCTACTTACTCACAGGACGGGCGACCAAAGGCCCGGGAGATTAAGGGGCTTATGAACATGAAGGGCACACCCCTTTTCTAAGGTAGTCGTAATCAAACCATCATGAAACGGCGGGGTTTTATTCACGCCTTATCCACATCTTCTTAAAACCAACCCACCTGACCGCTACGGTTATCGCCTGAGGCCGCGCTTGCTGAGCACGAGCCTCTTACAATCATCCCGCGTGGTGGGCGGATCGGCTGAGGGACTTACGACCTACTCTGAATTTCAGCGTTCCATCCATATCGCGGATTTCTCAATGGGATCCGAGCGAGGGCTCGTACGGGGGGTTCGGCGCCATACGGGCGGGTCCCAATGAGGTTGGAGGGAGAGAACTCTTGGCTACCGTCGTTCAGGCGACGATCCGCGTGTACATCGTCGAAAAGCAGCTTCTCTTTGCAAAAGCCGTTGCGCAGGCGCTCTCGTCAGACCCGGAGATAAGAGTCGTCGGCATCTCGGCGAGCCGTGAAACGGCAATCGCTTCCCGGGAAGCCGCCGACGTGGTTGTGGTAGACATCGATGACGCTGACGATCTCGACGAAGCGATTGAATTCTTCCGGTCGCACAATCCGTCGCTGCGCGTCTGCGCCCTATCAATGCACCCGCAACCCGACCTCTTGCAGTACTGCTTGTCCGCCGGTGCGGACGCGTACATCGTCAAAGACTCCTCGCTGCAAGAGCTGGTAACAGCCATTCATAGCGTCGCACGGGGCACTAGTTACGTAGATCCTCGTGTCGCCGCAACGTACTTCCGCCGCCGCGGTTCCTCGCGCAGAGACGGTGTTGCGGAACTCTCGCCGCGTGAAATGGAAATCATCCGTTTGATCGCGCAGGGACTCTCGAATCGCGACATCGGCAAACGTCTTGCTCTCTCGGAGAAGACGGTGAAGAACCACGTGAGTCACATCTTCTCGAAACTTCACATCACGACACGTTCGCAAGCCGCGGTTCACGCCATACGCAGCGGGCTCGCCTAAGCCCCACCACCGAACGCACGGCCGGCGAGGCATCCGCCGGCCGTCGTGTTTTCCGTGACGGTCAGACGAGCTCCATATGTCGCCGGCGCTCGAATGGACGTCCCAGGGTGTAACAATCGAATCCGGCCTTGCGCCACTGCGCAGTGTCGAAGAAATTTCTCGTGTCGACGAGGCGGCGCGCGCGCATTAGCGGACCGACGCTGCTCGGCGTAATGCGCGAGAAGACGTGATGCGCCGCCAGCAGCACGAGCGCATGCGCATCAGCGACCGTTTCACGCAACGTATCGCACAGCGGGAGCGAGTGCGTTCGCACGATGGGATCGTAGATCGCCGCCTCGTATCCTCGTTCGCGAAGCAACGCATCGATGGCCATCGCGGGCGCACCGAGGATCGCGATTTTCTGTCCCGCACCGGGTCCGACCAATTCGCCGATTTGCGCGACGAGATGATAGGGCATGCGTTCGTTCACGCGACGCGCCGCCTGAATGACATCCGTGACGATCGGGTTCAAATCCGAGCGTACGTCCGGAGCGGGAGAAAGAACGTCGACGCAGGGATGCGCGTTTGCAAGCGAGATTGTCTCCCAGACGTCGACGCCGAATTCTTCACAGAAGATCGCCAGTTCGTTTGCAAAGGCGATGTTGACCTCGCGGTACGCATTCTCGACGTTTTTCACGACTTCGGCAACGATCGTCGTCGTCAATGAGATCGGCGCCGTGCAAAAGCTCGCATAAAGATCGCGGACGATGAGCGCGTCTTCTCTCGTGCGCCCCCCGATAATGCGCGGATTGGATCGAAGTTCCCGAATGAACGCGCCGGGTGTGACACGTTGCGGGCAGTACGCCACATGATAGCCATCGATCGAGCGGTGCGCGCCGCGCAGCGCCGCTTCGAAGATGCGTTCGGTCGTTCCGGGCGCGACGATCGATTCGAGCGCGAGGATCGAGCCCGGCGGGGCTGCGCGTGCAACCACGCCCGCGGTTTCTTCGAGATGTTCGGCCGGCACACCGATGATGTACGCGTCTGCCGCCGGAATCCGTTCGACAAACCGCAGGTCGCCGAGCGCGAGTGCCTGTTCCACGGCGCGATACACGCACGGTTCGCCGCTAAACCCTGTCACGGCGCGCAAAGTTCGGCGCACGTTTGAACTCGTATCGTACGCGCACACGGCGTGCCCGCCCGCGGCGAGAAGCGCGGCAGTTGAGAGGCCGCTGAAGCCGAGACCGACGACGGCGACATTCATCCAGCACCGCCCGACACGAGAAATGCCGACGCGAGTTTACGCATTTGCGTGTGCACGTCGTGGAGCGCTTTGACGCGATAATATGCGCGGGTCGCGCGTTGATACGCGGTGCGCGGATCCATGTGCACGCGTGCGAGCGCAACGGCGATCGCTTCCGGCGAATTCGAACGGACGAGATAGCCGCATGAATCATCCATCAATTCGCAGATGCTTCCCGAGTCGGTCACGACGGCCGGAACGCCGTACGCCATCGCGTCGATGAGCGCCGAGGGAAGACCCTCCATCATCATCTCGCCGTCGGCGCGGCTCGCGAGCACGACCGCGTCGACGGTTCCGCTGCGATACCAGCGGTGTAAGACGCGCTGTGGAACGTGTCCCGCAAATTGCACGACGCCGCCCAGACCCAATTTGCGCGCCCGCGCTTCGAGCATGGGACGTAACGGGCCGCTTCCGGCGAAGATGCAGTGCACGGTGATACCGCGCGAGCGAAGCAATGTAATTGCCTGCAGCACATCGTCGTGCCCTTTGACGGGGACGAGTGCCGCGGGGCATACGATGCGCAGCACGACGCGTGAGGATCGCCATCCGGTCGTTGGGAGCGTCGGCACCCGCGCGCCGAGGCGAATCTCGACGATGCGCGATCCGAGCGAGGGAATGCGCGCGCGAAGATCGCGCGTCGCGCGGTCGGAAATCGTACGAACGAACGTTGCGGCGCGTGCTTTAACATCGAATGCGTTCTTCTCGTAGATGTCCCAGCGGTGCGCGGTGGCGCTCCACGGAAGCTCCGCAACGGACCCGGCAATAAATGCGACGCTCGCCGGCGTCGACATCCAATACGCATGCACGTGCGTAACGCGGTGCTCGCACGCCCACTGCCCGAGGGCGAGTCCTTTGGCAACGATCGCCGCGTTTTTCGTCTTGCCCGGATCGTGAGAAGCGAACAGTTGCGCAAGCGCGCTGCAGCATCCGATGGGCCGAAGTACCAGTGCCGCGCTCGCGCGCACGGCGACTTCCGTATCAAAAAGCGGCCATTCGAGAACGTTGATGCCTTCCGGAACGGCATGACGGCGGATGCCGTCGGGCGCACGAACCGGCACGATCGTGATCTGACCGAAATACTGTTTCAATTCTTGCAGTTCGGTGTTCAGATACGACTCTTGATGACCGAACGGATAGCGCGACGTAACGGCCAGCAAGTGTGACATGGTGGAGCAATGATACGCCTGCCGCTTATGCGTAATGCAGAGGCGTTCGTCCCTACATGCGTGCCGATGCGCATGGTGAAAACGGTCCCCTTATTTTGGTGGATCGCTTATTGCGGGGAGCCGGACGTAGAGCGTCGTCCCGATACCCGGAAGACTGATCACGTCGATCGATCCGTTGTGCGCGTCGATGATTTTTCGAACGATGAAGAGTCCGACACCCGCGCCGACTGCGCCGGTTGCATGCGGACTTCGCCAGTACTCTTCGAAGATGTGCGGTAGATCCTCAGGATCGATTCCCTGGCCGCGATCGCGAACGAGGACTTCGATTTCACTGCCGTCGCGTTTCACCTCGATATCGACGGGTTGAAACGGCGCCGAGTATTTCGTTGCGTTGCTGATGACGTTGTCGAACGCGCGCAGTAAATAGGCTTCGTCCCCTTCGACCGCTTCGTCTTTGGCCTGCACGCGGATCGGGTGCAGCTGATGGTAGCGCGCGGCGACGCTATGGAGGACCGGCGCGAGTTCGACCCGCTCGTGTTTGATCTTGAGCGCGTCACTTGCGATACGCGCCATCAGGAGCGCTTCATCGGTCATCTCGGAGAGTTGCTCGACGGATTCGTGGATGCCGCGATATGGCCCGGGGTCGTCACGCTTTTCCGGAAACTCTTGGAGCACGTCGGCGCACGCCGATATGACGGCGAGTGCCGATTTAAAATCATGCGCGAGCATGGCAATGACTTTCATGCGCCATTCGCCGATGCGCGTTGCCGTGTGGCTCGACTCCGTGATTTCCGCAAATGCCCGCGCTTGGACGTCGACGGACCGTCGCTCGTAAACGAGCGCAAGAACGCCGATGATCGCGATTACCGCGATGATCGCTAACGCCTCTAAGTATTGCACGAGGTGCGTGAGTCGGGTATTTTCTTGCGCGTCCTGAGCCGCCATGGCGTCGAGCGCAGCAAGGTCCGCGCGCATGGAATCCACTAACTCCTTCCCATTCATCTCGAGCCCAACGTCGCGACCTGCGACGGGATCGCGCAGGACCGGTTGGGCGACATTGTTCTCCCATTGGTTGTGCAGCGCCGTAAAATGCGTAACGGTCGCGGCTTCAGCGCCACGCGCGCGCCGTTCAGTCGCCATCCGGTTAGCGGAGCCTTCGAGTTGCGCTTTCCCGTCGAAGTACGGCCCCAGGAAACGCCGGTCGCCGGTTACGGCGTACCCGCGGATGGCTGTCTCCTCGTTGATCTGCGCTTCCAACAGGCGGTTTGCTTCCAGGCGCAGGTTGCCGGCGCGATCGTCGCTGATTTCGAGCACGCGCAGCTCGTAAAAGGCAATGAGGATCGCGGCAATGACTGCCAGGGTCAAAATGAGGTACCGGGCAACAAGCCGCCACAGGCGCCGCTCGCGGTGCCAGTCGCTCAGCCCGGGGCCGTTAGACTGCATTGAGATGTTGCCAGTATATGTCGATTATTTACACCGATGGTTGCAACCAATCCTGACAGAAGAGCACCAAAACAATGATATTTGCTGCATTACTTCTCGCTGCGGCACTCGCGCCGGCCGCAGGTACGAACGCGATGGTCGCCACGGAACAGCATCTGGCAACACAAACCGGCGTCGACATCCTAAAAGTTGGAGGTAATGCGGTCGATGCGGCGGTGGCCGTCGGGTATGCACTTGCAGTCGTAGACCCATGTTGCGGCAACATCGGTGGCGGCGGGTTCATGCTCATCCGAATGCACGACGGACGCGAGCGGTTCATTGACTTTCGAGAAAAGGCACCAGAGCGCGCGTCTCGCGACATGTATCTCGACGCGCGCGGCAACGTCGATCCGGAGAAATCGCGCAAGGGCTGGCTCGCTATCGGCGTGCCCGGAACCGTGATGGGCTTGGATCGCGCGTTGCGCGAATACGGAACGATGTCGCGATCGCGCGTAATGTCGAGCGCGATCGATCTTGCGCGAAACGGGTACGTCGTCGAACCCGGCGACATGATCCCGTTCGAAGGCTCGCCCGCGGAAGGCTATAGCGGATGGGCCTTCGGTGAAAAACCGCACGTCGGCGAACGCATCGTGCAGCGCGATCTCGGTGCTTCGCTTGATTCAATTGCGCGCGACGGCGACGGCGCCTTCTATCGAGGTGCGATCGCGCGCAACATCGTCGACGCATCGCAGCGCAACGGCGGCCTGCTGACGATGCGTGATTTCGCAGATTACACCGTTGACGAATCGCAGCCAGTGCATTGCACGTATCACGATCTTGACGTCGTCTCGGCGCCACCGCCGAGTTCGGGCGGCGTGACGCTCTGCGAAATACTCAACATCATCTCGCCGTATCCGCTCGCGCAGTGGGGCTGGCACAGCCCGCGAGAGACGCACTACGTCGTGGAAGCGGAACGCCGCGCCTATGCCGACCGCAACGCGTATCTCGGCGATCCGGCGTTCGTTCACGATCCTATCGCGCAGCTTCTCGATCCGCGCTACGCCGCGTCATTGCGTAAGTCGATCGCTCCCGTTGATCCGACGCCGTCGAAACAAGTGAAGCCCGGTCTTCACATAACCGTGCACGAAAACGACGATACGACGCACTACTCGATCGTCGACAAAGACGGAAATGCGGTCGCCGTCACGTACACGATCAACGACTGGTTCGGCTCGGGTGTCGTCGCGCCGCACACGGGATTCTTTCTCAACGACGAGATGGACGATTTCACGTCGAAACCCGGCGTGCCGAACATGTTCGGTCTCGTGCAAGGCGAACGCAACGACATTCAACCCGGAAAACGTCCGCTCTCGTCGATGACGCCGACGATGGTGTTGCGCGACGGGAAACTTGCGATGGTCACCGGCAGCCCCGGCGGATCGCGCATCATCACCATCGCGCTCGAAACAATCCTGAACGTCTTTGACTTCGGAATGAACGTACAACAGGCCGTCGATGCGCCGCGCATGCATATGCAGTGGCTACCCGATCAAATTCAGTATGAGCCAAATGCCTTTACGGCAACAACGATGAACGCGTTACGCACGGACGGCTACGCATTTTCGGAAGTTCCGTTCTGGGGTTCCGCGCAAGCGATCGTTATCGATCCAAAAACCGGTATGCGTTATGGCGGGACGGACCGTCGTCATCCCGCAGGAGCCGCGATAGGCTACTGATAAACCGGGCAGGCAGAGGGAGGCAGATGCGGGTCCCTGCCATCCTGCCGCTTGCTGTGGCGAAGGGAGAGCTCCGGCGATGCCGCCAGAGCGACAACCGCTGCCGGCCGTCGTGCTGGTGACGGATCGCATGTTGCGCCTTGCGACCGCGTTTGGTCCGCCGGGCATGAGCGAAGAATTAGACGCGCTTCGCTCCTCCGCGCAACCGCTTGATTCGGCGTGGCCGAAAGCCGGTCGATTATTGCGCGCATTGCGCGCAGCGTTACGCGGAAAACGCATGAATTTTTCCGTGGATCTCGGTTCCGCGCATATCGATGGACAAGCGATGCCGCTGCATTCTACGGATGGTGAGATAGACGGCGCAATTGCCGTCGGAATCGATACGACCGACCACGCGCGGCTACGACACGAGATCGATGAGTTGCGCGAAGCCTTGCGTCACGCGCAGAGCGTATCGAGCTTCGCATATTACGTCGTCGATATTCCAAATCAAAAAGTCAACGTGTCACCGCCGTTTGCGCAGATTTGGGGGCTTCCCGAAGGAACCACGGAACTGCGCTACGCGGAATTGCTCGAACGCGTCCATCCTGAGGATCGCACTTCATTCGACGTCTTCGGGCGCGAATCGCTGCAATGCCGCATCGTGCGCCCGAGCGGCGAGGTGCGCCACATTCGGACCTTTGGGACCTATTTTCCGAGCTCGAACGGAACGGCAGCGCGCAGCGTCGGCAGCGTCTTTGACTTCACGGAGTTCGCGCAAGCGCAAAACGCCGTCCAGTTCCTCAGCACGCACGATCCTTTGACGGGTCTGCTCAACCGGCACCAATTGATCGAAGCGCTCAACGCGTACCTGGATCAGGCGCGAACCGGCGCACTCGTCGTCTTCGACATCGACCGGTTTGCGCAAGTGAACGAGCTTGCCGGCCACGCCGTCGGCGATCAACTTTTGCGCGCGATCGCGGAGCGCATGCGTTTTCTCGAAGATGAGGGCCACTACATCGCGCGCTTGGGATCCGACGAATTCGCGTGTTTTCTGATCGAACCGGCGGATCGACCCGTCGTCGATCGCGACGTGGAGCGCCTGCGCGACGCACTCGACGCACCGTTTACGGCAGGGCATACGGAGATCGTGGTACGCGCGACGATGGGTCTCGCGCGTCATCCCGATCACGGCACCGGCGAAACGCTGCTGCAAAATGCCGGCATCGCGTTGTACACCGCAAAAGCGACGATGCGCGGCGGCACGATGTCGTACGATCCCGCGCTCGACCGAAAGATGAGCGTGCGCAGCCGGCTCGAGCGCGATCTTGCAAATGCGGTGCGCCGTAATGAATTTGCGATGTACTATCAGCCGCTCATAGATGCAGCGAGCGGTGAGGTCATAGCAACCGAAGCACTGCTGCGGTGGCAGCATCCGGATCTTGGACTGCTGACGCCGGACGTGTTTCTCAATATCGCCGAAGAAAGCGACGCCGTCGTCGACATCGGCCGTTGGGCGATCGATCGCGCGTGCCGCGACGCGCGCGCCATTCGCAAAGAAATGCAGTCGAAGTTGCGGCTCAACGTCAATGTCTCGCCGCGTCACGTGCAATCGAACAAGTTGGTCGGCCACGTCAACGACGCGCTCGACGAAACGGGTTGGGAGCCCGACGCGCTGCAGCTCGAGGTTACGGAACAACTCCTGATCGAGGACATTCCGAGTGCCGTTGCCACGCTGCAGCGGTTGCGCGATTCCGGCATTTCGATCGCGATCGACGATTTCGGCACGGGCTACAATACGTTGTCGTATTTAAAATCGTACCCGGTGACGTGTTTGAAAATCGACCGCGCGTTTGTGAAAGACGCCGAGAGCGATAACTACAGTCGTGCCATCTGCCGATCGGTGGCGGCACTCGCGGATTCGCTCGAAATGAACGTAATCGGCGAAGGCGTCGAGACCGACGGACAGGCCGATTTTCTACGCGGGATCGGGTGCCGCGAGCTTCAGGGGTATAAGTTTGGGCGTCCCGTCACGGCATGGGACTTTATGACTGCCTATACATGAAGTTCGCCTTGAGCGGCGAAACAGGCGGAGCGGTGTTTGACGATATCTTCGGACTCGTTCAGTCTATACTGGGCGACGCTGGTAGCGTTGTACCATCGGAAGATCGCGCCCTCGCATTCGCGCGGATTGCTGCAATGCGGGCATTTCTCGCGCGCCTTGAAACAGAATTGCCACAGGTTATTGCCGAAGCGTTATTAGAAGCTGCTCGCGTGACCGGCGCCGACGTGGCTGCGATTCTCGAAATGCAGACGTCCGGGATGAGATTCGTCTGCTCTACCGATCCGACGCTGCTCGATGAAACCGTGGAATGGGAGAACGACCGCAAAGAGCTCGGCGACCGCGGATCTGGTGTCCTGCGCAAGGCTGCGGCCGTGAAAGACGCGCTCTGCTCGACCTTCACCGCCGACGACCGGCGTTGGGCGTTGCTCCTGGGTGAACGGACGGGCCGCCTGCAGCGCGATGCCTTTGAAGCGCAGGCGCAAGTCATCCTCGACGTGCTTACGCACCTGCTGCGCTTCCGCTCTGCGCGAGCCGAAGGGCGTGCGATGTTGGACCATCTGACGGGCCTTCCGGATCGCTGGTCGACGATGAGCCGCCTGACGGAGACCGTCATCGCCGCCAACCGCAACGAAACGCGTTCGGCGCTACTCTTCATCGATTTGAACGGTTTCAAGAACGTCAACGATCGCTACGGTCACGCGCACGGCGACGCGGCGCTGAAGTCCATTGCAACGAAGATGCGCGACGCACTGCGTTCCAACGAATTCGTCGGCCGCATCGGCGGCGATGAATTCGCTGTCGTGCTGCCGATGGTGCGTAGTTACGAGGAAGCCACTGCGGCGGCAGCGCGTTTGGCCGAGGGCGTGCGCGATTTACATATCAGCTACGGCGAGGAAAGCGTGTCGGTGAGCATCGGCATCGCGTTCTTCCCCGAACACGCGTCGAACGAAGACGAGTGGCTGCATCACGCCGATCTCGCGATGTATCAAGCCAAGCGCCAGCGGCAAAGCTACTGCGTTTTCGTGCCGGGCGCCACGCCGAGCGACGTCCGTGCAATGAGCATCGATGTCGAAGAAGCGTACGACCGCGAGTTTCTGCTGTGCTTCCAGCCGATCTTCGACGTGCAATCCGGAGAAGTCGTTGCGGCCGAAGCGCTGTTACGGTCGCTTCATCCCCGAAGCGGCGTGCAATCCGCGCTCACGACCATGGAAGCGGCGCGCGCGCGCAAGTCACTCGAGCACCTCGATGCGTGGGTGACGCGTCGCGCGTTACGCTACGCGAACGAGTGGCGCGATCAAGGCGTCATGCGCATTCACGTGAACATCGGCGTTGCGAGTGAGGAGATACTCAACGGCGTGTTGCGAGCGATCGATGCAAGCGGAACCGACGCATCAATGCTCGCCGTGGAACTGGACTGGAGGCGATTCAGCGACGACCTGGACGCGCACCGTTCGTTTGCAGAGGCGGCTGAACGCTGCGGTTTATATGTCGGACTCGATGGGTTCGGCGATAGCCCGCTCGATCTCGCGATGCTCGAAACGCTCGCCGTTCGTTTCGTGAAACCGTCGAAAGTGCTTCTACCATCCGGCGGTGCGACCGGACGCGGTATGGAAGCGATCGTTGCGATTTCGCAGGTCTATGGGTGGGACGTCATCGCGACGCGTGTCGCAACTGCTGACGACCGTGCAGCGATCCGAACGGCCGGCGTCAAATACATGCAAGGATTCGCGGCCGCACAGCCCATGACCGCAATCGATTTCGAACAATGGATAGAAAGCAGCCCGCGTATCGCTCTCGTGAGTTGATGGAGACCTGTTCGCTCGTGCAACTCGCGAGCGACGGTTGCAAGTGGTGCGCATCCGAGCTGCCGAAACGGCGGCGAACGTGGTGCAGCGACAAATGTGCAAACGCCTTCTGGAACAATCATTGGTGGACACTCGCGCGCCGCGCCGCAAAACGCCGCGACAAATATCGCTGTAAACGCTGCGGCGAACGCGCACCCAAACGCGGCACGCCGAACTATAGCGCGCTACGCAAGACCCACCGCGTCGAAGTCAATCACATCGAACAAGCCCGCGGCGCGCACGTCCGACTCAGCTGCTTGCACCACCTGAGCAATCTCGAGACTCTATGCCTGTCGTGCCATAAAGCACACACAGCCGCAATGAGAAAAGCTAACCGACCTAGCCGCTAGGTCCGGGCACGCGTGCTCTGGTATAACAGGGGCCGTATGCAATCCGTCACTGCCGAGCGCCTCAAGGAGCTCAAACTCAAGGCGAATGACGTCCGACAGGGGATCATTCGCTCGCTTTTGTCGGCGGGCTCCGGGCATTCAGCCGGGTCGCTGGACATGGCCGACATTTTTACCGCGCTGTACGGCGCCGTGATGAACCACGACCCGAAGCGTCCGGAGTGGGAAGACCGCGACCGGCTGCTGCTCTCTTGCGGACACATCGCACCGGTTCGCTACTCGGCGATGGCCAATTTCGGATACTTTCCGGTCGAAGAATTGCTGACGCTTCGGAAGTTTGGTTCGCGTTTGCAAGGCCATCCGGAGCGGGTGAAGTTGCCGGCGCTGGAAACGACCTCCGGTCCGCTCGGTGAAGGGCTCGCGCAAGGCGTCGGGATGGCGGTCGGTGCGAAGCTCGACAAAAAGAACTGGCGCGTCTTCGTCGTCACCTCCGATGCGGAACATCAGTGTGGATTGCACTGGGAAGCAATGATGACGGCCGGCAAGTTCAAACTCGACAACCTGACCTGCATCATCGATCGCAACTTCATTCAAATCGACGGCAGCACCGAAGACGTGATGCCGCTCGAGCCGCTCGCGGATAAGTATCGCGCGTTCAATTGGGAAGTGTTCGAATGCGACGGGAACGATATCGAAGCGTTCATCGACACGGTCGAACGAGCGAAGCGCGTCGAAGGCAAACCGCAAATCATCATTGCGAACACGGTTCCGGGCAAGGGCGTGAGTTATATGGAAGGCGATTACACGTGGCACGGAAAGCCGCCGAATAAGGCGCAAGCCGACGAAGCACTTGCCGAACTGGAATCGCAACGCGAAAGGATTCTCGCCAATGTCTAGCACCGATGTGATGGATGCGGCGGCTCGCGCGATGCATCTGGTCGACTACCGCAACACTGCGGAAGTCAAGCAACTGCCGACGCGCAACGGCTTCGGCGAAGGCTTGATCGAGGCGGGAAACCGCAACAAGAACGTGCTCGCGATTTGCGCCGATCTCGCGGAATCGACGCGCATGGAAGGGTTCAAAAAAGCGCATCCGGCGCAATATCTCGAGATCGGTGTTGCCGAGCAGATGCTCGTCGCGATGGCGGGCGGTCTCGCCGCGGCCGGAAAAATTCCGTGGATTGCTTCGTACGCGATGTTCAATCCGGGACGCTCGTGGGAGCAAGTGCGCACGATCATGGCGCTCAACGAAACGAACGTGAAGATCGCGGGCGCGCACGCCGGCGTTTCGGTCGGACCGGACGGCGCGACGCACCAGGCGATCGAAGATATCGCGATCATGCGCGTGATTCCGCACATGTTCGTCGTCGTGCCGTGCGATTCGGTACAAACGAAGAAAGCAACGCTCGCGCTCTCGGAAACGTTCGGCCCGACGTACTTACGCTTTGCGCGTGAGAAATCGCCGATCGTGACGACGGAAGAGACGCCGTTCGAAATCGGCAAGGCGCAGACGTTCCGCGAGGGCAGCGACGTCGCCATCGTTGCGTGCGGAATTCTCGTCTATAATGCGCTCATCGCAGCGGACGAACTCGCGCGCGAAGACGGCATCGAGTGCCGCGTGGTGAACAACCATACGATCAAGCCGATGGACGAGCCGGCGATTGTCGATGCAGCAAAGCACTGCAGTGCGGTCGTTACGGTGGAGGAACACCAAGTGCACGGCGGCATGGGGTCGCGCGTTTCGGAGATCCTCGCGGAACGTCAGCCTGTCCCGATCGAGTTCATCGGCGTGCGCGATCAATTCGGTCAATCGGGCGATCCGGTTGAATTGATCGAGTACTACGGCATGGGAACGGCCGCCATCAAAGAAGCCGCGAGGCGCGCGTATGCGCGTAAACGCTCGTAACAGGAAACTAGCAGCCGGTTTTGAGAAGGGATCATCGTGGCGGTGATCCCTTCGTGATTCCCAAGTTCCGCGATGAATTCGACCTCGACGCGATTGCGGCATTCGCCGACGGCTTGCGTCAGATCGTCTGGGTCGTCGGAGACGGCCTTTCATGCGAATATTTTAATCCCGCGTGGACCGCGTTTACGGGGCTCACCCTCGAACAGTCCGTGGGTTTGGGGTGGCAACTCGCGCTGCATCCGGCGGAGTTGCACCTCGTAGAAAACCGGTTTAAGGAAAACACCGCGCACGGACTGCCGTACCTCGTCAGTTACCGTTTGCGCTCGGTCGACGACCGCTACCGCCTCTTTACGGGTGCAATGTTTCCGGTGCGCGATACGAGCGGTGCCGTTCGGAAATGGATCGGCATCGTCGACGAGCCCGATCCGATGGAACGCGCAAACGACCGCTTCAAAGTGCTCGCCGACGCGCTGCCCATGCTCGTCTGGACCACCGATCGCGAAGACCGGCTCACCTTTGTCAATCACGCTTGGTATGAATACACGGGTCTCGGCGTGGGGTCGCTGATCGAAGAGCGCAACGCGCTCGTACATCCCGAAGACCTCGGGCGTTTGATGCATGCACTGCGCAGCGGTGCGGTGGAAGTGGAGTTTCGGTTCCGGCGCCGCAGCGACGGTACGTATCGTTGGCATTTGCTGCGATGGGTGCGCACGGAAATGGGCGATGAAATGCCGTTTTCACGAATCGGTACCGCGGTCGACATTCAAGACCGGCATGTCGCGCAGATCGAGCGCGAACGGCAGTTGCGCGTTATTGCCGAAGCCGTTCCCAACATCGTCTGGTCGACGCGTGCGGACGGCGTACAAGATTACGTCAACAGCGCGATGGCCGAGTACGTCGGGAGAAAACCCGAAGAGACGATGGATCAGTCGTTCACGACCTTCGTCCACCCCGACGATCTCGCAGCGACGGTAGAACGCTGGAAGCGGTCGTTCGAAACCGGCGAGGCGTACGAGCACCGTTACCGCTTGCGTCGTCACGACGGCGCCTATCGATGGTTTCTCGCACGCGGGTCCGCATTACGCGATGCATCCGGGCAGATCACGCGTTGGTTCGGTACGGCGACCGATATCGACGACGAGATGCGGAGTAACGCGATTCTCGCGGCGAGCGAATCGCACTATCGCATGCTCGCCGAAGCAATGCCGAATATCGCCTGGTCCGTGCGAGGCGACGGCGTTCAAGATTACGTGAACGACGCGTGGTACCGTTATACAGGTCTGCGCACCTTCAGTTCCGATGCGTACGCACCCGAGGATCGCGAGGCGATTCGCGTAGATTGGGAGCGTTCGTTTCAAAGCGGCGAACCGTTCGAGCGCGAGATGCGCATCCGCCGCAGAGACGGCGTCTTCCGATGGTTTCTTTCGCGTGCGCTTCCGCTGCGCGATCAGCAAGGCCGCGTCGTCCGGTGGTTTGGGACGGCAACGGATATCGACGATCAAAAACGCGCCGAACTTCAACAGTCGTATCTCGCTTCGCTCGGAAACATCATCAACGAGACGTGGTCGGTGGACGTTATGATCGAACGCATTACAAAGTCCGCCGTGCCGCAAATGGCGCAGTGGTGCGCGATCGAACTGAACGAAGGCAAACGCACGGCGCAATCGAGCGCCGGCGCGGTCGATCTTGACGCGGCGCAGCGTTTCCGCGCCCCGCTTTCCGTCCGCGGCGAAACGATCGGCACGCTTTTGGTTGCGCGCACCGCGGAGTTCGGCACATTCGACGAAGGGGACGCCGCATTTTTCGCCGAGGTGGCGCATCGAACGGCGTTGGCCATCAAGAACGCCGAGTTGTACGAACGCGAACACCGCGTTTCACAGGCGCTTCAATCGGCGTCGCTTCCGAAGACATTGCCGGCCGTGCCGTGGATGGAGACCGATGCAGTCTACGTCCCCGGCAGTGGTGAAGCGCAAATCGGCGGCGATTGGTACGACGCATTCCGGTTACCCGACGGGCGTCTGGTCTTCTCGATCGGTGACGTCGCGGGAAGCGGTCTCGATGCGGCGGTCACGATGAGCAATATGCGTCAAATTATTCGGGGCACGGCGCAAGTGCATGCCGACCCCGTCTTGATGCTCAATGCTGCCGATCGGGCGCTGCGCATCGAAGATCCCGAGCGATTCGTCACTGCGTTCGTCGCCGTATTGAGCCCGGTGACCGGCATCATGACCTACGCGAGCGCCGGGCATCCGCCGCCGTATATTCGTCACGCATCCGGTGAGATCGATGAACTCATCTTCAGCGATCTCCCGCTCGGCTTGCGCGAGCGACATTATCTCGACGCGGGACAGATCCAAGTGCGTGCTGATGACGTCATCGTCTTTTACACCGACGGGTTGACGGAATCGACGCGCGATTTAGAAGCCGGCGTTGCGGCATTGCGCGAGGCGATCGCCGATCCGGACTTTGCGCGCGCCGCACGTCCCGCCGAGTATTTGCAGGCACGTTTGCTTCCGCAAGGCGCGCGAGACGACGTCGCGATTATGACGGTTCGAATGTTGAGCGACGATCTGCGGGCGCGGGGACTGCGCCGATGGATATTCCCGAATCTCGATTCCAGTGCGGCGCAACGGCTCCGTCGCGAATTTCGCGAGGCGTTGCATTCACGCGGCGCGACGAGCGAGCGAATAGAATTCGCGGAACTCGTCCTCGGAGAATTGGTCGGCAATGCTGCTCGCCATGCGCCGGGATCGCTCGAAGTCATTCTCGATTTCAGCAACCGGCGCCCAGTGCTGCACGTGATCGACGAAGGGCCCGGTTTCGAACGTGCGCCGATGTTGCCGCTGGACTTGATGAGCGAATCCGGCCGGGGCCTCTACATCGTCGCGCAAGCTACGATGGAGTTCAGCGTAATGCGACGCCGCCCGCACGGTAGTCACGCCCGGGCAGTACTGCTGTAAAAAAAGCGCTGATTTTGTGCATCTCGTCGTCGCCTCGGGCCTCATTTACCGCAGTAAACTTCGGCCCTCGGCTCCTAGAGCTGCACGAAAATCAGAGCTTTTTTAGGTTGATCTTTTGTTAGCGGCGCAGACCGAGGTCTGAGATCAGTGCGCGGTAGCGCTCGAGGTCCTTCGCTTGCAAGTAGTTGAGCAAACGGCGACGCTGGCCGACCTGGAGCAAGAGGCCCCGGCGGCTGTGGTGGTCTTTCTTATGGACCTTGAGATGATCGGTGAGCTGGTTGATCGACGCGGTGAGGATCGCGATCTGGACTTCGGCCGAACCGGTGTCGTTCGATCCGCGGCCGTACTTGGCGGCGATTTCCGCCTTTTGTTCCTTGGTGAGAGGCACGAATTGCTCCTTAAGCAGGATGGCCTCGCTCGAATGCAGGGCCCGCTCCGCAAGCTCCGCCTCGGCGACCGGGAGAGTGTATCAGAGACTCTCCCCCGTCGCAAGCCTCTTTTACGCCTTGCCCATGCCTTGCCGTCCTAGCCCCTGACGGGGGTCGGCTTGCCCTCCGGCGTCACGGCCACGTAGATGAACTTCCCTACGGTCGCAAGGCGTCGCTCGCCGCTGGTCGGATGCTCGCCCCATAGCTCAACCTCGACAGTAATCGACGTACGGCCGATCTTTACGACGTGCGCCACCGTTTCGACAAACTCGCCGGCGCGGATCGGCTCTTTGAAGTCGATCCGGTCGATGGAAACGGTCACGACCGGTTTGCGGCAAGCGCGCATGGCAGCAATGCCTCCGACTACGTCCATCATGGAGACGGCCTTGCCGCCGAAGAGGTTCCCGTAAGCGTTCGTGTCCTGAGGGAAGACAATCTCGGTACGGCGTTCGGTAATGATGTGGGAATCGCTCTGGGTCATGGCGGCAAGGGATTCTTGATCCGGGGCAAAGCTCCGCCGCCGGCATCGCGATCATTGTATTATGAAGGCGATGAACCCGTTGCGCGCGTTCGTAGCCATCGGATTCGCAGCGATTTGTTTTGCATGCGTTGCGCCGCCGATGTTTATGACGCCGCCGCGAATTTATAGCGGCGTTCATCTAGTCGCAACCGGAAAGCTCGTTGAACCAAATCGCGTCAGCATCGACGCGGACTCGCCGGCGTTTCGCGCCGGCCTGCGAACCGGCGACGTGCTGCGATGCCTCAACGTGCGCGATCACGCACTCCTAATTCGCGACAGCTTACGGTTGCACTACGGCTACCAACCCGGAACCGCGCTATCAACGTGCGCGGAGCGAAATGACGGCATGCATATCGTTACGTTCGTGGCCGGCACGCGTGGAATCGTTCCGCTCGCACACGGTTCGGTCGGACTTGCGATCGTACGGCTCGCGGTCGTCCTCGTGTTTTTGACCGCAGGTATTGCGCTCGTTATCGTTCGTCCGTCCCCGATGACGTGGGCTTTTTACTGCTACTGTCTGGGAAGCATGCCGTCGAGTGCCCCGCTCGAAGTCTGGACGATCCTTGCGCCGCGGCAATATGAGCTCGCGTCCGGAATACCGTTCACGCTCGCGTGGACAGCCTCACCGTGTTTGCTGTTGTTTTCCGTCCTCGTACCCGACTTCGGCGTACCGAACGGTTGGCGCCGGATCGCCTTCATCGTAACTACGGCACTCACCGGCTTGTGGTCGGCGGCTGTTGTTTTTCGTTTTCTCTTCACAAGTGCCGTCATCGATCCGCGTCTGCTCAATGCCGGCGACACAGCCTTTAGCAGCTTGGCACTAATCGTCATCGTCACGCGATTGGTGTTGATGGAGCGCGAGGGCCGCGCGCGTTTCGCTTGGGCGGCTGCTGCGATCATCTTCGGCATCGTGGCAAACGACGCGCGAAACATCCTCTCGCAGATTCCGATGCTGCAGCAACTGAGTACGGCGGTCGCAATCTCAACGGTATTCATGCCGCTCGCGCTCGCATACGCAATTCTAAAAGTGCACGTGATCGACGTCCGCTTTGTCATCAGCCGCACCCTTGTGTACGGTGCCTTGACCACCGCCCTCGTAGCTGCAATCGGACTGATCGATTGGATAAGTTCATCCTTTCTGAAACAGGTTCGCGCTGCAGTTCTCGTTGACGCGGTACTAACGATCGCGTTGGCGTTCGCGCTGCATCGAATCTACGGCTGGCTCGAGCACGCAGTTGACTTTATCGTGTACCGGCGCAAGCACGACGCGGAGTCGTCTCTCTCGCGACTAGCACGCACGCTTCAGAACGCCGAACGCGAAGAGATGATTGATAACGCTGTGGTTTATGCACCGTACGAGAAGCTGGATCTCACGATGGCGGCTTTGTTTCGGGCGCACGGGCCTGTATTTCCGGTAAGCGTCGCCGCGGGAGTGAATCTCCTCGGCTCTCAGCTGCTCGACCCCGCTGACGAACTGCTGCGCGTACTTGCCGCCGAGCGCCGAACGAAAAACGTTCGAGACTTGAGCGTACATATACCGGCCGAGTTTCAGGCCTTTGGGGCAGCGCCTGGCGTCGCCGTCCCGATCGTAGACGGCAGCGACGTTATAGCGATTGCCGTCTACGGTATCCATCGCGACGGCACGAAGCTCGATCCCGATGAGGTTGAAACACTAGAAGACCTCTGCGAAAAAGCCGGACATGCCTATCTCCGGAGAGAGCTACTGAATTACCGCCGGCGCTCCCAGGCTCAAGGTCGCCGTAGCGACCGGGGTGACGTGGCCGCCGACTTCGATACCGTTTGATCCGTTCTCGCCGTGAACGAGCACGTGCAGCAGACTGCGCCGCTTCATCTTCGTTCCTTGTTCGCTGACGAACGCGGTGCCGTCGCTCTTCGAAACGAGGTTGTTGCGCATCATGAATGCCGCGAGCGGACCGGTAGCGCTTCCCGTTGCAGGATCTTCCACGATGCCGTATTCGGGAGCGAACATGCGTGAATAGGCGCCCTCCGATGTCGGCGTAAAGACGAAAACGCACGCGAGTTCATTGCGTCCGCGAATGAGGCCGTAGAACGCGGTTGTGTCGATGGCCGCACGGTCGACGGTCGCTTTATCGCGCAGCGCTACGTAGATGCACGGATTCCCCGCAGAGAGTAAGTCGCACGGAACGCCGGGTATAAGATCGTCTTCCTGAAGTGAGATGGCCGCCGCGCATTGCTTTCGATCGAACCGGCCGAGATCGTGAATCGGCGGCGTCGTGAGCCAAATCAACGGCTCGTCGCCGCCATCGACGCGCACGGGAACGATACCGACGTTTTCTTGCAGCGCGAAACTGCGCGCCGTGCGCGGAACGATGCCGGTTGCGCGCATAACGAACGCCGTACCGATGGTAGGATGACCGGCGAACTCCATCTCGGATGCGGGCGTGAAGATGCGAACGCGCGTGGAGCCCTCGCGTGATTCACTCGGGAAGATAAAGGATGTCTCGGAGAGATTCAGTTCGCGCGCAATGGTTTGCATCGCTTCCGTATCGAGGCCGCTTGCGTCGGGGAAGACTGCGAGCGCGTTGCCTTCGAACGGTACTTGCGTGAACACGTCGACGACATGATAAGAATACGCCACGATTACACCTCGCGAAGTTCTGCGATCAACTCGGCTTCCACGGTCGATCCGAGCGGCAGCGACGCAACCCCGACCGCGCTGCGCGCGTGCTCGCCGCGTGCGCCGAGCACCTCGATCAAACGCTCCGAGACGCCGTTGATCACGGCGGGCATCTCGGTAAAGTCGGGGGCGGCATTGACGAAGCCGAGCACCTTCACGATGCGCGCGATGCGGTCGAGCGATTCGAGTTCGCGCTCGAGCGTCGCCAGCAGCGCATCGGCAACGTAGCGCCCGCCTTCGTAGGCGCGTTCGATCGTTTGATCGGCGCCCGCTTTGCCGCACACCGGATCGTCGCCGGTTCCTGATACATGGCCGCTGACAAAGACGAGATTCCCCGTCCGTACTACCGGCACGAACCTGCCTGCCGCTTTCACGATGCTAAATCTCCTTGAGTGCGCGCTTGATTTCTGCGATCTTCGGCTCGTCGCGCTTGTAGAACGTCCACTGCTTGATGCGCTTTCCGCGAATGAGTCCCGCTTGCGCGAGCACGCGCAGGTGCTCGCTTGCCGTCGGCTGACTGATGCCGAGCTTCTCTGCGATGAAAACGCCGCAGACGCCGTCTTTGACGAGATCGCCGTCGACTTGCGGCGGAAAATGTGCGCGCGGATCTTTCAACCACTCCAGAATCGCCAGGCGCTTATCATTCGAGAGCGCGCGAAGCGCATCTGGTAAAGGCATATTGCAATTTTGCTAATTATCGAATTAAATGTCAAGGGGAGCACAATTGCCCACGAGGGTGACGCGGATGTCTCGATTTACTCCAAACGGTATTATCTCGCTCGTCGGCGAGACGCCGAGGTTCGATCTCGGCGGAAGTTACGGTCCAAATCTTCGTGTTGACGAGGTACTCGGTGAGGTTGCGGGCGCGCTGCGCGACGTCGTCCTAGGATACGGTTCCGCGCAGGGCGACCGTGAGCTGCGCGAAGCGATCGCCGCGATGAACGATGCGCGAGCCGACGACGTCGTCGTAACGATCGGCGGCGTCCATGCACTCTTCCTTACTGCGTTTACTTTGTGCGCTCCGGGCGACGATGTCGTCCTCACAACACCGGTGTTTCCACCGGCACGCAGCACGCTCGAAGCGATCGGTGCGACGATTCGCGAAGTGCGTTTGGCATTCGAGCGCGGATATACGCTCGACATTAATGAGTTTGCGAACGCGCTCACAAAAGAAACAAAATTGGTGAGCCTCGCCTCTCCGCAAAACCCGTCGGGGGTCGCGATTCCGCTCGCAACGCTGCAAGCGGCGGTCGAAGCGATGAACCGGATCTGCCCCCGGGCCTATATGCTCCTCGACGACACCTATCGCTTTGCAACGTACGGCGACGAGCCCGTCGCGCCGAGTGCCGGTACGCTCGGTCCGCGCGTCGTGACCGTTGCATCGCTTTCGAAATGTCACGGCGCACCCGGCGTTCGTACCGGTTGGGCGATCGTGCGCGACCCTTCCCTTCGCGAGCAGCTCGTGCTTGGCAAGTTCAACACCGCCATTTCCAACTCGCCGGTCGAGGAGTTTCTCGCCCTTCGCATCTTGAGCGCGCAAGAACAAATTCTGCAGGAGCGGCGTGCGTTTCTCGCAGCAAGTCTCGCTCGCACGCAGGCATGGATCGATGCGAACGCATTTGCGTTGCAATGGGTGCGTCCCGACGCCGGCGCAATCTGTTGCGTGCGTTTGAGACCGGAAGTTTTTGACGACGGCGCCGTACTGAGGTTCTACGAGCTTTTGGCGAACGCGGGAATTCTGGTTTCGCGCGGATCGTGGTTTGGAGAATCGGATCGCGTGTTTCGCGTCGGCTTCGGACATCTCGCGCCCTCCGAATTGGACTCGGCCTACGAATCGTTTACCGGCGTATTGACGCAGCTCGCAGGAGAGACGGCGTGACCGCGCATGCGCAAATGTCGACGGTAGACCGGACCGGAATCGAAGCCGTCGAGCCGTTGATTCGCCCATATATCCGGCGCACGCCCATACTCGACGCGGATGGCGTGACGCTGAAGCTTGAGTTTCTGCAGCACTCGGGATCGTTCAAAGCGCGCGGCGCGTTCACGAACCTGTTGACGCACGAGGTACCGGCATCCGGCGTCGTTGCAGCATCGGGCGGAAACCACGGCGCTGCCGTCGCGTATGCGGCAATGCGCTTGGGTTTGCCGTGTACGATCTTCGTTCCGACGGTCACGTCGCCCGCGAAACTCGCGCGCATCGAAGCCTACGGCGCGAAACTGGTGATCGGCGGCGATCGCTATCAGGATGCGTACGAAGCGAGCCTCCTTTTTCAGAAATCGACCGGTGCACTTGCGGTGCAAGCGTTTGATTCGGTCGAGACGTTGCTCGGACAAGGGACGGTCGGGTTGGAACTCGAGCAGCAATCGTCGCTCGATACGCTTCTGGTTTCCGTCGGCGGCGGCGGATTGATCGGCGGGATCGCGTCATGGTACGAAGGGCGCATTCGTATCGTCGCGGTTGAACCGGAAGGTGCGCCGACGCTGCGTGACGCGCTTGCCGCCGGTCACCCGGTTGATGCGCCGGCAGGAAGCGTCGCGAGTGATTCGCTCGCACCGCGCCGCGTCGGTGAATTGAATTACCGGATCGCGGAACGCTACGTCGAGCGAGTGGTGCTGGTGAACGACGAAGAGATTCTCGCATCGCGCGACGCGCTCTGGGAACGGGCTCGCATCGCGTCCGAACCCGGTGGCGCTGCGGCATACGCTGCGCTGCTTTCGGGAAAGTATCGCCCGTCGGACGGAGAACGCGTGGGCGTCGTGATTTGCGGAGCAAACACCGTGCTCCAGTGGAGTTAGCGCAGTGGATCTAGGTATTCGCGGCAAGGTTGCGCTCGTAACCGGCGGAAGTTCCGGCATCGGTAAAGCCGTTGCGCTGGCCCTTGCTGCGGAAGGCGTTTCACTTGCCGTCGCGGCGCGCCGCGATGATGAATTGAGTGCCGTTGCAGCAGAAGCACTGGCTCTCGGCGCAACGGACGCGCGCGGATTCAAAGTTGACCTGACCGATTCGAAATCCGTGCGTGCAATGCTCGAACGCGTCAATGATGCGTACGGCGGGATCGACATTCTCGTTGCGAACAGCGGCGGACCCAAACCCGGCACGTTCTCACAGATGGCCTTGGCCGATTGGGATACAGGCTATCACGGCGTGCTTCGCAACATGGTCGAACTCGTGCAGGCCGTTGTACCTGCGATGACCGCGCGCCAATGGGGACGAATCGTCGCGTTGACCTCGTCGTCGGTCAAACAGCCGATTCCGAACCTCGTACTCTCGAACGCGTTTCGCACTGCACTCGTCTCCGCATTGAAAACACTCTCCATCGAGCTCGGCCCGAACGGTATCACCGTCAATTCGATCGCGACGGGACGCATCTTAACCGATCGTTTGCGCGCGCTCTACGACGATGCGGAGCAGATGGACGCTGCGGCAAAAGCGGACATTCCGCTGCAGCGCGTCGCAACGCCGGAGGAATTTGCGCCGATGGTTGCGTTCTTATGCGGCGAACCCGCGCGGTATATCACCGGACAAACGATTGCGATCGACGGAGGAATGATCAAGTCGCTGTTCTGAATTTCGCCGACTCGATGTCAGAATTCGTCCGCGTCGCAGCCCGGGATGCGCTGCCGCCGGGAAGCGCGCATGCCTTTCCCGTCGGCCGGTATGAAGTTGCGCTCTTCAACATCGACGGTAAATTCTACGCGCTTGAAAATTCGTGCCCACATCAGGGCGGTCCGATCGCGGACGGTTGGATTGAAGGGCGGACGGTCACGTGTCCGTGGCACGCCTGGTGCTTCGATCTGCAGACGGGAAAAATGACGCTCGGCGACTTTGCTTGGATTCCGCGCTTCGAAGTGCGTGTCGAAGGAGACGGCATCTACATTGCAACAGAGCCGCTCGCATCATGAACGATCAACAACCGGCATGGAATGGAGTCGACGGAACCGCGGGAGGTGCCGCCTTCGGCGCAGCGCTTGCCGAACTCGCGCGCGAGCGCGACGTGACCATCGAGCGTCTTGCTGAGGCGACGGGTCTCGGTGATGAGCTCACGCGCGCGATCGTCGACGGATCACATCGGATCGGTGTCTCCGCGTTGGCCGCATTGGCAACGGCGCTCCGTACGCGTCCGATAGAATTTTTGCAGCGTACGGGGATTCTCGGCCTGGAGGCGTTCGCGTTCGGTCTCGACCCGCTCTACTTTTTGCCGGAAGGCCCCGTCCGCTATGAGGCGCGCATCTACATGCGCGAGATCAATCCGCGCCACGCCGTGCCCGAAGGGGACATGACGCGCCGCAACCCGACGCTCGATGCGGTCGCGCGCGACGAGGTGCTCGACGCGCAAGGAAAAGTCGAACTGGAGCTCGCCTACCTGCTTCGTGCAGCGGTCCAACAGACCGGCGGAGCACTGTAGGTGGAGACGAGGCCGGGGCGAAACATCGGCCCACGATGCAAGGAGTAGATGGCAAGCGAATCGCCGCGCTCATCGGCGATGGATTCGAAGAAGCGGACCTCATGGAGCCCCGCCGGGCGCTCGAAGACGCCGGTGCGGTGGTTACCATCGTCGGAATCGACGAGAAGTCGCGTCAGAAGATTCGCGGCAAACGCGGACTCGACGACGGCCAATCGGTGCGCGCTGAGGAACTCGTGACCGACTGCACGGCCGAGGACTTCGATGCCCTGCTCATTCCCGGCGGCACCTCGCCGGATCGCCTTCGCACGAGCAAGGAAGTGCAGCGCTTTACGCGCGAACTCGACGGCGCGAAGAAACCGATTTTCTCCGTCGGCCACGGTGCGCAAGTTCTCATCTCGTCGCAACTCGTCCGGAGCCGACAGGTCACGGGCGCGCATTCGATTGCCGATGACATCCGCAACGCAGGCGGCCTCTATCGCGATCAGCCGACGGTGCAAGATTCGAATTGGGTCACCACCCGCGGCGGCGAAGACATGCCCCAATTCAACCGCGCAATGCTCGAAAAGTTAGCGTCGTCAGGAGCCGCCCAGACGGTCTGAGCGACCTCGTGTCATCCTGAACGAAGTTGAAGGATCGCCTCAACTCAACAGCCCGCCGAAACATCTTGGCGGGCTTTTCGTTCGTAGCGATCCTTCAACTTCGTTCAGGATGACACGACGTCGCTGCGTGCCAAGGCTTCACCGTATTGGCGAAGTGCAATGAATCCGACGATTGCGCAAAAGACAAGTTCCGTCGCGACCCCGAGAACGTCGCCAGCCCGGCTCGCGGCCGAATCGGCGTAGACGGCCAGGACGTACGCAATCGCGCTCGTTACAAAGGCTAGCAACACATAGAGCAATCTCCGGCCGCCCGATCGCAATGTTGCGTTGAGTGCGACGAGTGTCGATGCGAGAACCGAAGCGAGTGCCAAAATGAAGAACGTCGGCGGGGCCGCAAATCCGCTCAAGAACTGTGCGAACCAATAAAAGAGCGCAGCGACCGTTGCCGTCAGCGTAGGCGCAATCGCTTTTGCGCGAGCGAGTTCGCGGCCGAAGAGCGGCGCACTGCGTTCACCGATATCGAGATATGGATGCCGTCCAGGGCCTTGCGCGAGAGCAAGAGCGATGCCGATTGCCGTGCAAAAGAAGATCGGTCCCGCGAGCCAGACGCTTCGCGTGGCAACGTCCGCCGTCAACGGATCGGCGACGGCAGTGACCCCGTGCGGTTGAATGAACCCGACGATAGCCGCGGTCACGCAGGCAAACGCCGTCGTTCGGCGTTCGCCGTGCAGACGCGACGTGACGATTGCGGCCAAAGCCCGCCCTGTCATACTCGAACCTCTTCACGCAGCGCGCTGAATTCCGTCGCCGCCGATGCGTCGAGATGCGTAGAGAAAATAGCGCACGGACCGGCCGCAGCGAGGATCTGTTTTGCGAAGAGCGGCTGCGGCCGGTCGAGCACGAGCAATGGCGGAGACGCGAGCAGCGAGGCGACGATCGGATACGCGAACGATTCGTGCAATCCGGCAAGGCGGTCAAGTAAAAGCTGCGCGTGTGCGTGCGCGCGTTCGGTGTCGATGTCCCACAACGCGGCACGATAGCCGATGAAGTGCTCGACGCTCATCTCCGTAAACGGAAGTGGATCATGCGGAACGAATGCGGCGATGCGTTTGCAGTGCACGGGTTGCACGCGCGGGTCGTATTCGCCGATAAGCACGATGCCGCTCGTTGGTTTCACGAGCGCAGCCGCCATCATCGCGAGCGCCTGCGCTTCACCAGCTGTGGCACAAACGCGCGCAACGCGCGCGCCCGGCGCAACGTCGAATGTCGCCGGAGCCACGATCGTTTCGCCGCGGCGTACATATTGTGCATCGCGCATCCGCAAAACGTACATGTTTAAATGACATCCTCGAGCCGCGGATTCGGACGTTCCGGGCGTCCGACTTTGTGGCACTCGGTCCACACGCCGTCACGTTTGAGCGCAACAATATCTGCGGTATAGTCGAAACGGCCGGCGCCGTCGAAGAACGCACTTCCGACTGCATATGCATCGACAGGAACGCCGGCCCGTTCGAACGCCGAGATGCGCGCCGGCGTGAACCCGCCGCTGACGACGATGCGCACGAAGTCGAAGCCTTCGGCATCGAGCGCGCGGCGCACGTTCCATACGAGTTGCGGGTTGACGCCGGTCGGCGTAAACGTGCCCATCTGATTCCAAATCGAACGGTCGACGAGCGTACCCGACGTATCGAGGCGCACGCCCCACAGGCGTGTTTTTAATGAGCGCGCAACCTCGAGGCTCGTGCGCACGCAATCGTTATCGAAATCGACGAGCGCAATCACGCTCACGCTCGGGTCGGAATACTCTGCGAACTTCTTCGTTGCGAGCACCGTGTCGCCGCCGTAGGCCGCGATCAAGGCATGCGGAACGGTTCCCATGCCGCGCGCGCCCCACCATTCCGCGTTCGCATCGGTCGACACGCCGAGCGCACCGGAAACATACGCGGCATAGCCGTCACCGGTTTGCACCAAATGATGGTCGAAGCGGGCCGGAAAGAACAACACCGTCTTTCCCTGCGCAGCCGAGACGATCTCGCGCGCGTTCGTCGCGATGCGCGTGCGGCGCGAAAGGACGCCGAGATACGGCGTTTCGAGGTGCGCGAAGAGCGCGTAATCGCCTTCGACCGTAAGCGCGGTTTCGTACGGTTCGATGTGATCGCCGTCGTAGAGCGCGCGGACGCGCAAGCGGTCCCAGCCCGGCTCCCAGGTTCCGTCCGCGCTCGTGCGTCCACTGCAGAGCTTGAGGATCGCGACGGCTTCGTCGATCCCGCCCACGACGGCGTCGTTTCGCTGGAAAACCTGCATGCGTACCACCGGATCGTAGCCGTCGCGCGCCAGAATATCGCGCGCGCGGTTAAAATACGTATCCGAGTAGTACCCGGCGCGCATCTTATCGACTGGAAGGTTGAAAATCGCCGGGTCTAGCCGCTTTCTCGCCATCGCGGGCGTTTTCGCCGCGGACGCCGAAGATGCATCGCCCCATGCTTTCGAATGCCGAGATCGCGAAAAAACTGATCGAGATCCGCACGCTTATGGAGATGGCGGGCGAGACGTTCTACAAATACACGGCCTTCGAAAAGGCCGCAGCTTCGGTCGAAAACGCTCCGCCGTTGCGCGACGTCATTGCTGCGGGTGAGTTGACGAAGATTCCGGGAATCGGGAAATCGATCGGAGTCGTCATCGAGCAATTGCACGAGCGCGGCACGTGCGATGCGTTGGAAGCGCTCTACGTCACGTTTCCGCCGACCATCGTCGAGGTGCTCGGCGTCAGCGGCATCGGTGCGAAAACGGCTGCAATGTTGTGGCGCGACTATTCGATCGGATCGCTTGCCGATCTCGAAGTCGCGGTCGCGAACGGAAGTTTAGCCGGCGTTCCCAGGCTGGGCGAGAAAACGATCGATAATTGGCGGCGCGGCATTCTTGCTTACAAAGGCCGGCAGCACCGGACGCCGCTCGCTCGTGCACGCGCGATCGCGCGCGAGGCGATGGCGTTCTTACGTGACGGACCGCCGCACGATCGTCTGACGTACGCGGGTTCGACGCGCCGTCAAGAAGTGACGGTAGGCGATGTCGATCTGATTTGCACCTCTGCTGACGCGGCCGCCGTGACGTCGTATTTCGCAACTTGGGACCGGGCCGAAGCCGTGCTCGCCGAAGGACCGACGAAGACCAGCATTTGGCTGCAAAACGGCTTGCAAATCGACCTGCGCGTGCTGCCCGATCATCTCTACGGAAATTTGCTGCAGCATTTCACCGGTTCGCGCGAGCACAACATCAAGTTGCGAGAATACGCCGTGCGCAACTCTTTGCGCGTTAGCGAAAACGGGATATTAAATCTCGAGACCGGCGACGTCATCACCTGTTCCGAGGAAGAGGGCGTGTACGAGGCGCTCGGCATGCAATTCATTCCGCCGGAATTGCGCCTCGGTCTCGACGAAGTCGATCTGGCGCGCGCGCGCGCGTTGCCGGCGTTGATCGAGGACTCCGACGTACGCGGCGACTTCCATATGCATTGCACGTGGAGCGACGGCCGCAACTCACTCGAAGAGATGATCGCGGCGGCGAAGGCGCGCGGCTACGAGTATCACGCGATCAGCGATCACTCGTGGGGACGCGGCCCGAAATACGGTCTCGATCCCGACGAGCTCCGCAAACAGTGCCAGGAGGCGACTGCGCTCGGTGCGCGGCACGGCATCCGCACGCTCTGCGCGAGCGAGGTCGACTTGCTGCCGGACGGGACGCTCGACTACAGCAACGACGTTCTCGCCGGCTTGGACATTGTGATCGCGAGCGTCCATTCCGCCATGAATATCGGACGCGAAGCGATGACGCGGCGGCTGATCAGCGCTTGCGAAAATCCATACGTGTCGATCATCGGTCATCCCACAGGACGGATGCTCGACGGGTTTGCGGGCTACGATTTCGACTACGATGCCGTCTTTGCGGCTGCGGCCCGCACGGGAACGGCGTTAGAAATCGACGGCCAGGCATTGCGCCTGGATCTGCCGGCCCAACTTGTCCGCCGCGCAAAGACCTTCGGGGTGACCTTTACGGTTGATTCCGATGCACATGGTGCCGAAGACCTGAGTAACGTCGATCTGGCGGTCGGCCAGGCGCGCCGCGCCGGGCTGACTAAAGACGACGTGCTCAACGCGCGTCCTTTAGAAGACGTGCTCGGCTTCGTTGCCCGCAAGAGGAATGGCGCGTGATCGAAACGTTCTTTTGCTCCGCTCCGGACGGTGCCGCTACGGGCGCGCGCTTATCGGGTACGCGCGGGCCCGCGCTCGTATTCGTGCACGGCGTCGGCTCGACGGCAGCCATTTGGGACTATCAGTTGCGCGCGTTCGGCGATCGTGCGCGTTGCATGGCGATGGAACTCCGCGGCAACGGTGTTCCGAAGCCGGAACCAGACCCTGCCCTCATCAGCCGCAAGGGCTTTGCCGACGACGTGCTTGCGGTCGCGGACGCCCAGGGCGCTCCGACATTTACGATTGTCGGCTGCAGTTTGGGCGGGGTGGTCGCATTCGAACTCTGGAAACGCGCGCCCGAACGCATCGAAGCGATGGTCATTGTCGGAAGCTTTGCGGCGTATCCGAATGCGCGCGCCTATGCCGACGGCATCAAGGCAGCCGTCGAGGAAGCAAATGGAATGGCGGCGTTCGCGCAGTTGCGTGCAGCGAGGCTCGGATTGCCGCCCGATCGCTTGCGCGAAACCATCGATCAGATGGGCAGCAAGACCGTTCCGTCGTATCTCGCTTCGACGGATGCGACGTGGACGGGGGATTACACGAACATGCTCCCCACCATCGACGTTCCCGTTCTCGTTGCCGCTGGAGAACGCGATACGATCGCGCCGCTTGCACTCTCGCAGGTCATTGCGTCGTCGATTCCCGGCGCCGAACTGGCCGTGATTCCGGACGCGGGTCATGTTGCGAACGCAGACAACCCGGCGTTTTTCAACGGCATGCTCGAGCGCTTTCTCGGTCGCGCGGTTGCAGCACGCTGACATGAGAGCTCCGGGATTGCCCGCGAACGAGCGCGAGCGCCTGCAGGCACTTGCGGAGTATGAAATTCTCGATACCTCCGAAGAGCCGCTCTACGATGCATTCACACAACTCGCGCGTGAAGCGACCGGGACGAGCATATCCGTCATAACGCTCGTCGATAGCGATCGCGCGTGGGCGAAGTCGCATCTCGGAATCAGCGGCCGCGAGGGCTCACGCGAAGAGTCGTTCTGCGGACATGTCGTTGAAAGCGGCACGGCCATGGTGGTCGGCGACGCGCGCGACGACGGCCGCTTCTCCGACAATCCCAACGTGACGGGCGAGCCGTTCATCCGCTTCTACGCGGGCGTTCCGCTGACGAATCCCGAGGGTTGCACGATCGGCACGCTGTGCGTGATCGATACGATCCCGAAAACGCTGAGCGCGTCGCAACTGCACGTTCTCGAACGTCTCGCGAACACCGTCATGAGTGTGCTCGAAGCCCGTCGCCATTACATGTCTCTCTTTGACGCCGCGCACATCGACGTGTTCACCATCGAACCGCGTGAGGGAACCGTTGCATTCGCATCGCGCGGAGCGTGCCGGCGCCTCGGATACTCGCGCAATGAACTCGAAGGCATGCCCATGTACGACATCGTTCCCGGGGCCGATGCCGCGGAGGTTCGCGATATCCTCAAGCGGTTGCGGCGCGGCGAGGAGTTTGTTCGAGAAACGGAGCTGACGCGAAGCGACGGCACGACCTATCCGGTCGAATTGCACTTGGACGTAACGCGCGAACACGGCGAGGAGCGCGTGCTCGCGATTGCAAACGACCTCACGCAGCGGCGTTTACAGCAACACGAAATCGAGCTATTACTGGGCGCGATCAACGTTGCGGGCGACGTCATTCTCTTTTACGACGTGACCGACGCCGGCGAACTGCGCCTGACCTACATGAACGAAGCGTTCGCGGAACAGAGCGGTTATACGCGCGAAGAGGCCATCGGCCGCACACTCGATGAATTCCGGCAATCGATGCCGGACGACGAAGGCATGCGCGTCCTCCGCGCGTCGATTGCGGCGGGGACGGCGACGCAGTCGGAGGTCGTCAGTTACCGCAAAGACGGCACGACGTATTGGAATCAGGTCACGATGCATCCGGTGCGCAACGCGGAACGCGACGTGACCCACTGGATTTCGATTCAGCGCGACATCACCGAAGAAGTTGCGCGCACGTCCGCACTCGCCGAAGAGCACGACCGGCTGTTGGCGCTTACGCGCGCGGCGCGACGTCTGTTTACGGCGCTCGACGCTCGGACAATCGTTACAACGGTTCGCGACGTTATCGAACAGTTGATCGGCGCAGACGGACGCGTACTTGCCGTGCGTGCCGACGGCTACGTTACGTACGTCGAGGAGTTGGGCGCCGTCGACTGGTCGTCGGCCGAGCGCGATACGCTCGCGCAACGCGCCGTCGCGGCGCGGACGCGCATCGTCGACGAGCAAAATACTCGAGCCGTCGCGTCCGCAGGACAGTTCGCCGATGCGAGGTACGGCCTGGAGCTTCGCGTGCGCGGCGCGCGATCGCTGCGCAACACCGATCTCTTCGTCTTTGATTTAATTGCGGAATACTTTGCCGTTGCTGCGCGTAACGTTTCGCTCTATCAGGAACTGGACGAGCGCCGCAGCGCAGTGCTCGAGCTCAATCAAACGAAGAGCGACCTCATCGCGATGCTCGCGCACGATTTTCGCGGGCCGCTTACCTCGATTGTCGGCTTCTCGGAACTGACGGGTGAAGTCGGTGACGTCAACGAGGAGCAGGTCGAGTTTCTCGATACGATCAAGCGGTCCGCGCTGCAACTCTCGGAACTCGCGACCGACACACTCACACTTTCGCGGCTCGAACGCAACGAAGTCACGCTGCATCTTGGCGAGGTCGATTTGGAGGTGTTGATTGCTTCCATCGTCGCGCAAGTTTGCGACCGCCGCGCGATCGCCGTCGACGTGCAAGGCGACGCGCGCGTAACCGCCGACGACGAACGTTTGCGTCAAGTCTTCGCGAACCTCATCGATAACGCAATCAAATATTCACCGGATGGCTCGGAGCCTGACGTGCGCATCGAAGGCCGGGAGCGTGACGTGGTCGTCACGGTGCGCGACCACGGTATCGGTATTCCGTCCGGGGAAATCTCGCGGATCTTCGACCGTTTTTCGCGCGCGTCGAACGCCCGCCGCATGCGCATCTCGGGGACCGGTTTCGGACTCTTCATGACCAAGCAGCTCGTGCAGCTTCACGGCGGAACGATCGCGGTTACGAGCGAGGAAGCCAAAGGTTCGCGCTTCGTCGTGACGCTACCGCGGCGGGTCGACCGGCGCGCCGCACCGCGAACGGTCGTCGTGGTCGATCCGCAGCGCGAGCATCTTTTTCTCGGCTACGGGCTCCAGGAAGCGGGATACCGGATCCTCGCGGCGTCGCAAGTCGACGAAGTGCTCGCCATCGCCGACGCCCAGACCGTCGATGCGCTCATCCTTGCTGCACCGGACCTCTTGAACGGAACCGACGCCGTGCAATTTCGCGCGTTTAGCAGTGAATACGGCATTCCGATCGTCGCCATCGGCGGCGAAAAACATGCGGCGCGTCTCGCACCGTCGCTCACGTTTGCGCGTCCCGTCTTAATCGGTGACGTCGTTGCGGGGCTCGAACGGCAGCTCGCTAAGGAATAATGCGCTCCGGCGCGCTGTATGCGTTCGCGCGCGTGCCGCGGACGAATCCGGCGAGCGTGATGTTGAACGTGCGCGCAAGATCGACGGCTAAGCTGCTCGGTGCAGAGACGGCGAGAACGATCGGAATGCGGGCGACCGCCGCTTTTTGAAGGATCTCGAAACTCGCGCGCCCGCTGACTACCATGACGGCTCCGCGCAGCGGAAACGTATTCTCGAGCAGCGCCGATCCGGTCAATTTATCGACCGCGTTGTGCCGCCCGATATCTTCGCGCAGCGCGACGAACGTGCCGTCGGTACGGAAGAGCGCTGCCGCGTGCAGTCCGCCGGTAGCTGCAAAGACGCGTTGCGCCTCGCGCATGCGTTCCGGCAGCTCATAGAGCGTCGTACGCGAGATCTGCGCGTCGTCGTCAAGCGGCTCGATGCCCGCATCACGCAAGGAGTCGAGATTTGCGCGTCCGCACACACCACAAGAGCTGTTCATCGTGAAGTGGCGCTCGAAACGCGACGTATCGGGAAGCGACGGCGCGGCGAGTTCGATGTTGACGATGTTGTAGCGCTGTTCGGCATCGACCGCCGGGTCGATGCAGTAACTGACGCCTGCGAGGTCTCTGCGCGAACGAATGATGCTTTCGCTCAGCGCAAAGCCTGCCGCCAACTCGAAATCATTTCCCGGCGTTCGCATCGTCACGGCAAGCGTCTGCGTCGCGCCGCCGGCGATCAAGCGCAGTTCGAGCGGTTCTTCGGTGACGACGTGGTCGTAATCGCGTTTTGCCGAGTCGCCCTCGAGGCGATCGATTGCGGTTTCAACCGTGCGCCCCGGACGCGCGGTCAGATCGCTCATTTCGGCTGACGGAACGCCGCTTGCGGATCGCGTGCCGAGGCTTTCCCCGCTGCGATGAGCGATTCGCGCAACACGTATCCGCCGGCAAGTGTGAGAATAGACGCGGCGGTCACGCGCAATGCATCGACCGGTTTGGGCAGGTTGAACATGCTGCCGAGTACGTTCAAGGCGATCGGTCCGAGCGTTCCCGCGGCCATCGTGTACGTGCGCAGTTTCTCTCCGCGCTTGCCTTTAAAGAACGGCTTCGTATAGTCCGGATGTCGCCGCTCGAAATCGGTGAGAATAAACAGCTCCGCGGCGCCGGCGACCATCTCGAGCCGTTCGAGGCGCTGCAGCGGTTCGGTGTTCCCCTCGAGCGTACAGAGGAGACTCGAAAGCGCACACGCCGAGGCAAGACCCGAACAGACCGACATCGCGGGAATGTGTCGTTTTCCCGAACCCCAAAACGGGTTGGCTGTGGAACTGAGAAGCACGCCGGTATATCCGGCGGTGAACGCACCGAGCAGCGCTTGCACCGGCGTCATCAAACCCGGCGCGAAAAAGCGCATCCATCGCGGCAGCGTGCCTCCAACGGCGAGTTCGCGTATGACGTTTGCGCCCGCCGCCCCGGAGTAGAACACGAGTCCCCACGTACCGAGCGACATCGGTGATTTAAATTTCATGATGCGCAGCATGTTGAGGAACCGCTCGGGACGGCCAAGGTGAGTGACCAGAACGGCCGGATTCGCCGCTGCAAGTACAAACGACGTCACCCGCACCGTACGTTTGAGTTTGCGCTCGGACTCGAGTTCCGGTCGCGCGAGCATTTGAATCAGACCGAGTCCGCCCATGATTCCGCCGAGAAACAGGTAGGTAACGACGTTCCAGTCCCAATCCGGCCACTTGAGCATCGGGTGGTCGTAATAGGTTGGAATCGTTGCGCGTTGCTCGCCGTTGCGTGAAGCGGCGCCGATAAACGCGTCGTCGGGACTTGGGATGCTACGCATTACGGAAAATCATCCATCCGGCGATTGCTAAGCCGAGTGCGGTAACGGCAGCCGCGGTGTACCCCGCAGGCTGTCGCGTCGACGGCAGCACGGGTTCAGCGGGGAGATTGTATGCTTCGGGACGGTCCGTCAGCAAGAAGAACGCATTGAGCGGACCGACGCCGCCACCGGCATCGTCGGCGCCGTAGAGTTCAGCGTGTATGCCGCGCTTGGTGAGCGTTTCGACACGCGCACGCGCGCGTTCGCGAAGCTCGTCGATGTTGCCGAATTGAATCGACTCCGTCGGACACGCTTTTGCGCATGCCGGCACAAACCCGAGTTTCTGCCGGTCGTAACAGAGCGTGCATTTTCCGGCGACCCCGCCGTGACCTTGCAAAGCTGTTTTTTGTTCTTCGACGCGTTCTTCGCTGAGCGACGCAAGATTATAGTGCGTGCCTTCAGGGTCGAAGCGCTCGATGAGATCGACGACGCCGAACGGGCACGACACGACGCAGTATCCACATCCGTTGCATACGTCAGGCTGGATGAATACTGAATCGTACTCATTACGAATGATCGCACCGGTCGGACACGCTTCCATACATCCGGCGTTCGTGCAGTGTTTGCAGACATCACTGCTCATCAACCAACGATTGGCGACGCCGTCCTCCGTGGGCATCGTCTGCTCGACGAACGCAACGTGCCGCCACGTCGTCCCCGACAGTTCCACCGTATTGTCATAGGAATTGCCGCTGAAGGCAAACCCATCCGACGGCAACTCATTCCACTGCTTACACGCAACCTCACACGCCTTACACCCGATGCAAAGCGTCGTGTCCGTAAAAAACCCTGTAGCCATTAGCGAACCTCTAACGTCATGCCAGGTTCCTCTATTGTCATCCTGAGCGAAGGTGCGAAGCACCGTAGTCGAAGGGCAGTAGCCATCAGACCTCCGATCCGCCGTGTTCGTCGCCTTGCATGTGCTGATAGCCGTGGCCGTGGTGCGCTTTGGCCCAGTCGCCGATCGGTTGTCCGAGCGGATCGCGTTCTTGCGCGGGAACCGGTGCGTCGATGCGGTCGCGATGACGCGGCGGACGGCGTCCCGCCCGGATGTTGCACGTGAGCGTCTTCGATTCGTGAATCGACACGTTCGGATCGAGCGCAATCGGAATTAGGTTGCCGACGCTGTCTCCGCGTGCAAGCCCGGTCATCTCGCCAAAGTTATACGGAACGCCGATTTGATGCACGCGTTTGCGCTGTCCTTTTGACGTGACGCGCAGCGGTTGCATGCGGCCGCTCACGAGCGCGCGTGCTTCCATGTCGCCCGTTGCGGTCGAGATCGTCACCCAGCCGCCGTTTTTGATGCCCTTCTCAACGGCGAGTTCCGGATCGATCTCGGCAAACGCTGCCGGCTGCAATTCTGCGAGCCACGGCACGTATTTCGTCATGATGCCCGAGTACTCGGTGATCCGATACGTGGTGAGCACGTACGGATAATCGTCCGATACTTCACCGTTATACGGATTGTCGTCGCGTCTGTACTCGCCGTAGGCCGGATTACTCTGTTGCCCGTAGAGTTCGTTCCGCACGACCGACTGCACCGGTTCGTAGTGCGCCGGAAGCGGACCGTCTTTCAGTCCGCTTGCGACGAAGAGCTGTCCGCGTCCGTCCATCATCATGATGAACGGATCGGCGCCCGAGTGCGCATCCATTCCTTTGCCGTCCGGATCGGCCGGCGTATTCGGCGCTTTCGTTGCGATGAAATCAGGAACGTCGATGCCGGTCCATTTGCCTTGACTCTCGTCCCACCAGACGTATTTCTTGCGTTCGCTCCACGGCTTTCCGTCGGGATCGGCGGATGCGCGATTGTAGAGCGTCCGACGGTTCGCCGGCCACGCAAAACCCCAGTTCAGCGCCGTGTACGGTCCGCTTCCGTCGCGATTACGGGCGCGATTGTTCTGCTTATCGGGGCAGACGCCGCTGTAAATCCATCCGCCGCAGGCGGTCGATCCGTCGTCTTTAAGCTCCGTGAAACTCGCGACTTGCTCGCCGTCGGCCACGCGATAGCCGTTGATTTCTTGCAGCACTTTGAGAACCGACGGTTCTCCTTTTGCGCGCTCACTCGGATCGTCGTGATCGTAGTCCCACGTCATGTGCTGGATCGGACGATCTTTCGGATCGGTCGAATCCGCATACAACTCTTTCAGACGCTTTGCAAACCACGTGAAATACCACGCATCGCTCTTGGAGTCGCCGAGCGGCTTGATGGCTCGATCGTGCCATTGCAGCATACGGCTCGTCTGCGTCATCGTGCCTTCTTTTTCGAGCACGGTCGCGGCGGGCAGAAAAAAGACTTCCGTACCGATCTTGCTCGGATCGGCACCCTCACGACGCCAGAACGAGACGGTTTCGTTGTCGTAGCTGTCGATATTGACGAACCATTCCAGCTGCTCCATCGCCGCTCGCGTGAGCCCGGCATTCTGATTCGATGCGCCCGGATTTTGTCCGATCGCGAAGTAGCCTTTGACGGTCCCGTCCTTCATCGCAAAGACAAGCGGAAGCATCGAGTGATCGCCGATCAACTGCGGCAGATAATCGAAGCAGTAATCGTTTTCCGCTTTGGCGTGTTCACCGTAGAACGCTTTGAGCAGCGAGACCATATATTTCGGTGTGTTTGCCCACCAGCCGGTCGGCTTCGTATTCGTTTTCAGCCAAGCGGCGAGTGTTTGTTCGTCGCGCAATGCGGACGGCGTCGGCAGATACCCCGGCAGCAGATCGTAGAGTGTCGCGATATCGGTTGCACCTTGAATATCGGCGTGGCCGCGTAACGCCATGATGCCGCCGCCCGGACGTCCGATATTTCCGAGGAGCAGTTGCAGCACGGCGGCCGTGCGAATCATTTGCACACCGTCGGTGTGCTGCGTCCATCCGAGCGCATAGGCGAACGCCGTCGTTTTCTCGCGGCCGCTGTTCGAGGCGAGCAAATCGGCGATTTTCGTGAACGTCGCCGGCGGTATTCCGCACACGCGTTCTACCATTTCGGCCGTATAGCGCGAATAATGCCGCCGAAGAAGGTTGAGCACACAGCGCGGGTGCTGGAACGACGGGTCGCGTTTGACGTGTCCCCGTTCATCCTTCTCGTACGCCCACGTGCTCGTATCGTAGACGCGGCCTTCTTTGTCGTAGCCCGAGAAGACGCCGTCGAGATCTTCGGTATCCTGGAATTTCTCGCTGACGATGTTCGAGGCGTTGGTATACGCGTAGACGTATTCTTTGAAATACCGTTCGTTCGTCAGCACATAGTTGATGATGCCGCCGAGGAACGCGATATCGGTGCCGCTGCGAATCGGTGCGTAGATATCCGCCATCGCCGACGTGCGCGTGAAGCGTGGATCGACGTGAATGATCGTCGCGCCGCGTTCCTTCGCTTCCATGACGAAACGGAATCCGACCGGATGCGCTTCAGCGAAATTCGATCCCTCGATGAGGATGCAGTCCGCGTTCGCGATATCGGGTAGCCAAACGGTGGCGCCGCCGCGCCCGAACGAGGTGCCCAAACTGGGCACCGTCGAGGAGTGTCATATTCGCGCCTGGTTTTCGATCGATACGACGCCGAGCGAATGCATCAACTTGCCCAGCATGTAGTTCTCTTCGATGCCGAACGTTGCGCCGCCGAGCGATGCGATGCCGAGCGTGTGATTGACGCGGCGCTTCTCGCCGGTATCCGGATTCGTCCATTCGCGTGCGAACGTCTTTTCGCGTGTCTCTTTTACGAGTTGCGCGATCCGTTCGAGCGCCCACTCCAACGGACGCTCTTCGTAACGGTCCGAGTACGGCGCGCGATACTTTACCGTCGTCCAGCGCTGATCGTTCATCGTGAACCCGAAGATCGCAGAGCCCTTCGGACACAAATGTCCGCGGTTGATCGGGCTTTCGGGATTGCCTTCGACGTCGAGCAGCGTTCCGTCATCGCTCACATACGCAAGCAAACTGCAGCCGACCGCGCAGTAACAGCAGAGACTCGTGACGGCCTTTGCGTTTGCGATTCGTCCTTTGAGTTCTCTCGTTCGCTGCGATAGAACGTTCGGCAAACTTCCGACGCGTTCGTGCAGATCGAGCTCTTGAGACGGCGCGAATTGCGTAAGATCGATCGTGGTTTTCACTCTAGTTGCCTCTTCGGTCGGAAGGGAACGGGGGCCGCGCTCAGCCCCCGCATTGTATCAGAAGAATTACGCGGTCGCGGGTTTTGGTTGTCCTGTTGGTTTCTTCACGAAGAACGGGATAATCGCCGCGATGATCAGCATCACCGCAATCCAGTCGAGCGCAGTCGAGTACGAACCAGTGCGATCCTTCACGAAGCCGGCGACAGACGGACCGACGACACCACCAACGCCCCATGCGGTCAGAATGTACCCGTAGATCTGACCCAAGTAGCGCGTCCCGAAGTAGTCTGCCGTGAAAGACGGCATTACGCCGAACCCGCCGCCGTAGCAGAGCAGAACGATTGCAAAGCAGGTGAGCACGCCGCCAAGCCCGTTCAAATGCCCCACAATGAAGAAGATGACCACTTGAATGAGGTACATGACCGTGTAGGTCATGCCACGGCCGATGCGGTCTGAAACCGAGCCCCAGAAGAAGCGTCCAAGACCGTTGAAGACGGCGATGAAGCCATACCAGAGCGCGGCGGTTGCGGCACCGGCACCGCTGAACTCACTGATCATGGGGACGGCATTCGAGATGATGAAAATTCCGGCCGTGACGTTCAGGAAGAGCAAAACCCACAAGCCGTAGAGCTGCGGCATGGCGAGCGCCTCGCCCGGCGTGTAGCTCGGGCCTGTTGCAGCAGCGGCGGTCGCACCGGTGACGGTGTAACCCTGCGGCGGATTGCGCAGCAGCGTGGCACATAGTCCCCCTAAGATGATGAAGACGATGCCCGAGTACACGAAGAGCATCATCGCACCGTGAACGGCGTCAGGGGACAATGTATACGCGGTTGGATCGAACGTCGTCCCAGCCTTAATCGCATCCGCGCGCGCAGTAACGTATTTGAGTGCGGGTTTGGCAGCAGCGGCGTACGGGGCAAGCCGCGTAACGATTTGATTGTAGAAGAACGCACCGAGTCCGAAACCCATCACGACCATGCCGCTGCCAAGACCGCGGCGGTCGGGAAACCACTTGGTGACCATCGCTACCGGCGTAACGTACGCCATGCCGTTGCCGAAGCCACCGATGATTCCGTAGGTCAGATCGAGCCACCATTTTCCGAGCGATTGCGTGCCTAATCCGGCGAGCAATACGCCGACGCCCCACAAAACGGCACCGACGATCGTAACCGTCCGTGGACCGACACGATCTTGCCAGCGTCCGCCGAAAACGGCGCCGAGCCCAAGGAAAAAGATAGCGAGTTCAAATGGAATCGTTGCGTCTTGTGTTGACCAATTGAAACCGGCAATCAGCGTGTTCGTGAAGATGCTCCAGGAATACACTGTGCCCAGGCACATCATCACAATGATGCCGGCCAGCGCAATCCCCCAACGATTGCCTGAAGACGCGGGAGTGGAAGTCATAGTGTTCTCCCTTACGTAGATGCAGCAAGTGGTAAGTAGAGGCCTGATTGGATGCTTAGACTTATTTAACGTAGGCCCTATTTGATTGCGCTGATGCGGAGAAATCCCACTGCTTGACGCACTACGCGCTAATTTGGCGCTTCGAAAGTCGATGCAACAAACGTCAATGCTACGATCCCTACAAACGTTTCCGCGCGGAATGCGGGCATCAAGAACGCGGCTGCAATAGCGCAGGCAACGCCGACCGGCGTCACCACCGACCCGCCCGTGATAAAGTCATAGATTTCATTGACTACGCGCATAAAATACTTTTCGTTGGACGGCGACGAGCACGAGGCTGAGAATCGTATAGCCGGCGATGAACGCGAAGAGCGTCGCGTCTTCGAGCGGCCAGGCGATGCGGGCGCCTTCCCCGGTCCAGAATGTCCCGAGCGAAAGCAACATCACGCCGACGACTCCTTTGAGTAAATTTTCGGGCACGCGCGAAAACGGTGTGCGCAACGCAATCGTGGCAACGACGACGACCACGAGCGCAAGAATCGCGCCGCCGGTCGACCATGCGACGAGTGCCGGCGTCGAAGCAGCAAATGTCACGACGATTACCGCCACCTCGAGCCCCTCGACGAAAACACCTTGAAACGCAACGGCGAAACCGTAGCGCTCTTCGCGCCGCGCGCTTAAATGTTCGACTTGACGGCGATAGATGGCATCCTCGTCATGCAGCGCTTTCCGCCCGGCGTAACGCCAGACGGCTTTGCGCAGCCAACCGATCCCGAAGAGAATCAAGAACGGTCCGACGATTAACTCCAGCCGTTGAAGATCGACGGCGTTCATTAAAATCGGCGTACCGACCGCCACGAGCGCGATCAGAACAACGGTTGCTGCGATCGTCCCGCCGATTGCGGCACGCCAGCCTTGCGTTACCGCTACTGCTAAAACGATCGTCGCTGCTTCGATAAACTCTACGGCGGAGGCAAAAAACGTCGTGCCGGCGAGTACCCACGGGTTCATAGTCTCGGCTTACCCGCCGCGTGACGAAGAATATCGTTCAGTTCCGCGTCGTCGACGTCGTCCGCGCGCGTAAAATCCATTCGAGCACTTTCCGCCGCGCCATATGCGGTCTGCGCGTTCTTTGCGTTGACGTCGATGCGCGGGGAAAGCACATCGAATGGCGCGAGCGACGGCTGCGCTGCGAACGCGTCATAAAGCGGCGGCGCGACGGCGTCGTAGATCGACATCGGCGGAAGGCCAAGGAGCAGTTCAATCGTTCGAACGACGGCGGAGGTGCTGTAGTGCGCGTTATGCACGCCTTGCGCCGCATACGGTGAGATCAGGTAGAACGTCGTGCGTTGATCATCGACGTGATCGGGACCGTTTTGCGAATCGTCCTCGATTGCAAAGATCGCGGTGCTCGCCCAGTACTTCGAATGTGAAACGATGTCGACGAGTCGTCCGAGCGCGTGATCGTTCTGCGCAACAAATGCTTGCGGCGTCAGCGTTCCCGGCTTCGTACCGGATGTGTGGTCGTTGGGCAGACGCACGATTTCGAGCGCCGGAAGATCGCCGCGCTGCACGTAGCCGTCGAACTCGCGCTTCCATTCGTCGATGCGTGCTTCGTCGCTCTTTTGCAAGTCGAACGGCGGATAGTGCTCGTCGAATTTACCTGTGAGACCGGACATGCTCGTTGTGACGAAACCGCCGCCGATTACCGCATAGGACACGAATTCACCGTAGTCGCGCAGTGAAACGCCGTGTTTGTTCGCGTCGTCCCACAGGTATCCGTTGTGCGGCGTGCTCGCGACGGCGCCGTCTTCGAAGTCGTAGAGTTCGCGACGGTGGCCGTAGTTCGGCGGCCAGAAGCGCTCCAGGTAGTCGTTCGCAAACGCCGCCGTCGACCAGTTGTGGCCGTTTGCGCTCACTTGCGCGTCCGTGTAGGTGTTGTCGAAGATGCCGAAGCGCTCGGTCAAGGCGTGTTGATTCGGTGTGACGTTTTCGCCGAACCAGGTGAGTTTCGGATCGCCGTTCGCACCCGGTACGTCGCCGAGCACTTGATCGTACGTACGATTTTCTTTGATGATGTAGATGACGTGTTTGATCGGTCCGTCCGGCCGCACCACGGTTTGCGGCGGCGTCGGCTGTGGGGAAGGAATGTTCGCGAGCACCGCTGCCGTGCTTTGCGCGCTAAAGGCGCCGCGCGGAATCGTTCGCACAGATCCGAAGAGCATTGCGGCTACGTATCCCGAGCCGTGCTTTGCCGTCGGATCGAATTCGGGATTCGCGCGCGAACGTTCCCCTTTACCGTCGATGACGTAGACATTCTTCGCATCGACCGCGACGCCGGCAGGATACCAGCCGGCCGGGGCGCGCGCGATGAGTTTGCCGTCGCGAATTTCGGCAACCGCATTTTCTGCGCCGAGCGACACGTAGAGTGTCCCGTCGGGCGCGAGCGCAAGCCCGTTCGGCGATGCGCCGACTCCCTGCGGTAGTCCGACGCTTATGCGTTGCGTGACGCGGTCGGTTGCCGTATCGACCACATCGATCGCATCGTCGTCCGCGCATGCGACGTACAGCCGGCTTTGATCTTTTGAGAGCGCGAACGCCGCAGGGTGGAGATCGACGGCGATCGTGACGGGCGGTTCGATCGTCGCATGTAATCGCAAACGCGCTTTCGTGACGGTAGCGCCGCCTTTATCGGCGACATAGACGGCATCTCGCGTTATCGCGACGGCCGCAGGGTGCAGACCGGTACGCACCGTACGCAGCGGAGTCGTCTGCGTGGACCCCGTCAATCGGAACGCGTCCAGCTCGTTTCGTGTATCGCTCACGCTAGCCAGCGTCGTACCGGAAACTGCGATGGCGCTGACGTACGGCCCGGCGTTTTGCAAGGTTGTAACGGTGCCGCTTCCGATATCGGCCGAAAGGATCGCGTTGGTCGAGCCGCCCGCGGCGAGTATCGTATGATTGTCGATCCAAACGGGTGATCCGAATGCGTCTTTGAGCGCGATGTCGCGGATCGTGTGAAGATCCGTTGTCGCGAGAATGCGAAGCGCAGCCGGATTGAACCCGCCTTCGATCACCGCGAGTTTCGTGCCGTCGGGTGAGAGCGCGATGCCTTGCGGCATCGTTCCGGTCGTCGCGAAGTTCGCAACGGGCGCAGAAATGCGCCATCCTGTTGGAATGATCGTCGCTTGCATCACGGTTGCCGCTAGCGTAACGAGCGCGAGCCCACTAAGAATTACGAGACGACGCATTAGCTCTCCAGTATGAATCCCGCGAATGCACCGAGGATCACGACGATCCACGCGGGCACGCGCGCGTAGTGAATAATAACAAAGGCAACCAGCGCGACGGCGCCATCGGTCCACGATCGTACGGCCGATGCGAAGATAGGATTTACGAAGGCGGCCGCGAGCAGACCGATGACGCCGGCGTTTGTGCCCGCGAGCGCAGCACGAAATCGTTCGTTCGCCGCGAGCCGCCGGTAGAACGGCGCGATACCCGTCAACAAAAAGAACGATGGTGCAAAGATGGCAACGGTACCCAGCACCGCCCCCGGCACGCCGAGCGATCCGGCGAATGCGGACGCGCCGACGTACGATGAAATGCTAAAGAGCGGACCGGGCATTGCTTGCGCCGCCGCATATCCGGCAAGAATCGTCTCGGGCGAGACGATTCCGGTTGCCGCGACTTGCGATTCTAGAAGCGGCAAAACGACGTGACCGCCTCCGAACACAAGGCTTCCGATTCGAAAGAGCGTGCCGGTGAGGACACCGGCATGCGAACCGTTCGCCGCCCACGCCCCGAGTGCGGCGAACGTCAGCACGAATGCGATCCATGCCGCGATACCGGCGCGCGTGCGAACGTGGAGGTCGAGTTTCGGCTCGCTCGTTTTCACACGCCGGTAGAGCACGACGGCGCCGAACGCGGCTGCGAGCGCAATCGCGGTGGGAGTGATAATCGGAACCGGCACGAGCAGCACGAGCGCCGCAACGCCAACCGCAAGCGCCACGCGCAGTAAGTCGGGCGCGAGCGACGTGCGCATCGTGGCGATCGCCGACGCCACGACCGCGGCCGCTACGAGGAGCAGACCGTGAAGCCATCCGGCGTGCGTGTCGGCATGTGGCAAAGCGAGCGCAAAGGCCGTCATGAGGGCCGCCGACGGTAGCGTGAATCCGATCCACGCGGCGACGGCACCCGGCGCGCCCGCGCGCAGCCAGCCGATCAGCATGCCGGTTTGCGAACTTCCGGGACCGGGAAGCAATTGCGAGACGGCGATACACTCGGCAAACGTCGCATGGTCGAGCCATTTGCGGTGCGCGACGAACTCGCGCTCGAAATAGCCCAAGTGTGCGACGGGGCCGCCGAACGACGTGCACCCGAGGCGTAAAAATGTCATGAAAACCTCGACAAGGCGCACCATGCGAAGCTAGAGGTGCGCCGCGGTCAGAGCGGCAACCTTCGAGCGGTTTGCGCCGTTCTGGGGAACGGCAAGTGATTAAGGAGATTAACGTGGATCTTTCATCGATTACCGTGTTCGCGAACGGCGATTTTCGCCGTTACGAAGACGCGAAAGTCGGTCTGCTCACGCACGGACTGCAATACGGCACCGGGTGTTTCGAAGGGATCCGCGGTTATTGGGAGGCGGACGATCAGGAACTTTACCTGGTGTTGTTGCGCGACCACTACGAGCGGCTGAAGCTCTCCGCGAAAATTCTGACGATGGAATTGCCGTACACCGTCGACGAGTTAATCGCGATCACGGTCGATCTCGCGCAGCGCAACAATTTCCGTACCGACATCTACATGCGTCCGTGCATCTTTAAATCGGCGGAAGATATCGGCGTGCGCCTGCACGGCGTGCCCGATTATTTCGCGATCATTCCCGTGCCGTTTACGAGCTATCTCGATACCTCGAAGGGACTCAACGTCTGTGTGAGTTCTTGGCGCCGCGCAGACGACACGTCGGCGCCGCCGCGCGCGAAGATCACGGGACTGTACGTGAATTCTGCGCTTGCAAAGAGCGAAGCAATCGGCAACGGGTATGACGAGGCGATTTTACTTTCGCACGACGGCCACGTCTCCGAAGGATCTGCGGAGAACGTCTTTCTCGTCCGCAACGGCGCGCTCTACACGCCCGATCCATCGCAGAACGTCCTCGAAGGATGCACGCGCCGCGCGATTATGCAGATCGCGCAGGAACAGTTCGAGATTCCGATCGTCGAGCGTTCGATCGATCGCGGCGAACTGTACACGGCCGACGAAGCCTTCTTCACCGGCACCGCCGCCGGTATCGCCTACATTCGTTCCGTCGATAAGCGCCTCGTCGGCGACGGCGCGATGGGGCCGATTTCACGGAAACTGTCGGAGTTCTATCAACGCGCGGTTCGCAACAAAGAAGCCGACTATGCCACGTGGCTGACATCCACATACAGGAACCGGCAAAAAGCAGCGGTATAGCGCTTGGATGAAGCGCATTGTTGCTACTCTGCTAGCCGCGGCTTTTGCCGTGGCTCCAAGTGCTGTTCCCGCTGCTTCCGGCTCGGCATCAGAAAAGTTGCTGAGCAAGATGGAGTGGCGTCAAGTCGGTCCGTATATCGGCGGTCGCGTGGTGGCGGTCGCCGGCGTACCCGGCCAACCAAATCTCTTCTACATGGGCGGCGTTCAGGGCGGCGTCTGGAAGAGCGAAAATTACGGCAATTCCTGGGATAACATTACTGACGGTAAAATGGGCAATGTATCGCACAGCATCGGTGCGATCGCCGTGGCGCCGTCAAATTCGAAGATCATCTACGTCGGCACGGGCGAAAGCGACATCCGCGGCGACTGGGCCAACGGCGAAGGCATCTATAAGTCGACCGACGCCGGCAACTCGTGGAAGTATGCCGGTTTGAGCGAAACGCGTCAAACCAGTTCGATCGTCATCGATCCCCGCAATCCCGACATCGTGTACGCGACGTCGATGGGCCACGTCTTCAAGCCGAATCCCGATCGCGGCGTCTATAAGACGACCGACGGCGGCAAGACGTGGAGCAAAATTCTTTTCGTCGACGACAACACCGGTGCGAACAACATCGTCATGGATGCGAAGAATCCGAACGTGTTGTACGTCACGATGTGGCAGGCGCAGCGCATGCCGTGGGCATTGAGCAGCGGCGGCCCGGGAAGCGCGATCTACAAGACGACCGACGCGGGTAAGACGTGGAAGAAGATTTCCACCAATCCGGGCTTCGCAAAGGGACTGCTCGGGAAGATGGGTGTCGCCGTAGCGCCCAATAACTCCAACGTCGTATACGCCATTGCGCAAGCGCAAGACGGCGGCGTCTTTCGTTCCGATAACGGCGGCGCAACGTGGTCACGCGTGAACGACGAGTGGAAACTTCGTCAGCGCGCCTTCTACTATATGGCGATTTACGTCGACCCGACGAATTGGAAGGTTGCCTACGCGCCCAATGTCGACAGTGTGTTCAGAACGACGGACGGCGGCCGCACGTGGAAGCCGCTCGGCCCGGGTCTGGGCGACAACCATATCATCTGGATCAATCCACGCAATCCGAAGATCTTGATCATCGGTGACGACGGCGGTGCGAACGTGTCCGTCGACTACGGCAAAACGTTCAGCACGACGCAGAATCAGCCGCTTTCGCAGTTCTATCACATCGTGCTGGACGGACAATTTCCGTACCACATGTACGGCGCGATGCAAGATGCGGGCGCGTTCGAGATGCCGAGCGCGTCAAACGAGGGCTTGGGCGACGGCGTCGTGCACGGTGTCGCGCTCGGGGAAAGCACCTACGTTGCCGTCGATCCGAACAATCCGAAGGTAACGTACGGCGGCGCGTATTACAGCGTGCTCGCGCGGCTCGATACGTCGACGGGTGACGAAAAGAACGTCACGCCGTGGGCCGTCTATCTTCCGGGTAATCAGGCGAGTGCCCAAAAATATCGTTTCGGGTGGACGCATCCGATCATGTTCTCATCGGCCGAACCGCATACGCTCTTCGAAGCGGCGCAAGTCGTGTTCCGCAGCGACGATTATGGCCGCACCTGGAAAGTGATCAGCCCCGACTTAACGCGCAACGATAAGTCGACCGAAGGTCCAAGCGGCGGCAACGTCTACTGGGACCAAACCGGCGCCGAAACGTTCCCCGACATTGCGTCGCTCGGATTTTCGCCGGTCAATAAAGAGGTCATGTGGGCCGGTTCGGCCGACGGACTCGTGCACGTCACGCAAGACGGCGGCACCAGCTGGAAAAACGTCACGCCGAAACAACTCGGTTCGGACTGGTCGCAAATCAGCAGCTTCGAACCGTCGCCGAGCGAGGCGTGCACGGCGTGGGTTACCGCGTCGCGCTATATGTGGGACGACATGCGTCCCTACATCTTCAAGACGACGGATTGCGGCGCGAACTGGACGCAGATGAATAACGGCATCCCGTCCGATCAAAGCGTGTACGCCGTGCGCATCGATCCGCGCGAGCCGCGCGTGATGTTTGCCGGAACGCGCAGCCGCGTCTACGTCAGCCTCAACGGCGGCGCGTCGTGGCAATCGCTTGCGTTGAATCTTCCTCCCGTCGAGGTGCGCGACATCGCAATCAACGCGCGTGAAGGTGAAGTCGCGATCGCAACCCACGGCCGCTCGTTCTGGGCGCTCGATCATTTGCAACAGGTCGAGGACATCGCGCGCGAGTCGTCGCCTTCGACGTCGTCGGCGCAGGTGTTCGCGCCGGAAACCGCATGGCTCACGCACGCCTACGGCGGCGGCGGCGGTGGTCCGGCGGGTGGTGACAATCCCGACTACGGCGCAAGCGTCTTCTTCAATCTTCCGTCCAACTACAATGGGCGCACGCCTGTGACGCTGTCATTCCAAGATGCAAGCGGAAAGACGATTCGTACGTTCAACCTGCACTTGAAGAACAAGAAAGCGAAGCATTACGAAGCTTGGGAGCTGACCGCGATGGACGCGATCAGCGTTGCGAACTATCATCTCTCGCAAGATACGGCCGTGGAACCGGGGATGAACAAGTTCGTTTGGGACATGCGCTACAGCGGCGCTGCGGAAATCGTGGGCCAACATATCGTGCCGACGGATGACTTCCGCGACACGCTGGACGGTCCGACGACACTTCCCGGTGACTACACGGCCGTGTTGAATTACGGCGGCAGCGTCAGCAAGGCGCCGTTCAAGATTCAGCTCGATCCGCGGTTCAGTCCGGGTCCGGACGAACTTCCGTCGCGCCTGGCGCTTGCGACGGAGCTCTCGAATAAACTCAACGAACTCGATACGGCGGTTAACGCCGCACAGAACAAATCGGCGTCGTTATCGGCGGCGAAGCGTACCGCGGTTGAAGACGCCGTGACGTCGGTGTACGAACCACGGTATCGCTCGAGTGAGGCGGACATCATGTTCCCGTCGAAACTTCGCGACCACCTCGCCTTCCTGATGAACTCGCTCGATCTCTCGTACTCGGCGCCGACCGCCGCAGAACAAGACGCAGCAAAACAACTCGAAGGCCAGGCCGACGCTGCAATCGCAAGAATCAAAGCAGCAGCCGGAATGTAGACCGCTGTCATCACGGAAAAAAGCTCGCCGAAATCCGGCGGGCTTTTTTCTTTGCTAAAGGAACCTGGAGAAAATGAAGCGCCTTGTTGCAAGTGTTATCGTCGCGGCATTTGCCGTAGCGCCTGGTGCCGCAATTCCGGCACCGTCGAATTCCGCCGCGCAGAGTTTGTTGAGTAAACTCCAGTGGCGCAGCATCGGTCCGTACATCGGCGGACGGGTCGTTGCGGTTGCGGGTGTGCCCGATCAACCGAATCTCTTTTACATGGGCGCCGTTCAAGGCGGTGTCTGGAAGAGCGAAAATGCCGGTACGACCTGGGACAACATCTCCGACGGACAGATGGGCTCGCTTGCAAACGGCATCGGCGCGATCGCGGTTGCTCCGTCGAACTCGAAGATTCTGTATGCCGGAACCGGCGAGAGCGATATCCGTCAAGATTTTGCGAGCGGCGACGGCATCTATACATCGACGGATGCCGGCAAGACGTGGCATTACGCCGGCTTGCGTGAAACGCGGCAAACGAGTTCGCTCGTCATCGATCCGCGCAATCCCGACGTTGTGTACGCGACGTCGATGGGACACGTTTTCAGGCCGAATCCCGATCGCGGTGTCTATAAAACGACGGACGGCGGCAAGACATGGAAGAAGATTCTTTTTGTCGACGACAACACGGGCGCAAACAACATCGTGATGGACGGACGCAATCCGAACGTACTGTACGCCACGACGTGGGAAGCGCAGCGGACGGCGTGGGGGCTTACGAGCGGCGGCCCCGGAAGCGCGATTTATAAGTCGACCGACGCCGGTGCGCACTGGACGAAGATCTCGACGAATCCGGGATTCGCGCATGGGACGCTCGGCAAATTGGGTGTCGCCGTTGCGCCGAACAATTCGCGCGTCGTCTACGCAATGGTGCAGGCGGACGACGGCGGGGTGTTTCGATCGGATGATGCCGGAGCGACTTGGAAACGCGTGAACGATGAATGGAAACTTCGCCAGCGCGCGTTTTATTATATGTCGATTTACGTCGATCCGACGAATTGGAGAGTGGCGTACGCGCCCAATGTCGACAGCGTCTTCAAAACGGCGGACGGCGGAAGGACATGGCAACCACTCGGACCGGGTCTTGGTGACAACCATATTGTGTGGATCAACCCGCGTAATCCGAAGATCATGATCATCGGTGACGACGGCGGCGCCAACGTCTCACTCGATGGTGGAAAGACGTTTAGTACGACGCTCAATCAGCCGACGGGACAGTTCTATCACATCGCGCTCGACGATCAATTTCCGTATCACGTCTACGGCGCGCAACAAGACGAAGGCGCGTACGAACTTCCCAGTGCATCGAATGAAGGGCTCGGCCCAAACGTCGTTCACACGGTCGCGCTCGGCGAAAGCACGTATGTTGCCGTCGACCCTCGTAATCCGACGGTGACGTATGGTGCGGGATACTTCAGTGCGCTCGCACAACTCGATTATGCGACTGGCGAAGAACAGAACGTCTCGCCGTGGGCGGTCTATAAATCGGGTCTCGATCCGAAGGATGTAAAATACCGCTTCGGCTGGACGCACCCGGTCACGTTCTCGCCTGCGGAGCCGCATTCGCTTTTCGAAACAGCGCAAGTTGTTTTTCGCAGCGATGACTTCGGTCAAACGTGGAAGGCAATCAGCCCGGATCTTACGCGCAACGATAAATCGACCGAAGGCACGAGCGGCGGACCAGTCTACCCCGACCAAACCGGCGCGGAGACGTTCCCCGACATTGCGTCGCTCGGACTCTCGCCCGCCAATAAAGACGTTATATGGGCGGGTTCGGCGGACGGACTCGTACACGTGACGACCGATGGCGGCGCATCATGGAAAGACGTCACACCGAAGAATCTTCCCGAGTGGACGCAGATCAGCAGCATCGAGCCGTCGCGAACCGATGCCGCAACCGCCTTTATCAGCGCATCGCGCTATATGTGGGACGATATGCGTCCGTATATTTACAAGACGACGGATTACGGCGCGCATTGGACGCCGACGGCGAACGGGATTCCGCAAGATCAATCGGTCTTTGCGGTGCGCGTCGATCCACGCGAACCGCGCGTCATGTTCGCGGGAACGCGTAGTACGGTCTACGTCAGTTTGAACGGCGGTCTCTCGTGGCAAGCGCTCTCGCTCAATCTGCCCGTCACGGAAGTTCGTGACATACAGATCGATGCGCGTCAGGGGCAGGTCGCGATTGCTACCCACGGACGCGCCTTCTGGATACTCGACAATCTCGCGTTTATTGAAGATCTCGCCCGTGCATCGTCGCTTCAAACGTCAAGCGCGCAATTGTTCCAACCCGAAACCGCATGGATCACCCACGCGTATGGCGGTGGCGGTGGCGGCGCAAACGCGGGCGATAATCCGGAGTACGGTGCGACCATTTACTACAACTTACCGGCCAACTACAACGGACGCACGCCGGCGACGCTCGCGTTCGTCGATGCAAGTGGAAAGACCGTTCATTCGTTCTCGCTGCATCTCAAGCAAAAGAAAGAAAAAGAGCTCTCGAACGATCGACTCGTCGCGATGGATGCACTCAGCGTGGCGAACTACCGCCTCGCACAAGCGACGGCGGCAGAGCCGGGCATGAATAACTTCCAGTGGGACCTCAGCTACGCGCCGCCTACGGAGATCCGTGGAGCGCATCTCGTTCCGACCGACGATTTCCACGACGACCTGGAAGGCGCAACCGTTCTCCCGGGCGACTACACGGTCGTCTTGAACTACGGCGGAACAACGATAAAGCAGCCGTTAAAGGTTCAACTCGACCCGCGTTTCACGCCCTCCACAGGCGCACTGGAGGCGCGATTGGCGCTCGCCACCCAGTATGCGGATGAACTCAACACGTTGAATTCAACAACGAACGCTGCACTCGCAAAACGTGGCGCGCTGTCTACGGCGAAACGAACGGAACTCGATCGCGTGATTGCGCAAGTGGTTGACTTCCGCTTTCACTCAAGCGAAGGCGACGCCGTGTACCCAACTGAAATGCGCGACTATCTCGCATTCCAAATGAACTCCCTGGACCTCACGTACCGCGCACCCACCCCGGCGCAGCAAGAAGCCTACAACATCCTCAAATCCCAAACCGACGAACTCATCTCCCAGATGAAGAGCATCGCCGGCCTTTAGTGTCATCCTGAGCGAAGGCGCGGAGCGCCGCAGTCGAAGGATCGCAACGAACAAAAAGCCCGCCGAAACCCAGCGGGCTTTCCTGTTTCACGGAGTCCACACCGTCAAGACGAATAATCGCCCAATGAAGCGCCTTCTCTCGCTACTCATGGCAGTGGCTGTTTTTGCTTTATTTCAATCCTCCGCGCGAGCAGATCCGATCGCAGTTTGGGGCTTCCCATTAGGCGGGACCGCTGAGCAGCTTCGCGCAACCGCCGGCGCTCCTACGAAAGTGCAAGAACTTCGGGTTCCACCACCTCGAGATTCGACGCCGAGGCCGCCCGTTGGAGAGATCTGGGAATACGATCGCGACGACATGCGGTACTCGATCCTGGTCTCCGGTGGAAAAACACAGGCGATTACTGCAACCGGTCCATTCAGCCGTAGCGAGGTCATCGTGCCGAAGAATCCGCTCGCAGACCCGATGGGCGTCAAGATCGGAGACCCGGTAGGAGACGCACTCGTAAAAATCGGCATGGTGAAGGCGGTCGATCCAAACAGCACCGCTATGATCGGGCTTGCAGAAATAACGATCCGTCGCGATGGCGTTGCCTATATGTTCAAGGCCTTCAACGGACGTATCACCTGGGAGAACGCCGCGCTCTTGATGCCGCGGTTTTGATCGAGCGATGCGCACGCGGATTTCGCAGCTCGGTCGAGAATTGGAACGCAATGAACCGCTTTCTTGCATTACTAATGAGCTGTGGTTTGTTCATCGGCGCGCAGTGTATTGGGATCGCCGACACGACGTCAGCGTGGGGATTCCCGCTTGGGGTGACCGCGGACGAACTACGGGCATCGAAGGGCGCGCCGACGACCGTTCGCAAAATTGAGGCGCACGCTCCGCTTTTTCCGGGGCTACCGACGCCGAAACCAACGAATGACGAATCGTGGGAGTACGACCGTAGCGGTGCGCGCTTTTGGGTCTCGTTTTCGAACGGACGCACGCAGACTGTCGAACTGTCTCAACCGTTCACGGCGGACCTCTCGACTGAATCCGCTCCCTCGTTAACCGACGGCATGGGTTTGAAGATCGGCGACACGCTCGGCGCGATACTCGTAAAGAGCGGTGCCGTCAAAGAGATTGCGCCGAACAGCGGCATCCAAGTAGAAATGGCAATGATCGATGTGACGCGTGCAGGTATCCGATACCACTTTCAGCTCACGAACGGACGAATTCAAACGGAGTGGATGACGCTGTTGACGTCACAATAGCGCCGTTCACCGCTCCTTCTCGCCACTGCGTTACGGTCTTATGGGAGGGACCAGTAATGCGGTGGATTCTTGCGTTCGTCATCCTCGGCTCAGCGTTTGTAGCGTCTCCCCGACGCGTCGACGCGAACGTGCATTTCTGTAACGCGACACCCGCACCGGTATCGTATGCTGTCGCGATGCGTTGGACGAATCCGGCGGGTGCGCAGTATCAAGCGGTGCAAGGATGGTTTACCCTTGAAGGCGGCTCGTGTGATACGCCGCTTCCGTTCGATCCTTCGATGGAGTCGCTTGCGTTTTACTACGCGCCCGAGTCGCAGGACGGTTCGTGGAAGCGTGATGCCGACTCAAGATTCTATTGCGTCAACGCGCTCGACAATTTCACTTACTGGAATTCGTTTGAAGAGACGCCGTGCGTTGCGCCCGCGCAGAAACGGACATTCCGCCACGTACAAACGCAGCGGAATGATATGACGGTGGTGTTTTTAGCTTCGGATGTGAGCTTGAGTTTGTAGGCGGTCCTTCGACTGCGCGCCTGCGGCGCTCCGCTGCGGATGACACGTTGCGTAGGCTAGAGGCCGCCGCCCGAGCTGTTGTTTACGTTGGCGGGGTTTGACCAGTAGCGCACGTCGGGAGCTGGGATCGTCGTTGCGCCTGCGGCGATCGGCTGGAAGCCGGCGACGGTGCGCCAGCGCGCGAGTTGCGCTTCTTCTTGGAAGGCCATGCGCGAAAGCGAATGGATAAAGTTGCGCCCGGTCGAGAGCGACGGCAGATGCGTCGTCATGACCGCGATTACATACGGCGCGTCTTCCTCGAAGACGATGCCGACATCGTTGAGGGTGTCGAAGAAACTGCCCGTTTTATGGGCGATCGGCACGTCGACGGGAAGCGGTTCGGGGAGCAGCGTGTTGATCTGATCTTCTTCGAGGATCGAGATCATTTCGTTGGATGACCACTCGTCAACAAGTTGACGTCGCGCCATCATCGCAAGCAGACGCACCATGTCGGCTGGTGACGATCGTAGCGCCGAACGAACCGACCAGTTGTCGGTGCGCACGTCAGTCGAGAGATGCGTGCGCTGCAGCCCGAGGTCGCTCATCGTCAGATTGATGTGACGACGTCCGACGAGGCGGATGAGCATGTTCGTCGCCGTGTTGTCGCTGATGTCGATCATCTTCGAAAGCAACTCGGAGACCGCATACGTACTGCCGACCGGCGCATCGCAAAGATCGCCCGAACCGTAGTCTTTGTCGCTCGCACGCAGCGTCACGCGACGGTTCAAATCGAAGCGGCCGTCCGCGAGTTGACGGAAGACTTCGACCATGACCGGGACTTTGATGGTGGACGCAGCGGGCATCGCGACATTGGCATTGTAACCGGCGCGGAAACCCGTCGAGAGATCGAGGACTTCGATCGCAGCAGATGCAGGCAAGCGAGCCGCGAGGGTTCGGAGCCCGCTGTTCAACAGGCGGACCGGGGCGGGAGCATCCATCGCACGTGCGGGAGCAACGTACGTAAAAGCAAGGAAGACCGCAGCGACGAGTGCCGCAATGTTGCGACGTACACCCATATCGTGTTTATCGGTCACGTTGCGCGCAATTATAACAATCGCGCACAACGACAATCAATAGGGAACACCGTCCGATGCGGGCGCGCGGACGCGTCCGGTAACGCCTGCGAGCGCGATGAGCGCCGCAATATACGGCAATGCTTGCATCGCGTCGGCGGGCAACCACGAAATTTTGCCTTGCAGTACGTACTGCAGCGCCTCGAACAACCCGAAGACAACGGACGCAGCCGTCGCGCCAAGCGGATTCCAGCGGCCGAAGATTACTGCGGCAAGTGCGATAAATCCACGCCCCGCGGTCATGCCGTCGCTGTAGAGATTCAACTCGCCGATCGAAAGAAACGCGCCACCGAGGCCTGCGAGCGCGCCGCTGAGCGTTACCGCAAAGGTCCGCAACGCAAGCGGATCGAGCCCCGCCGCGGCAACCGAGCGCGGATTTTCCCCGCATGCGCGCACGCGGAGTCCCCAGGGCGTGCGCGAAAGTAGCCATTGCAACGCAATGGCGAGCGCGAACGCCAGCACGACAAGCACCCAGTAGTTCGGACCAAGCGCATTCACTTGTTTACTCGCGCCGGGTTGGTTAAAGACCAGCACGAGTCCGTACGCCGCGCCGCCGGCGCAGATCAAGTTGATGCCCGTTCCGGCAACGATTTGATCGACTTTGAAACGTGTCGCTGCAATTGCAAGGACGAGACCTGCGAGTCCCCCGGCCACAATGCCCGCTAGGACACCAAGCAATGGAGCGTTCGTCGCATACGACACGATCGCTGCGGTAAATGCGCCCGCAGCCATCATGCCCTCGAGTCCAATGTTGATGACGCCCGAACGCTCCGAAATCACGCCGCCAAGCGCGGCATAGATAATCGGCGTTGCTTTAATGAGCGTGAGGACGATAAGTGCGGAGAGAATTTCCATCACGCAGCCTGGCCCTTCTCGATGCGCGTTGCCACATAGCGTCGCGCGGCCAGCACGAGGATGATCAATCCTTCGATGAGATGGATAGCGTCTTTAGGGACTTGCGCGCTCGCCTGCATCGCGAGGCCGCCCGATTCGAGAATGCCGAAGCCGAATGCTGCGACGCAGATCCAGAGCGGTTGTAAATCGCCGACGAGCGCGACGGCAATCGCGGTGAATCCGTAACCGGGCGAAAGCTGCGTGTTGAACCGGTGCAATTCACCGGTGACGATGGAGGCGCCGCCGAGACCTGCGATTGCGCCCGAGAGCGTTAAGGAGAGCCACGTCAATCGCGCGATGTTGATTCCGTTGCGCTTTGCCGCTTCCGGCGCTTCACCGGCGGCGTTCAATTCGTAGCCGAACACGGTTGCGCGAAAGACCCAAGTAAGTACCGCGGCGATTGCGAGTGCAAGCACGAGCGCCGCAGATAAGCGCGTGTGCGGAATCAACGTCGGCAGCCAATACTGCGGCGGCAGCCATGCCGTCTCCGCTCCCGTTGCGAGCGGACCTCTTAACGGACCGCTCACGAGCGTTAACGCGACCGACGCTGCTACAAAGTTGAGCATCAGCGTCGAGATGATCTCGTTTGCATTGAAGCGCGCCTTCATCCATCCCGCGATGCCGCCCCACACGCCGCCGCCGATTGCCCCGAGCAGCAGCATGATTGCGATTGCGAGCGGCGCGGCGACGTGCATTTGGGCACCCGCTGCGCCGGCGAGCAGCGCACCCACGATCAGCTGCCCCTCAGCACCAATGTTGAAGAGGCCCGCGCGAAACGCGAGACAGATACCGAGTGCCGGAAAGAGCAGCGCGGTCGTTGCGACGAGCGTTTCGCCGAGTTGATTGCTGCCGCCGAGCGCACCGGTAAGAAGTGCTGAAAAGCCGTCAATCGGACTCGTCCCTGCAACGACCATCGCGAGCGACATGAGAACGATGACGAGCAGCACGGCGACGATGCCGCCAAAACGGTGCAACACGCTCATGCAAGACCCGCCATAAGACGTCCGATCGCTCCCCGATCGAACGCGATGCGTTCAAATTCACCCGTGATTCGCCCGCGATACATGACCGCGATACGATCGGCAACGGCGAGCAGTTCGTCGAGTTCGAACGAAATAAGCAGAACCGCGGCACCGCGGTTACGGGCTTCGATCAAACGCGACTGGACGAGTGCGGCCGCGCCGACGTCGATTCCGCGCGTCGGATTGTACGCGAGCACGAGTGCCGGTTCGTCGATGAGTGCGCGGCCGACGACGATCTTCTGCTGATTCCCGCCGGAGAGCGTCTTCACGGCGACGTCGAGATTGGCTGCGCGCACGTCGAAGCGCTGTGCGATCGTCTGCGCGTCGGTACGCGCGCGCTCGCGGTCGAGCAGCGCGCCGCGGCGCAGCACCTGTTGTCGTCCGAGCATCACGTTGTCGACGATCGACCAGGCTAACACGAGTGCTTCCGCCTGACGGTCTTGCGGAATAACGCCGAGCGGAGGGCGTCCGTTTCGTTCGATAGATAGTGTGCCGTCATAGGGAATCATGCCGGTGATACTGTCCGCGAGCGTCGTTTGTCCGTTGCCTTCAACGCCGGCAATGCCGACGATTTCACCGGATCGCACGTCAAGCGAGATGTCGCCGGTTCGAATTGATAAACAAGGCGCAAGTGGACGTTCTTCACGTGCGGCCACTTTGGGAATCTCTCCGCCGACCATGGCTTGCGCGATCGCCTCGGCGGTTGTCGACGCGGTCGGCATCGTCGCGGTGATCCGTCCATGCCGCATCACGGTGACCGTCGACGAATAAGCCATCACCTCTTGGAGTTTATGCGTGACGATCATGATCGCCGTCCCGCACGCCGCAAGCGCTTTGACCGTCTGGAAGAACGATTCGATTTCCGACGGTGCCAACGCTGCGGTTGGCTCGTCGAGCAGCAGTACCGACGGCTCGCGATCCAATTCGCGCAGCAGTTCGACGCGTTGCTGAACGCCGATCGGAAGCGTTTCGACGACGGCATCCGGGTCGATACGCAAGCCGTTACGCTCGGCAATATCGCGCACGCGTTTGCGTGCTGCATGCGCATCGATCGTCCATCCGCGACGCGGCTCGCGTCCGAGAAGCACGTTCTCCCATACGCGTAGGCGCCCGACCAGTTCGAAGTGTTGATGAACGAGACCAACGGTTCCGTGCGCGATCACCGTCCCGCTATCCGGCTTCAGCTCAGCGAATGCAATCGCCGAAAGCGTCGACTTGCCGGCCCCGTTTTCACCGACGAGCGCGTGAATCTCGCCGGGATACAGCACGAGATCGGCATCGTCGACAGCGACGACGCCGGGAAATGTTTTGCGAATAGAACGCAGCTCGAGCGCCGGCACGCGATTCAATTACAACGACACCGGTTTGAAGCCGGCGAGCGCGGCGCGCGAATCAGGCGGAACGATTTTTCCGCTCACGATTGCGCGTTCGATCGTGTCAAGGCGCGCGCGACGTTCGCTACCGACGTATTGTTTGGTGTACGCAAAGTCGGTTAAGCCGATCGCGCCGTCTTTCAAGCCGAACACGACGTGCCCGCTGATCGGATGCCCGCCGCGCAACGATTTTGCGACATCGAATACGGCGACGTCGACTTTCTTCACCATCGAGGTGAGGACTTTACCCGGTGCGAGTCCGTCTTGATTCGAATCGACCCCGATGATAAAGTCGCCGTCGCGCGCTTTTGCCGCTTCGATTGCGCCGAGTCCGACTTTGCCGGCTGCGGTAAAAATAATGTCGGCGCCGTCGTTGAACATCAGATTCGCAAGTTCCTTACCGGCGGCCACATCATCGAAACTGCCGGCATATTTTACGTCGACTCTGATTGAGGGATCGATCTCGCGAGCACCCGCGCTGTATCCCGCCTCAAATTTTTCGATCAGTGGAATATCCGCGCCGCCGAGAAAGCCGATGTGATGACTCGTGCTCACCATGGCAGCGAGCGCGCCCGCGAGAAAGGATCCGTCCTGTTCGCGAAACGTAATCGACGTCACATTCGGGTCGTCGACAACAGCGTCGATGATCGCATACCGTTGCGACGGATGATCCTTCGCGACCGAGTCCAAGTCGAGTCCCATCAAGAACCCGATCGCGTAAATCATGCCATAATGCAGATTCGTGAGCGCGTTGAGGTTCGGTTGATAGTCGGCAGCGGAGCGCGACTGGAGGACCTGAACGTACGCGCCGAGGTTCTCGCGCGCGGTGACGAGCCCGCGATATGCGGAATCATTGAACGATTGATCGCCGAGGCCGCCGACGTCCGTCACCATGCCAAGGGTGAGTTGCCCGCGCGCAGGGCCGCGGTGGCGCGCGCAGCCGGATAGCGCGCACGCAGAAACGACACACGCCAGAAACGCGGCAAGCGCCCTCCGATACATAAGCGCGAAAACTACGACTCCGGGAAGGCGAAGCCTCCGTACCGAAGCGCGATGAGGTGCAAGTGAGGGACTTACGCGTAGAGCCGCCGCGCCGCTGGAACGAACGCCTCGGCGGCATTCCATGGCTTCCGCGCCTGATCGACAAGGCGCGTGCCGCGCGCTCCGGAACGCTCGGCGCGTATCTTTTCGGTCAGTCACCGATGGATCGGTCGTGCTTGCGCGCACTTGGCCTGCGCCACCGCGATGTCGCGACCATCGTCGCCTCTGCGAAGAACGATGACGAAGTGCTGGCGGCAATCGTCGCGCACAATCCGAACGCGGTCGAGCGAGGGTGCGCGTGGGGCGATCGGATCGTACGCCGCTATCCGTGGTTCTTCTTTGTACTCGACGTCGACGACGGCTATTCCCGCGCGTTGCGTCCGGTCAAACCGCCAATGAATGTTGTATTGAACACCGTGACATGGGTCATCAAACGCGTATGGCCCAAGTGAAACTACAGCCCGCTGCCATGCTGTTGGCGCTTTTGCGGGTGATTCTGCTGCACCTTACGAACCAGGAGGCCGCGTGACGACTACGGCAGTGCAACGCGCGACGCGCGTCGATATCATCGGCGTTCCCATGGACCTCGGCGCAAGCCGGCGCGGTGTCGATATGGGCCCCTCCGCTATCCGTTATGCGAAGTTGCACGACAAACTTCGCCGCCTCCACATTCCGGAGATCATCGATCACGGCAATCTGCACGTGCCGGATCGTGAGGCGCTTGAATCCATTGATGCTTCGGCAAAGTATTTGGACGTCATTCAGAGCGTCTGCAACGAGCTCGCGAATAAGGTTGAACGAAGCATCCGCGACGGTGGCTTACCGATCGTGCTCGGCGGCGATCACTCGATCGCAATGGGCACGCTAGGCGGCTTGACGCGCGGGTACGGTGAAGCGCCGGGGTTGATCTGGATCGATGCGCATTCGGATATCAATAGTCCGGAGAGCTCGCCGAGCGGAAACGTGCACGGAATGCCGTTATGGTTTGCACTTAAGAACGGCCTCGCGGCGCGCGCGACGAGCGTGCAGATCGGGTTGCGCGACGTCGATGAGACGGAGAAGTCGCTGTTGCGTGAGTCCGGCGTACGAGCGTTTTCCATGAGCGACGTCGACAAACTCGGAATGACGCGCGTCATGGAGGAAGCACTTGCGATCGCCGGAGGCGGCAAGCGTCCGATTCATGTTTCATTCGATATGGACGGCATCGATCCGAGCGAAGCACCTGGAACGGGGACGCCGGTTAAAGGCGGCTTGAGCTATCGTGAAGCGCATCTCATTATGGAGATGTGCTATGAAACGGGAACGCTCCGGTCGATGGAGATGGTCGAAATCAATCCGATTCTCGACACGCGGAATCAGACGGCGACGCTTGCCGTCGAACTCATTTGTTCGGGCTTAGGGAAATCGATTCTGTAAAATTCACCGACCTGCCGGTCTGCTTTTCCATCGCCGCCGATTCGAGCCGCGCGGGCGCGACTCGCCAATTCGCCGAACGCATCGCTTCCGAACACCCTGCATTTTTCGCAATACACGGCATCGAAGCCGGCGACGCGCTCGCGCTCGCGACACGGTTCGATTGCGGGTGGGCCTATCGTGGCGGACAAGCGCTCTTCTGGCGTGATGCCTTTACACCACACGACGTGCATGACCGCTATCTTCCACTCGTGCCGTTGCGGCCGTTCGACCGGCGCGGCTTGCTGGAAGTGCGCGGCGAATATGCGGGCAAACCGCTTGCGTTGATTGCTGCGCAGTTTGCAAAAGATCGTTCGCGTATCCGCGAGTTGCGCTTCGTGCGCCGCGAATTGCGCGATCTTCCGGGGCGTGCATTGCTCTTTGTAGCGGGATACGAGGAAGAGGAACGCGTCGGCTTCCGTGACTTGGGCTTTCACCGCTTGCGCGGATCCGCCGGGTGCGGAATCTACGCTAAAGTTTGATCGTTGCTCTTGCTTCGCAAGCGACACCCGCGCCGCAAATGGCCGGATCCCAACGGGCGGTCGCAAGGAGCGTTCGAATCCGGCTTTCTATATTTGCGTCGACGGGCGGCGCGAACGTTACGGTTTTCGTCTTGCCGTTGGCATCGACGTCGACCGTGAGCGTCGTGTGTATTCCGAGCGCCGCAAGCGATTTATGGATTGCGGGGTCGAGTACCGGCGCCGGTTCTTCCGCGCCAAGCGGCATGTAGCCGCCGGTATTTTCTTGCGTCTCGTTGCTTGCGACGTCGGCCGCTTGCGGCGTCGCGGTAACGGCCGCGGGCGGCGCGCTCGCCTCGACCTGAGCGATCGCACTGCCGCGTCGCGCCTGTACAGCGGCAACCGGCGCGCGGCTGACGCGCGCGGGTTCGGGCACATGTCCCGCCGGTCTCGCCGTGGCTCGATGCTGCGGCTCGATTTGTGGGACCGGCGCTCTGACCGGTGCGGCCGCAGGGTGCTCGCGTGCAACCGGATGCTTCGGAAGGACGCTTATATGGATGACCCGCACGAATGAAATCGTTTCAATCGAAGGGCCGTTCCCTTCGAATGTCGCGAGTGCGGGAATGAACAGCGCAATAAGGAGATGGATCGCGAGCGAGAGCACTACCGCTCGGTAGAGCAGACGGTTCGGTCCCCACGCGGCGCCCATATCCATCGTAGTTAGCTAAACGTTTCACCCGGCCTTCGGGTGACATGGGTTTGCGCTGAATGCGCAAAGCTCGAAAGGAGAGTCATGATCGATACCAACATCGTCCTCTATCAAGCGGAGTGGTGCCCCTATTGCGCGCGTGTGCGCAGCGCAATGACCGATCTGCTGCTGGATTATAAAGTCGTCAACGTCCCCGAGGATCACGCGCAACGCACCGTCGTAAAAGACATCTTCGGTGTGACCGGGATTCCGTCGATGACCGACGGCGACGTGAAGATCGGCGACGACGACGATAAGATCATCGAGTACCTTGAGCAAAAGTACGGAAAGTAATTCACTCTACGAGGCGGACGCTCGAGCGTACGAGCGTCACGCCGATGCAAGCCTCTATAACGCCGGTTACGAACGTCCCGCGATGATGCGCGTCATTGGTGACGCTTCGGGGCTGCGCATCGTGGATGCAGGCTGCGCCGCAGGATATTATTCTGCGGCGCTCGGCGCGCATGCCGCGTCGGTGATTGCGCTCGATGCGAGCGCTGAGATGATGCGCCTCGTCGAAGAGAAACGTTTGCCGAACGTTCTCGTGCGCCGGCACGACTTGGCGGAGCCGCTGTCGTGGATCGCGGATGCGAGCGTCGATTTGGTCGTGAGTTCGCTCGCGATGCATTATCTCGAAACGTGGGAAGGGACGCTGCGCGAGTTTCACCGCGTGCTGGTCCCCGGCGGCCGCTTTGTCATGTCGGTGCATCATTCGGCGATGACGGATCCGCTCGTCGATGACTACTTTCGCGTGCAGCGCGCGACTGACGTATGGACGATCGACGGCGTCAAGCATGAAGTCTCCTTCTACCACCGTCCGCTCTCGTCGGTTATCAACGACGTGCTTGCTGCGGGGTTCGCGGTTCGTCGCATGATCGAGCCGCAATTAACGGCACGAGCCGGCGCCTCTGCCGAGGAACACCGGCTCGCGACGCGACCGTGGTTTTTGATCGTCGATGCGTTTCGTCAGTGACTGAAGAGCGAGTGCAAGACATTTGCGCCGCGGAGGTTGCTGCGGCGCAGTCCGAGCAGCGATGCTGCTGTGTCGAGGTAGGTTGCCTGCGCGGCGCGCCGGTCCAGTGACCCGAGCGAAGCATACGATGCGGTGGACACGAGCGTGAATTCCGCGCCGTTGCTCGGATTTTTCATGTCCGTGATTCCGCATCCCGGAACATACGCAATCGTATCATCGTAGTTCGGGTACGTGTACTCAACGGTCACGCCGACGGTTGACGACGTTGCGTTCGGACACGCGCTTTGACCTGGGACGGCCCCGATGCTGATCACCTTTGCCGTCGCGCCGGTTGTTGGAGTCCAAGACTGTCCGAGCGTGAGCGATGATGGTACCAGGACCGGGTCTCCCGGAACGAGAGCGAGGCTTCCCACCGAATATTCCGAGTAGATGTTGTAATTCGCCGAAGTGTCGACTTTGATCCCGAGTTCGCCCATCAAATTTTGTGTCATGTTGGTCGCGCTCGTTGCTACGGTTGGTACGAGTCCCGTAACGCCGGCGCCGACGAGCGTCGTTACGCCGTTCACGGGATTCGGATCGACGTACAGTGTCGCCGTTACCGACGTGTTATTGTAGGTCGATTGGTAATTCCACCCTTGCGAAGGCTTGAGCGCGAGCATGTCGCCGGAGATGGATGGAACCGGCGTCGGCGTTGCTTGTGCGGCCGGCGTGGTAGAACCACCGCCGCCACCGCCGCCGCAGGCGGCGAGCGCTAAGAGAAGACCGATGCTGGAAAGCGATGCGAAGTAGCGTTGCACGGTAGCAATTCCTTTTGAAGTAGTAATAGAAGGTATGCGTGCGTCCTCTTCCGTTGTTACCTCCGCGCGATGGAATTGCCTAGCCGATGCGGTAGTTCGTTTGGACTACGAAAACGTGAAAGAGCCCGGCGTTTTGAACGCCGGGCTCGTTCGTCGGTTCCTGAGATAAGGTGTTACGGATTGCTTGGTGTTTGCGGGATGCCAGCGAATGGTCCGAACGGGCGCAGTGCGTACTGCGATCCGCGCACTGACCCGAGGCCGGTCACGAAATCGTAACCCGGTTCTGACGGATATCCGTTGTTTCCGGCGATGTTGCGCCGGAAGATAAGCCCGTTACCGAGCGTACCGGCGCGCGCTAACGAATAGAGAACGTAGTTGACATTTCCTTCACGGCCGCTCCCTATTGCCTGTTCGCGAACGGCTTGCAAGCCGGCCATGTCCGGCGACGACGCACTCGTGCCGATGGCCCCGTAGCCGAGGCCGTCGAGCACCAGGACGTCGGCGCTGCGGTCCGGTCCGCACGGCGGCTCGGCGGCGCCGGCGAACGCACACAATCCACCCATGTGCAGTGCGACGTCCGGAACTGCACGCGTCGAAGAGTGTGTGTTAACGAGATACTGATACGGCGGCTTCGGCCAAATAACGCTCTTGCCGCCGCCGGAACCCCAAATCTCACCGTAAGGGGCGGTTCCCGGCTTAAACTTATCGTAGAATGCGTTCTCGCTAACATAAGCGGAGTTCAGCGATGGCGCATTGTGCACCGTGACCAGATTGGTTCCGCCGACACCGGTGACAGCCGGGTCGCTCGCAAGGTTGTTCACGCCAAAAATGGCGGTCTTAAGATCGGGTGTCAAGCAACCCTTCGCGCCGTTATCGCCGGAAGAATTGAAGAACGTGATGCCTTGCGAGTTGCCCTGAAGCCAAAGTTGGTGAAATACCCGCAGGATGCCCAAGGGGCCGCCATAAGCGGGCGTGCCTTGATATGCGGGCGTGTAGAAGAGTTCGCAACTTCCGAATGAGGTGTTGACGATGTCGACAATGTTATCCTCATCGATTTGAACGTACATTCCAGCGAACGATGCGTCGGAATCGTCCGGCCCGCCGTAAAGATACAGCGTTGCACCCGGCGCCATGCCTCCAGCCTGCTGGATGTCGAGGGTTACCTCATCTGAGTTGGGGCTGTTCACATCGAAAGGCGGCGGTCCACCCGAAACGGGCTTGCGAATAACGGTCGGCGGCGCTAGATGTTCGTGCGCAAAATATGTCTGGTAGTCACTATCGAGGAAGTCGCTCGTCGAAATAATACCGATCGCTCTGCCTCTACCGTCAGCTGTGGTGAACGAAGGCCACTCATACGCTTGTTTGAGATCGTCGAACCAATAAGGTCCAGTCGGGCTGTAACGGTTCTCCGGAATATTGTTGAGTCGTACTTTGTAGATTTCCGGCATGTTCACCGGCGTCGCGCTCAGTCCGACCACCTGCGCGTTCAATTTCGTTAGCACGGCCGGCAACGTCGGAGCCCGGTCGGCAACGAGCGCCGTCTTGTTGCCGGTCGAAACGCCCGCGATACTCGGTAATGACGACGCTCTCAGATGTACGCCGAAAGCGTGCTCGATGACCGATTGCGGCGCATCGGCGAAAATGCCTTGCGACGTAATGGTCGTCGTGAATCCTTCGCTTCGAAGCGTGAGCGCCGCGTTACGCAGATCTTCGATCCGCGGGCCGTACGCTGCGCGGAATTGTTGAGGCGTCAACCAATGATGATAGTTCGGTGAACCTTCCGTGCTCTGCTGCTGAACGAGCACCTCAAGTTGCGCCTCATTGCGAAGCGGAAGGTGAACGAACATTCGAATGCCGTTCGGCGCGGTCCGAGGCACCGATGCATAATCGGCCGATGACGCTTCACTGGCCGTCGTAGGCGCGGCGTCCGTGGAATTGGTTATGGGAAGAGTGGGGTTCGTTGAGTTGTTACCGCCTTGGCAGGCTGCTAGAACGAGAAGTGATGAGACTGCAAGCACGGCTCCAAATCGATGTGACATGAATGAACCTCGCTGCAAGAAAGGAAAAGCGCGGGTACATCGTTTAACGCCTCGCGCTTTTCAAGTACAGCAAAACAACGGTTCATGAAAAACAACCGGCAGCACGCTCAAACGGTAGGAATTTTACGGAAATCCCTTCATCGACGTTGCAAACGGTGGTCGTAGTGACGTCCCGGCACACTTCGTTGCGTCGAGCGTTTTGGCGTTTCTGGTGCGAACGAATTTCACGATCAAATCATCTTCGCAGTCGAGTTCCTGATCGTGCCCGGCATGCGGAATGAGAATTTGCCGAGCGTTCGGGAGATAGCGCAGCGCTTCGGTGCCGTACTGAGGCGGCGTCGCGGGATCGTCTGTACCGGACGTCATGAGAATCGGCGCAGTGCTGTGCACCGGCGTTTGGTATTCCGATGAGACGGGCGTGACGTTCCAGATCGAACACGCGCGCTGTTGCGCGCGAACGCGCGTGTCACCGATGAAAGAACCGGCTGAGGTTTTCGCTATTTCGCTTTCCGTGATGAACGGGACATCTTCCGCGCAGGTCACGGACAGGTTGAGGCCGGTACTCTGTCCGCGCCAGGTCGTGTCGGTCCAGACTTCCACCATACGGCCGGCCGGCGCATAGTCGCCGCGGTAGGCTCGATCGATGATGTACGGCACGTACGCCGCTGCATCAGCTTCGTAAAACATGTCGCGCAAGCGATCGACGAAGACCTCTTTCGAAAGTTCTACGGTTTCATGTCGCTTCGTCGCCGGATTCACGATCGGCGTTGCTAAGGAATCGCGATTGAATCGTTGTACGACAGCATCGAAGTGCACTGCGAGTTGCGGAAAGTGCGCGTACGTCGTCGATGTCCGCGACGGTCGCATCGGTGTTGTACGCGCTGAGATCGGACCTCTTTGCAAGGGTTGCTCGACACGCGCGTAACGGCGCATCAGGCCATAGCTGTTTGTAGTAATACTCTGGGTGATCTTTCGGATACAGGTCGCAATTCAGCGGGGCCGACTTTCCGGTTCCCCGGTTGTCCACGAAGACGAGATCGTACGTCGAGCGCAGCTTCGCGATCGCCTTCAGGAACTGTCCTTCGGCGATGTACGCCGCATAGTCAGTTGTCGGCGCCCCTGGGCCGCCCGGGTTGAAAAACAGTGCGTGGTTCGTTCGGTGCAGCGCATCGACTTCTACGAAGTGGATCTCGATCGTCCGGCCGCTGCGCGTTGTACGATTTTCATAGACGCGCAACGTCCCGCAATGTGCGGGGAGTTTGCTTTTGCCGATCGTACACGACGTTACATGCATCGGTGAATCGGGCGGTGCAGCGCCGACTGTCGAAAATGCGAGGAAGCAGAGCGTGAGAAGTACAAGCGGACGCATGTCGCGCCCTATTGCACAATGCGAACCGGCCTGCCTTTACACAAGCAAAACCGCGACGAGTGCGCCGCAGGCAGTAGCGGCGAAATTCACTGCGTCGTTTTCAAACCATGCGAAGCCGCGCCGCAATACGGTCGGCGTTCCGCAAGCGTGCGGATCCGTTTCGCACTCGCGCTGACACGAGGGACAGTACCGGAGAGATTGCGCCGTTGCGCCGAGTGCGGAATCGAGAAATGCGCCCGCGACGCCTGCGACGGCGACGGGGAAGAACGGTGCGAAATGGACGGCGGAGGCAACCGCTGCGACGAGAAGTGCGCCCGCGCATTCAGCGGCGGTGCCTTGCCACGTGACGCCCCCGGAGAGACCTGCAGCGATTGGCTTTAGCGTCAAGAGCGACCGCGGCGTGCCGCGTGCGAGCGTGCCGATTTCCGTGCCCCACGTGTCGGCTGATGCTGCCGCAAATACACCCGCGAACGCGGCATACATAACGCTGCCGAAGATGGGTGCAAGAATGAGCGCGAGCGCGGCTACTCCGCCGTTTGCGGCGACTTGCCACGCGTCGCGCGCGCCCTGTTTTCCGATGTCAACGAGCTCACGTTTACGGCGCTTTCCGACGCGCGAGAGGATCGTCGACGGAAGGAAGAACGCGAAAAGCACGAGTGCCGCTTGCCATCCGCCGACACCGAAGGTAATTGCGCCGATAATAAACGCTGCCATCGCCCCGCTAATGGTGAGCGCGTGCGCGCGATACGCCGCGTACGCGACGACGATCGCGAACGCGATGCCGATCAGCGCTTGCATCTACGCAAAGAGTGTAAGATGCGCTTCGAGCGCGTCGAGCAGCCCTTCGGTGGTATAGACGTCGGCGACGACGTCGACGTGGAGGCCGGCGCTCTCGGCAGCTTCGGCCGTGACCGGTCCGATACACGCGACGACTTTGCCGCGCGCCGCAGCGGCGGCCGCGGCTTCCCCGCCGAGCAGTTCGATGAATCCGCGAACGGTGCTCGCACTGGTAAACGTGAGCACATCGGCACGGGCCACTTTTTCGCCGAACTCGGGATCGATGTCAAAGACGGTCTTATACGCAGCAACGACCGTCGGCACTCGGCTCGCGTCTTCGAGCATCTCAGGCAGCACGTCGCGTGCTTCTTGCGCGCGGTAGATCAAAATGCGATCGCCTTCAGTCGTCGCTTCGAGCAACGCTCGCGCGACTTCTTCGCTGATATATGCAGGCGGAACGAGATCGGCGCGAACGCCGTTCTCGCGCAAACGCTCCGCCGTTTTTGCACCAATCGCCGCGACCTTTGTTTTCGCGATGTAGCGAGCGTCGGCACCGAGCGAATTGAGCCGGTCGAAAAAGGCCTCAACACCGTTTTGCGATGTGAAGACCACCCACGCGTATTGCTCGAGCCGGTCGATCTCGCGATGTGCGGCGTGAACGTCGTCCGGGGGCACGATCGCGATCGTGGAGGCGAGCAACGGTTCGACACCGCGCGCGTAGAGCGCGCGCGCGAACTGTTCGGCTTGATGCACAGGGCGCGTGATCAAGACACGCTTGCCGAAGAGCGGCGTGCGGTCAAACCATCGCAGCTCGTCGCGCAGCGTCACGACGTCGCCCACGATGACGATTGCCGGCGCCTCGAGGCCGCTCGTGCGAACGACGTTCGCAATCGTGCCGAGCGTTGCAACCGCAGTCCGTTGCGTGGGACGCGTGCCGTCTTGAATCACGGCGACCGGCGTTTCCGGACTCAGCCCGTGATCGGCGAGTTGACGGGCAATCTCCTCGAGATTACCCATTGCCATCAACAAGACGAGCGTACGATGCGGATCGGCGAGTTTCGCCCAATCGATCGTTGAGGAGTCCTTCGTCGGATCCTCGTGGCCGGTGAGCACCGTAAACGCGGTGTTGAAGTCGCGGTGCGTGACGGGAATGCCCGCATACGCGGGTGCGGCAAGAGCGGACGTAATGCCGGGCACGATTTGGAACGCAATGCCCGCTTCGCGCAGCGTCTGCGCCTCTTCGCCACCGCGCCCGAAGACGAAGGGGTCGCCGCCTTTCAAACGCACGACCGTTTTACCCTCGCGAGCCTTTTGTACGATCAGCGCTTCGATCTCGCCCTGCGGCAGCGCATGATTGCCACCGCGCTTTCCGACGAAAATGCGTTCGCACGCCGGGGGAACCATCGCGACGATCGCGTCGCTCGCGAGCGCGTCGTAAAGCAGCACGTCGGCGCACTGCAGTGCAGCCGCAGCCCGGAGAGTCAGAAGGCCGGGATCACCTGGTCCCGCGCCGACGAGATAGACCGTGCCGCTATTCATCGCCGGCGTCCGCGAGTTGCGGATGCGGCATCAGTTCAGCGATGCGTTCGGCGAGATTGAGTTCGAACAATTCGTTCAGCATGCGCGCGTGCATCAACGCTTCGGCATGATTGCTCGTCGCCTTTTCGCGGATCTTCGTGACGACCGAATGCAGCAGCTTTGAAACGATCGTCATCGACATGCCGGTGACGAGCATTTTTTCACGCTCGCTCAAGTCGGGACAGCGCGAGAAGACTCGTTCGAGCTCCTTCAAGCGAATCGCTTCGGCTTTTTGCGTGAGCGACGCAATCACGGGCACCGCGAGCCTCGACCTGTACCATGAACCAAAGCGGTCGATGAATTCAGCGATGATTTCCTCGACCGCCGGGATCGCTTCGCGGCGGATGTCCAACTTCTCGTCGACGACGGTCTTCAGGCCGTCGATGTCGATCAGCGAGACGTTTGCAATGCCTGCGACGGTCGGATCGGCATCGCGCGGCACCGCAATGTCGATGATAAAAAGCGGACGATCGGGACGGCGCTCCATCGCGCGCGCGACGTGATCGTGCGTCACGACGAAATGCGACGCGCCCGTCGACGTCACGACGATATCGGCGGCGGCGAGCGCGTCGACGATTCCGGGCATTTCGACGGCTTCACCGAAGCCGACTTCGGCGATCAATTCTTGCGCGCGCGAAATGCTCCGATTCGTAACGATGAGGTGATCGGCGCCTTCTTGCCGCAAGCGGCGCACGGCCGTGCGTCCCATCTTGCCTGCACCGATGACCACGACGGACGTTCCGTCGAGCGCACCGAGGCGCGCCTTCGCCGCTTCGATCGCAGCCGTTGCAATCGACGTCGACTCGTCGCCGATCGACGTCTGCGTGCGCGCATGTTTGCCGGCGTTGAGCGCTTCGCGGAACAAGCGATGCAACGTGTGGCCGAGTGACTTGGCTTGTTGCGCTTCTATATACGCGTCTTTGACTTGTCCGAGGATCTCCGCTTCACCGATCAACATCGAATCGAGACCGGTCGAGACCCGGAAGAGATGTTCGATTGCCTGACGCCCGAGAAGCGTATACAGATACGAATCGAGGTCGTACCGATCGCGCACAGCGCCGTGACCGAAGTTGCCTAAGAAGCTGCGCAACTGCGAGACGCCCGCTTCGTAGTCGTCGATCTCGGCGTATATTTCGAGCCGCCCGCACGTTTGCAGCATCACGGCTTCTTTCACCGCTTCGTAATCGAGCAAAGCCGTTAATGCCTCAACGACGCGCGATGACGGAAACGCGTGACGCTCGCGCACTTCGACGGGTGCGGTTTGATGGGAGAGTCCCATGCAGACTAACGGCACTAGGCTTGTGCCTCGTCGGCGGCATCGACGGCAGTGAGCCAATGCGTAAGGATTGACATTTCACCGGCGAGATCGATGTTGCGCACAATGACCGGCGCACGCAAATGCAACGTCGTCGGTGCGAAATTGAGAATCGCGCGAACGCCCGCAGACGCCAGGCGCTGCGCGCCGGCTTGTGCCGCGGCAGCGGGGACTGCGATCACGCCGATATTGCAGCCGGCGTCCTGCACGATGCGTTCCATTTCCGTGATGTCCGATACAACGATACCCTGCCACGCCGTCCCGATGACGTCCGCCGCGCGGTCGAAGATCGCCGCAATCTTAAACCGAGACTCTCTAGAAGTGATGAAAGTTGCGAGTGCATGACCTAAGTAGCCGAAGCCGACGATGGCGACGCGCCAGTCGTGTTCCAATCCTAGAACCCAGGCGAGCTGCTCCACAAGCGGATTAATCGCATAGCCCTGGCCGCGACGGCCGAGCGCGCCGAGCGTCGAGAGGTCCTTGCGGATCTGAGTGCTGGTGATGGTGTGACCGAGCAGCGCCGCGAGACCATGTGAAGTAATAGTTGTCTTTCCTGCAGCCTGCGACTCACGCAACGCGCGGTGGTAGGCGTAGAGCCGCGGAATAGCCGGGTCGATCATTTAGGGGCCTACGCCGTACCGACTCGCGCGCGAATCTCGGAGAGGCTCGCATCGGCAGCGGCAAGCGTGCGCTCGACGTCGCGCGTAGTATGCGCGCTCGACACAAAGCCGGCCTCGAACTGCGAAGGAGCCAGATAGACGCCGCGTTCCAGCATTGCGTGGAAGTACTTCGCGTAGAGCGACGTGTCCGACTTCATCGCAACCTCCAGATTGCGAACCGGCTCGTCGGCAAAGAAGAACCCGAACATCGAGCCCGCGTACGCGGTCGTGTGCGGCACGCCGTGCTTCGAAAAAATCTCGTGCAGCCCGTCGGCGAGCAGGCGCGTCAGAACTTCAAGGCGGTCATAAAGCGTGTTATCGTCGCGCACGAACTTGAGCGTCGCAATGCCCGCTGCCATCGCGAGCGGATTTCCCGACAGCGTACCCGCATGGAACACGGGACCTTCCGGCGTGAGATAGTTCATGATCTCCGCGCGTCCGCCGAATGCCCCGACGGGAAGCCCGCCGCCGATAACTTTCCCAAGCGTGGTGAGGTCGGGCATGATTCCGGTGCGTTCTTGCACGCCGCCGCGCGCGACGCGAAATCCCGTCATCACTTCGTCGAAAATCAACACGGCGCGATGCTGCGTGCATAAGTCACGAACGTGTTGCAAGTATCCGTCTTCCGGCAAAACCAGCCCCATGTTGCCGACGTACGGCTCGATAATCACGCCCGCAATCTCGTTGCCGTACTGTTCGAACGCTGCGGCGAGTGCTGCGGGATCGTTGTACGGAACGACGATCGTCTCCGATGCGGTACTCTTCGGAATGCCGGGAGAATTCGGAACGCCGAGCGTCAACGCGCTCGAGCCGGCTGCAATGAGAAACGCGTCGGCCGCGCCGTGGTAACAGCCGGCGAATTTAATGATGCGTTCGCGGCGCGTATATCCGCGCGCAAGGCGAATAGCATTCATCGTTGCTTCGGTTCCGCTCGACGTGAAACGTACGCGTTCGACGCTCGGAACCATGGCGACGATCAATTCCGCAAGTTCGCTTTCCGCTTCCGTCGGTGTACCGAACGAACTTCCGCGCGCAGCGGCGTTTTGAATTGCCTTCACCACCGCGGGGTGCGCGTGCCCGAGAATCAGTGGTCCCCACGAGAGCACGTAATCGATGAACTCGTTGTCGTCGATATCGGTGATCGTCGCACCCGCTCCGCTCTTCATGAATACGGGCGAACCGCCCACGGCTTTGAACGCGCGCACGGACGAATTCACGCCGCCCGGAATGACGTTTTTGGCGCGAGCGAAACCGGAAATTGAACGTTCGAACTTCACGAATTACCTTTGAGCCGCATCCAGGTCGGCGGGCGTATTGATGTTGAGAAAGAGATCGGCAGCCATTGCCACGCGCCGTACACGCAGACGGTCGAGCACGGCGTGCATCGAGGCGTTGCCCTCATGCAGCACGTCATGGCCTTCGCGTTCGAGCGCGTCGCGACGATAGAGCGATGCAAGCGGTTCGAGTGTTCCGTCGTGTTCGCTTACCACGGCTTCATCGCTCTCTTGACGCGCTTCGAGCAGCGTCTGCAGAACGCGCGGCGTGACATGCGGCGCGTCGCCGGCCACGGCAAAAATCCACGGCGTTGAAATCTCGCTGCACGCGGAGAGCAATCCCGCGAGCGGGCCGCGGTCCGGCCAGCGATCGACGATCAGCGGACAGTCGAGCATGTCATCGAGTCCCGGCGCGAACGTACCGGCACCCGCGATTACTACCGGCGCCGCATCGCGAAGATGATGATACACGCGCGCGAGCAGCGGTTCACCATGAACCGGACGTTCGAGCTTGCCCGGGAGGCGCGTCGCGCGGCCGCCCGCGAGAATAACCGTCGTGACCTCAGCGGCCGCCATGGCGTCGCGCATACTCCTTTGCAAAGTATGTGATAATCACGTCTGCACCCGCACGCACGAACGAAACCAAGAGTTCGTCGACCGTACGATCGCCTTCGAGCCAGCCGTTCGCGATTGCCGCCTGAACCATTGAATATTCGCCGCTTACATTGTAAACGGCGATGGGCACGTCAAAGTTCTCGCGGGCCGCGCGCACGATGTCGAGGTACGGAAGGCCGGGCTTGACCATGATGAAATCGGCGCCTT
>JAFANA010000134.1 GCA_019232905.1 Vulcanimicrobiota bacterium
TGGCGCTTCACGCGGCGCCTCTTTGCCGACTATGACTGGGCCGTTACGTCGACGACGATCGTCAATGCGCCGGCGGGGCTGCTCGCTTCAAATCTGACGTTCGTCCCCGGCAGCCAACTGCCGCGCGTGCCGCTGCACACGTTTGACGGTTCGCTCGATGGAACGATCGGAAGCGGTTTCGACGTTCGTTACACATTGCACACCGTCTCGGCGAACAACACCAAAGCGCTCCCGGCGTACGACTATAGCGACTTGCTCTTTACATACACCCCGCGCGGCCACGGCACAGTGACGTGTTTTATCTCAAATCTTTTCAACCAGTACGCCGGCATTGCGGGACTGATCGGGATGGGCGTGCCGCTTCCGCTGAATAGCTATGCAAATGCTGCAAGTTATTCGCCGCTGATCGGCACGTCGGCAACGGAACAGTATGGGTTGCCGTACCGGCAGATCTATTTCAGTTACCAGTTGCACCTTTAGGCGGACGCCTGCCGCTTCAGCGTAACGCAATCACTGCTACACTCGAAGTACGACTCAGCTTCACTCTAGCATCGCTTTGCTACGTGAGGAGCCTCCATGAGAGCTGCAGCTTTTACACTGCGTACCTGCGCGGTTGTTACCGCATTTTTCCTCGCCGCATGCGGCGGCGGATCCGGTGTCGGCCCACCGGCGAATCAAAGCGCGCCAAACGGCACTGCCGGCGCGATGAGCGCTGCGCAACTGCCTTCGACAGTGAACGCCTCATTCACCGAATTCTATCCACAACGATTTACCGAAACGCGCACGTTGTCATTGTCCGCGGAGGAAACCGCTGAAAGTTGGCAACAAGGCGCACTCACTGCGCCCGCAACGGGGAGCGAAGACGGACGCATTGCGCACGTCTACCCATGGCCGATTCAGCGTCCGGTGCCCGAAGCCGGCGTTAAACTCGTGCTGTATCACGGCGGCCCCATCGAAAAATCACCGAAATTCGTACTCGTGTTATGGGGCTTCGGAAACTGCACGAGCAGAGGCTGCACGAACGACCCGGATGGAACGGAAGGCTTTCTATTTAACTTTCTGCACAGTGTCGGCGGCGCACACTACCTGAAGTCGACCACGCAGTATTTTTCGAGCGCCCAAGGCCACATTACCAATCCAGCCGGAAACTTGATAGCATTCCTGGCCGACAACCATCCCGCGCCGCGTCATCCTTCCCAAGGACAGGTCGCAACGCAGGCTGCGCTTGCCGAGGCGTTTCTAAAACAGCATCACGTCGTAACCGGGCTCAATAAGGACATCAACTACGTGATCGCCCTCGGATTCCATCACGACCCCACTGGCTTCCGCCCCGGCGGATTCTGCGCGTTCCACTCCGCGTTCGGAACGCTCGCGAGTTTCCAACCGTATACGGACTTCCCGTACGTCACCGAAGCGGGTGCGGGTTGCGGCGCGTTCACCGTCGATGGCGCGTTGGACGGTGTGAGCATCGTTCTCGGTCACGAAGTGGGCGAAACGATTACCGATCCCGCTCTCAACGCTTGGTTTGATGCGAACGGTGAAGAGATAGGTGATAAGTGCGCAAATCTCGGGCTCAATCAAAACGTGCTGCTCCGCAACGGAATCGTGCTTCCCGTACAGCCGCTCTGGAGTAACGCGATCAAAGGCTGTGCGGTTTAGCGCGCTTTAGCGGAAATCATGTGTTCATGAGACGGTAGCGTAGCAGCGCGGCGAGGGTCACCGCGTCGTCGATGCTGCCGTCGAGCACTTTGCGATACGCGTCGTCGATCGGCATGCGCAAGAGTCGTACGTCTTCGACGCGCTCTTGGTCGGTCGCGACGCGTGTCAAGCCGGATGCGAGGAAGAGTTCGACCGGCGCATCCATGATCGAAGGGATTTCATACGTCCGGCCGAGCGGCGTCCAGTCGGTTGCCTCGAGTCCGAGTTCTTCGCGCAACTCGCGCTTGGCGCAATCGAATGCCGTTTCACCTTCGTCGGCGCCGCCTTTGACAATCTCGACGTATTGACGGCGCGCGCCGAAGCGGGGTTGCGACGCGAGAATAAACGCATCGTTCTCGACGACGAGCACGCCGCTTGCACGACCGCTCAAGATGAGTACATGTTCGCCGGGTGCGCCCGTCGGATGGACGATCTCGTGCACCTCGACCGCTAGCCACGGATTGCGGTACACTTCGCGTTTCGAGATGCGTTGGTAGGGATCGCTCACAGGACGAACCTTTCCGGCGGGACGGGCGACCCCTGCTTGCGAACCTGCGCGGAATGTCCTTTGTGTCCCAGCTCTTCGCGACGACCAACGTCGACAAACTTCGCGCGCTCGGAGCGCAGAAAATCCTCAAACGGGCGCTCACAGCGAAAGACCTCGTCGCGATCGGCCTGGGCACGATGATCGGCGGTGGCATCTTCACCACGATCGGCACCGGCGTCAAAGGCGCCGGACCGGCGGTCATTGTTTCCTACCTACTAGCGGGGTTGACGTCGTTCTTCGCGGCGCTGTGTTACGCGGAGCTGGGATCGATGGTTCCCGTGGCGGGCAGCGCATATACCTATGCCTACGCTACCCTTGGCAAGTTGTTCGCGTGGATCATCGGCTTCGCGCTGATCTTTGAGTACGGCATCAGCGCCGCACCGGTCGCGCAGCAGTTTTCAGCGGCGATTCAAGACGTGCTTAAGACGATCGGCGTGGTGCTCCCGAGCTGGGCCCAACAGTCGAACCTGATCATTCACGGCGCGTGGTGGCAGATTTGGACGTGGGATCTCGTGCATTCGTCCTACGACATCGTCGGTGCGCTCTTCGTCATCGGTCTGTCGGTGATTCTCTCGGTCGGGATTCGTGAATCGGCGACTACGAACAACATCTTCGTCGTTCTGAAGATCGGCGCGCTCATCGTGTTCGTGCTTGCCGGCGTGTGGCTGTTTCACGCCGATCACTTCGCGCAATTCTCTCCGTACGGATGGGGCGCGCTCCAGCCCTTCGGCGGCATGGCGGACTATATGTCGTCGGCGCAGCCATACGGCATCATCGCGATCTCGGCCTACGTGTTCTTCAGCTACATCGGATTCGATACGGCAACGACGACGGCTGAAGAGTGCAAGAATCCGCAACGCGACGTGCCGCTGGGAGTGATCGGTGCGCTCGCGATCGGCACGTTGATTTACTGCGCGACCGCCGTCGTGCTGATCGGCGCGGTTCCGTGGAACCAAGTGCCGATCAAAGACCCGCTGGTCTATGCGCTTGCGCCGCTACATCAGGCTTGGCTGACGTGGATCATCACGATCGGCGTGCTCGCCGGGACGACGAGCGTTGCGCTTAGCTCGCTTCTGGGTCAGACGCGCATTTTCTACGTCATGGCGCGCGATAAGATGCTGCCGGATGCGGTTGCGTATGTGAATCCCCGCTTCAAGACGCCGGTGCGTACGACGATGCTGACCGGCGTCGCGGTCGCGATTTTGACGTTGATCGTGCCGCTGAATCAGTTGCTGAATCTCGTAAATATCGGCACGCTGATCGCATTCACCGTCGTGTGCGGCGGTGTGATCTACCTTCGCAAGCGGCGTCCCGATCTTCCGCGCTCGTTCCGGGTTCCGTTCGTGCCGCTCTTCCCGATCCTCGGAATTCTTTGCTCGCTGTTTCTCGCGATCTTCGGCCTATCGCGCACGACATGGGAATGGTTTGCCGGCGCGCTGATCGTCGGACTCATCTTCTTCTTTAGCTACGGCTTCCGCAAATCGAATCCAGAAGACGTCAAACCCGTCGAAGAACCCGAAGGCCTCGCCGAGGAATACGCGTAGCGCGCTCTCGCGTCCGCGGGTTACTGCGTGTCGGGCGGCGCGGGGGTGGCGGCGGCGCCGAGGCCGCTGAGGATGTCGACGCGGGCGGTTCGCGCATCGTAGGTTGCCGCGACACCGAAGGCGTCGGAGATTGGTTTGAGACCGATCATGACGCGGCCGCGCACGCGGAAGGGTGCGTGGTGCATCGTGAACGGCATGCCGTTGATCGTCGCTTTGTCGCTGCCGAGCTCGACGCGTAGCGACTGCGTACCGCGCACGACGTAGACTTTATCACCGTCGACGATCGTTTGCGCGCCGAGTGCGTCGGCAACGGAGCGCAGCGGAACGTAGATGTGTTGCGCCGACGTCGTTACCGGCGGTACGTCGCTTTGCACGGGCTGTCCGTCGACGAGCATGTCCACCGGCCGCGAGAGCGTGAGAATGCCGCTGCAGATCGTTGCGAGTACAGCGGTGATCACGAACGTTTGGGGACGCGGCCAGCGGTAGTCCATGGATTTATGCCTGAGCAGCCTCAGCCGAAGCGTGATCCGGATATTTTTCCGCAATCACTTTTTCGATCTCTAATCGCAGCATACCAAGAAGCTGATCTTCGGGATACGTACCGACGAGCTCGCCGGCGCGATAGATTGCGCCTTTGCCTTTACCGCCGGCAACACCGACGTCGGCCATCTTCGATTCCCCGGGGCCGTTGACGACGCAGCCCATGACAGCCACTTTCACCGGCGCAGTATATTCTTTCGCAATTGCTTCAACGGCGCGTCCGAGTTCGAGCACCGAGATCTCCGCGCGACCGCACGACGGACACGCGGTGATTTCGAATCCCTTTTCGCGCAAGCCGAGCGACTTCAAAATCGACCAGCACACCGGCACTTCTTCAACCGGATCGGCCGCGAGCGACACGCGAATCGTATCACCGATGCCTTCGAAGAGCAGGATGCCGAGGCCAATCGACGATTTGATCGTGCCGTCGCGCAGCAGTCCCGCTTCGGTGATGCCGAGATGCAGCGGATACGGCGTGTCGCGCTCGCGCAGCCGCTTGTCCATTAAACGATAAGCGGCAACGGTGGTCATGACGTCGTGCGCTTTGAGTGAAATGGCGATGTCGTGATGATCGTGTTCCTCGATCAGCCCAACGTGGCGCAGCGCCGACTCGACCATCGCTTCCGCAGTGTGCCCGAGCGTCTTCTCGAGATCCGGCGCAAGTGAACCCATGTTCACGCCGACGCGAATCGGAATGCCCTTAGCCTTCGCAGCGGTGACGACTTCGGCGACCTTGATTGGATCGCGAATGTTGCCGGGATTGAGGCGCAGCTTTGCGACACCGGCTTCGATTGCGGCAAGCGCCATCTTGTGGTCGAAATGAATATCTGCGACGATCGGCACCGGAGAACGATGCACGATGGCGGGCAAACCCGCGGCGTCGGGCGGATCTTTCACCGTGACGCGAACGACTTCGCAGCCTTCCATCGCAAGCGCATAGATCTGCTCGAGCGTTTTGTCGGCGTCGGCGGTATCCGTCGTGGTCATCGATTGCACGACGACCGGGTGATCGCCCCCGATCCACACGCTCTTCGCGTCGGCTTTGCCGGTCTTGTTCTGGAGAAAAATCGCTTTCGACTTACGGCGCAACCGTAACACGAGTTAGAGCACTCCTTTGCCCGCGACGATGCGAGCGATGTCGTGGAACGCAACGAGCACCATCAACGCCATCAGCGCCGCAAAACCGGCGATATGGACCAGTGCTTCTTTTTCGGGATCGACGGGTTTACCGCGCAGCAACTCGGCGATGATGAACACCGCGCGGCCGCCGTCGAGCGCGGGGAACGGCAGCAAGTTGAAGAGTCCGAGCGCAAATGAGATCGTTGCGGCGAGCGCAAAGTACGGGCCCCAGCCGAAGTCTTGAATCACGCCTGCGGCTTGACCCATGCCGACGACGCCGGAGACTTGTCCCGCGTACTTCGTGAAGTGCGTCACAAGCAATCCGAGCTGCGACACCGTTTGATCGGCAACGTTGGCGTACTCGATACCGCTGTATTCAACCGATTTTACGAAACCAACGCGCTCGAATGCGGGCTCCGGAACGAATCCGATGCATCCTTGTTTGGCGTTCTGCGGACACGGGGCCGGCACGACGTGAATCGTCGTTTGCGCGCCGCTGCGCGCGTACGTCACGTTCATCGGTTTTCCAAGCGACGCGTGAATCGTATCGATCAGTTTTGACGCATCGCCGACACTCGAGCCGTTGATGTTGACGGCGACGATGCGGTCGCCGGGCTGTAACCCCGCCTTCGCCGCCGGCGTATTCGGCACGACTTCCGTGACGACCGCGCGGTCGATGCGATCGCTCGGAATGCCGAACGCGAGTGCACCCAGGAGCAGAATGATGTACGCGAGGATGAAATTTGCCACCGGGCCGGCGACAATGATTCCGAGACGCCGCCACGGAGACTTCGACTGGAAGTTTCCCCCGGCGTCGATCGGCTTTTCGCGGTACTCGCGCTGCTGCTCGGCCTCGCTCGTCTTATTGTCCTCGCCTTCCATCGAGCAGTATCCGCCGATCGGCAGCGCGCGAAGCGAGTACAGCGTGCCGCTGCGCGGGCTTCTCCACCCTGCAAGCTTCGGACCCATGCCGACCGCAAACTCATTCACCTTCACACCGTTGCGGCGCGCGACGATGAAATGGCCGAACTCGTGAAGCACGACGAGGATCGAGAGCATCACGAGAAACGTGACGATCTTGTCGATCGATGAAAGACTGACGATGGCTAAGACACTGAACACTTGGTTTTAATTTCCTCGATATATCGGGCCGCCCGAAGCCGCGCGTCCCGGTCTGCTTCCCTAATACCGTCGAGGGTTGCCGGGTGTTGCGTGACCGCGTCGACCGTCGATTCGACGACCTCGGCGATCCGGGTGAACCCGATCTCCCCTTCGACAAACGCGGCCACGGCGACTTCGTTTGCCGCAGAGAGCACCGCCGGCGCCACGCCCCCACGATCGAGCGCCTCATAGGCAAGCCGGACGCACGGAAAGCGCTCGGTATCGGGTCGCTCGAAATCATACCGTAGCGGCCCGTTCTGAGATTTGGCCCCAAGCGCGATGAGAGGGTCGGGGGCCCCTGGGGGGCGCGCAGCCGAAGGCGGAGTGCCATTTAAACTCTCGGGGTCCCCAATCGGCGCAAGCCGATTGGGGTACCCAAGCGCATACCCGATCGGAACTCGCATATCGGGGGCGCACAGTTGCCCTTTGACGCTGCCATCCGAAAAAACGACGAACCCATGGGCGATGGATTGCGGGTGGACCGTAATCTGCAATCGCTCGGCCGGGGTGGAGAACAAGCGGCTGGCTTCGATGACCTCGAGTCCCTTGTTCATCATTGTGGCGGAGTCGATCGTGTTCTTCGTCCCCATCTGCCACGTCGGATGCGCGAGCGCTTGCGTCACCGTGGCGTGTTCCAACTCGTGCAACGAGAATCGCCAAAATGGACCGCCCGACGCGGTGAGAATAATCGACGCAATCGACGACGGATCTTCACCGACGAGACATTGGAAAATCGCGCTATGTTCGCTGTCGACAGGTAGAATGCTCGCGCCGCTCTCGCGTGCAGTCGCCATCAGCAGTTCACCCGCGGCAACAATCAATTCTTTATTGGCGACCGCAACATCCGTACCACGCCGCACGGCTTCAAACACCGCATCGAACGCAACGGCGCCATCGGTTGCGGCGAGTACAATGTCGGGCTCGCTCTCGACGGCAACGCGCATCAAACCATCCGGACCATCCGCGGCGCTCGTTACGATATCGGGATGAAACGCTTCGGCCTGACGATTCAACAGTTCGACGTTACGTCCGGCCGCGAGCGCAACGACCCGAAAGCGTTCCGGATAGCGCGCAATGACGTCGAGCGCTTGCGTCCCGATCGAACCGGTGCTGCCGAGAATCGCGACGCGTTTCACATCCACACCTGCATGACGCCCAGCAGATGCAGCGTTCCGAAGAACGCCATGCCGCCGAAAAGGTACGAATCGAAGCGGTCGAGGACGCCGCCGTGTCCTTGAATCATCGTGCCGGTATCTTTGACGCCCGCATCGCGTTTCAATGCAGATTCCGCGAGATCGCCGGCCTGCGCGGCGATGCACGTGAGAAAGCCGACCGTCGCTCCCTGCCACCATTCGAGGCGCAGTTGCGGCAGCCAGAGTGCCGCAAGCGACGCAACGGCGGTCACGACGACGAGCGCGCCGAGCGAACCTTCGACCGTTTTACGCGGAGAGATTTTCGTGAGCTGATGGCGGCCGATCAGCGTACCGATCAGCATGCCGAAGATATCCGTCAACGCGATCAACACGACGACGTAGAGCGTCCAGAAGAACCCGACGACCGGCACGCTTCGAATAAAGACGAAATACGTGAGCAGCTTTCCGATGTAGAGCACTGCGAGCAGCGTGTAAGCGGTGCGCGCGAAATAGCCTTGCTGTTCGCCGTACATGCCGATCGAGAAACTTGCAATCGTCACGGCCGCGAGCAACGCGCCTTCCCACGTGTGCAACCGTCCGACGGCGGCGAGAATCACGTACGCCGCGACGCCGAACACGGCGACGGGATACTCCAGCGGCTGGCCTTTGATCTCGCACAGCGCGTTAAGCTCGTAGAGCGACGTGAGCCCGATGATGAGGATGAGTAAAAAGAAGAGCCACGGCACGAAGACCGTGGCAAGGCCGACGATGGCAACAATCAGCCCGACGACGACGCGGCGAACGGTGATCGGATGGGCCCCCGCTCCCGCGACGCCGGCGCTCACGATCCGCCGAACCGCCGTTGCCGCGAGGCGTACTCGCGGACGGCCTCTTCAAAGTCCGCACGCGAGAAGTCGGGCCAGAAGACATCCGTCATCACGAGTTCAGTATACGCTGCCTGGTACAGCAAAAAATTTGAGAGCCGGTGTTCGCCGCCCGGGCGAATCAGCAAATCGGGGTCCGGAATACCGGCCGTGAAGAGACGCGAGGCGATCAAGTCGTCATTGACGTCTTCGACGCGAAGCGCTCCGCTCGCAACGTCCGCAGCAATGCCCCGAACCGCGCGTTCGAGTTCGCTGCGCGAACTGTAATTGACCGCCAAATTCAAGATCAATCCGGTGTTATTCGCGGTTTTCGCCTGCAGCTCGGCGAGCGCATCGCGCGAGCCCTTCGGCAAGGCCTGCCAATCGCCGATGACGCGCACACGCACGTTGTTGCGATTGAGTTCCGCAAGCTCAGTGCGCGCGAAATACACGCAGAGATCGAAGAGAAACGCAATCTCGCGCGAGTCGCGGCGCCAATTCTCCGTCGAAAAACCGTAGACGGTAACGATCTCGACGCCGAGGTCGCTTGCGACGCGCGTCACTTCCCGCAGCGCAAGGATGCCGCGACGGTGCCCTTCGACACCGGGAAGGCCGCGACGGCGCGCCCATCGACGGTTGCCGTCCATGATGATTGCGACATGCCGCGGAGTCGCGGCCACTACGGGGGCGATCATAAGGTCCTTAGGGTCTCTTCTCGTACGATTCGTAACCGCACATTAGGTGCATCATACCCATCTGCTCGGCTGCTCGAAGCACGCGCAAGCGGCCGACTCCCAGCCACGAGCCGACAGGTGCGATCACGGAGATATGGATAGGGCGGCCCGAGAGAGCCGCCCGTGCTTGAACTTCCGTCATGAGGGTGAGGTCGCCGGGATTCGCCGACATCACACCTCCATGATGTCTTTTTCTTTGGAGACGACGAGCGTGTCGATCTCCTTGACAAACTTGTCGGTCAGCTTCTGCAACTGATCCTGCATCCGTTTGCTGTCGTCTTCGGTGATCTGGTGATTCTTGAGCTGCGTCTTCAGATCGTCGTGCGCTTTGTGGCGCACGTTGCGCACGGCCACTTTGCCGTCTTCGGCTTTCTTCTTCATCACCTTGACGAGATCGCGGCGGCGCTCTTCGTTAAGCGGCGGAATGACGAGACGAATCGCGGTTCCGTCGACGTTGGGCGTCAATCCCAAGTCGCTCTTTTCGATCGCCTTGCGAATGTCGCCGACGACGCCTTTATCGTACGCGGTAATGAGCAGCGTTCGCGAATCGGGCGTCGAGACGCCTGCGACTTGTTTGAGCGGAACGGCGTTTCCGTACGCTTCGACATGAAGGCGGTCAAGTAGCGCCGGAGTTGCGCGCCCTGTGCGAATTGATGCGAAGTCCGAACGCGTCGAATCGAGGCATTTGTTCATCTTTGATTCGACGTCTTTGAAGAAGTCTGCCATGTTTAGCTAACGCCTCCGGTCGTGAGTTGCGGTTCTTTGCACACGAACGTGCCGATCGGCTCGCCTTCGACGACGCGGCGGATATTGCCCGGAACCGCCATGTCGAACACGACGATCGGCAAGTTATTGTCCATACAAAGCGCCATCGCGGTCGAGTCCATCACTTCGAGTCCGCGCTGGAGCACGTCCATGTACGCGAGTTTCTCGAAGCGCGTCGCCGTCGGATCTTTCTTGGGGTCGGCGGTATAGATGCCGTCGACCTTCGTGGCCTTCAGAATTGCTTCCGCGCCGATTTCAACCGCGCGCAGCGCCGCCGTCGTGTCGGTCGTGAAATACGGATTGCCGGTGCCGGCCGCGAAGATCACGACGCGTCCCTTTTCCAAATGACGCATCGCACGCCGCCGAATGTACGGCTCGGCGATTTGATGCATCGCAATCGCCGTTTGCACACGCGACGGCATTCCCATGCGTTCGAGGGAATCTTGCAGCGCAAGTGCGTTAATGACGGTCGCGAGCATGCCCATATAGTCCGCGGTGGCGCGGTCCATACCGGCATCTTCATGCGGCTTACCGCGCCAGATATTTCCGCCGCCGACAACAACGGCAACGGAAACACCGGCGCGGCTCACGTCCGCAATTTGTTCGGCCATGGCGCGCGTCGTGTCGACGTCGACCCCGGCCTCGTTCCCGGCGAATGCCTCGCCGGAGATCTTTAGGAGTATGCGTTTATATTTAGGACTCACCGAGTGCAAATTTCGCGAACCGGCGGACCTTGATGTTCTCGCCGAGCGACCCAACTGCCGCGTTGATTAAATCATTCACGGACAGCGCGTCATCCTTCACGAACGGCTGGTCGAGCAGAACGTGCTCCTCGTACCACTTGTTGAGTTTGCCTTCGACGATCTTCTCGACGATATCGGCCGGCTTGCCGGCAGGAACCGCTGCGGTGAATTCCTCTTTGGCCTTCGCGACAACGTCTTCCGGGACGCTCGCGCGATCGAGGTACTGCGGGGACATCGCCGCGATGTGCATTGCAATGTCGCGCGAGAGTTCCGCGAACTTCGGATTGCGCGCAACGAAGTCGGTTTCGCTGTTGACTTCGACGAGCACGCCGATCTTGCCGCCGGCGTGAATGTAGCTCGTAACGAGCCCTTCGTTCGCCGAGCGTTCGGCCTTCTTCTCGGCTTGCGCGGCGCCGCGTTCGAGCAAGAACGCCTTGGCTTTCGCCATGTCGCCGTTTGCTTCGATGAGCGCCTTGCGGCAATCCATCATCGGCGCGCTGGTTTCTTCGCGCAGCGCTTTGACTTCGTCAGCTTTGGGTGAATACGACGTTGAGGTGGACACGTTTTTTCCTTATTTGAACTACAGCGCGGCTTCGGCTTCGGCAAGGGTCGTCGGGGCTTCTTCTTCGTACGCATTGCCCGCTTCCGCATACGCGGTCTCAGCGTCGTACGCGCTCTCGCCTTCCGTCTTGCCCTCGATGATCGCGTCGGAGATCTTGCTGACCATCAGCTTGACTGCGCGAATCGCATCGTCATTGCCCGGGATCGGGTAGTTGATTTCGTCGGGATCGCAATTCGTATCGATCACGGCGATGATCGGAATGTTGAGCTTGCGCGCTTCGAGCACCGCAATGCGCTCTTTCTTCGGATCGACGATGAAGATCGCGTCGGGCAGACGGTGCATGTCTTTGATGCCGCCGAGGAAGCGCTCGAGCTTGTTCATCTCGTCTTGCAGCTTCGCGACTTCTTTCTTGGGAAGACGGTCGAAGTCGCCTTGCGTCTTCATCCCTTCCAGCTCGCGCAGGCGCGCGATACGCTTTTGAATCGTCGCGAAGTTCGTGAGCGTGCCGCCGAGCCAGCGCTGGTTGATGAAGAACGTACCGGCGCGTTCCGCTTCTTCGCGAACGACGTCTTGCGCTTGCTTTTTGGTGCCGACGAAGAGGATCGTTTTCTTATCGCGGGCCATCTGCTTGACGGCCTCGTAGGTCTCGCGCAGTTTCTGCACGGTGAGCGCGAGATCGATGATGTAGATACCGTTGCGCTCCTGGAAGATGTACGGTTTCATCTTCGGGTTCCAGCGCCGGGTCTGGTGACCGAAATGGACGCCGGCCTCGAGGAGCTCACGCATGGTAATGACAGACACAGAGGTTCTCCCTTCTGGCCCCGAGCCGCGTGCCGTCATAGCATTGCGATCCGTGTCGTGGGACCATATGGGTTTCCGCTCGTCGCGGAAACCCTCGCCCTGCATCCGTGCCGGGCGTAGTAAAGTGACCGCCCTGTAAGGGCAGCCGCAAGAGTATATCACGGGGCTCAAGGGGCGGTCCAGCACCGGCGCACGCCGGCACGCGCTCCCTTGGTCTTAAGGTAGGGACTCGGGAGGCCGAACACCGGAGAGATGCGTTGGTTGGTCACCGGCGGCCTGGGGTTTATCGGGTCGAACTTTATTCGGCTTGCGTTGCACGAGCGGCCCTCGCTGGAGGTCGTAAATCTCGATGCGATGACGTACGCCGGCAATCCGGCAAACCTCCGGGATATCGAGGCTGAGCCGCGCTACCGGTTTGTTCAAGGCGACATCTGCGATCCCGCCGCCGTAGCGCATGCCATCGGCGACGGCGTCGATGCAATCGTCAACTTTGCCGCAGAGACGCACGTCGACCGGTCGATCCTCGATCCTGAAGCTTTCCTTCGAACCGACATCCTCGGCACGCACGTGCTGCTCGAGGCTGTGCGCGAGCGTTCCGTTCCGCGGTACCTCCAAGTGTCGACCGACGAAGTCTACGGGGACGTCAGCGAAGGGGAATCGACGGAGAACGATCCGCTGCGTCCGCGCAGTCCGTACTCCGCCTCGAAAGCCGGCGGCGATCTCCAAGTGCTCGCGTATCGTGCGACGTACGGAACGCCGGTATTGATCACGCGCGGCAGCAACACATATGGCCCGTATCAATATCCGGAGAAACTGATTCCGCTATTCGTCACGAATCTGCTTGACGGCCAACAGGTACCGGTGTACGGCGACGGCTTGCAAATTCGCGACTGGCTGCACGTCCAAGATCACGCACGCGGCATCATGCACGTGCTCGAATGCGGCGAAGTCGGACACGTCTACAACATCGGCGGCGGTAATCCGTGGACGAACATCGACATCACGCGGTCGTTGGTCGAAAGCTGCGGACGTTCGATGGACACGCATGTGCGTTACGTGATCGACCGTCCCGGACACGACCGGCGCTATGCGGTCGACACCACGAAAGCGCGCGCCCTCGGATGGGCTCCGCGCAAAGACTTCGCGCAAGGCCTCCTCGAAACGATCGCCTGGTATCGCGACAACGAGTCGTGGTGGCGTCCGCTAAAATCGGGCGAATTTCTCGATTACTACAAACGTCAGTACGCACATCGGTAACATGATCAACATCAGCAACTTCGGCACGAAGGTCCATTCGAATATTCTGGACGACCTCGGGCCTCTCTATCATTCCTACAAACTCTTCGGCGCCGAAAACGCGCAGATCGAAAACTTCCGCGTAAATCAGGTCTGCAAAGAGTCGATCCTGCTTGGCTATATCATGCTTGCGATCGGGAAATGCCGCCGTCACTTTGCTGACCGGCCTTCGTTCGCCGAACTCTTCTGCGCGGACGGCTATTTCACGATGGCCGCAAATTACTTCGGCGCCGAGCCGGCCGTCGGAATTGACAACAATCGTGATAGCTGGAGCAATCACGCTCCGGAGATCGCTCGCCGTTTGGGGCTGGGAGGCGTGCGTTTCGAGCTTCGTGACGTCAACTCAATTTCGGAAAGTAACGAATACGATATCGTCGCCAACATCGGCGGTCTCTACCATGTTAGTAATCCGGTAGAGGTGCTTCGCAAGTCCTACGACCTGGCTCGCAAGTATCTGATTATCCAGACCGTGGTTTCGCTGGCGAACAACGACGAGAATTATTTTGCGGCGCCTGCACCGGGCTGGCAGCACGGTTGCCGCTTCAATCCACAGTCGTTTGTCAATATGGTGATTGCGCAAGGCTACCGAATCATCGACGCGCAGTTCAATCAGCTCGAAGGCAACGAGCGACTGGAAGACAGAGGTAGCGTCTACATGCTCGTGGAGAAACGCCAACAATGAAGGGCATAATTCTGGCCGGTGGTCTGGGGTCGCGACTTCGTCCTCTTACCAAGGTAACCAACAAGCACTTGTTGCCGATCTACGACAAGCCGATGATCTATTATCCGATCGAGACGCTCGTCCGCGCCGGCATCAAAGACATCATGATTGTCACGGGCGGAAACTCGGCCGGCGATTTCTTGCGTTTGCTGGGCAACGGCAAAGACTTCGGTCTCAAGGACATTTATTACACGTACCAAGAGGGCGAAGGCGGAATCGCGGACGCGCTCAAGCTCTGCGAGCACTTCGCTGAAGGTCAGCGGACCGTTGTAATCCTCGGCGACAACATCATTCAAGACGACATCTCGCCGTACGTGCAAAAATTCGAAGATCAGGATTCCGGCGCTCGCATTCTACTCAAGGAAGTGGACGATCCAGAACGCTTCGGCTGTCCGGAACTCGACGGCGAACGTATCGTGCGCATCGAAGAGAAACCGGTTCAGCCGAAAAGCCGTTACGCTGTAACGGGAATTTACATGTACGACCGGCGTGTATTCGACTTCTGCAAACGCCTCAAACCGTCGGCGCGCGGCGAACTTGAAATCACCGACGTCAACAACGCGTACATCAAGGAAGGCGATCTGCACTACGACGTGCTCGACGGCTGGTGGACCGACGCCGGACAATTCGAATCTCTGTATCGCGCAACGCAGTTGGTGGCGTCAGCGAAGGAACACGCGCCCGTCTAGCATCTTGAACTCGCTTCTCTGCCGGCTGTGTGGATCGCAATCGCTTAGCCGCCTTCCGGATCCTCATCCGAACCGGGCGATCGTCAGCAATTTAGCGGTTATCGCAGAAGCGCTCGAAAAATACGCCTGCACTGCTTGCGGCATCATTTCCCGTGTCCACGGTCCCGTCAACTTTCAATCGACGGAGTACGACCTCTATGCGCACGCCCCCGGCGGCACTATCGAAAACGCGAGACAGGCATCGTACGCGCGTTGGATTTCAAGTCTAGCTCCGGGGGCTCGCAGCTTTTTTGAAGCGGGGTGCGGGAATGGATCGCTGCTCCTCGCGCTAAGAACTCTGAACCCGCACTCGACCGTGTGCGGCGTCGAACCGGCACCCGGCGCCGCTGCTCAAGCCTTAACCGCGGGTGTTGACGTCGAGTGCGACTTGTTGCGTCCTCGCGCGCGCGGCAAAGAAGCGTCCTTAGCGATTGCCGTCAACGTCATCGAACACACGCCCGATCCGCTCGGCTTCGTACGTGATTTAGCGACACAAGGCGAGCAAGTTCTCGTCGTCTGTCCCGATGGCAGCGTGCCGAACTCCGAAATGCTTTTTGCAGACCATCTTCAGTCTTTGACGTCAGCAGATATTCAACGCCTGTTCACTGACGCGGGGTTACGCGTCGTTTCGCAAGAACGCGCACCAGCGGAGATCGGCCCGTTTCTTGCTACGCTAGCAAAGCGCGATCGGAACGACCATGCTTCCGTAGATACGCCGCCGCGGAGTCACGACGCGGCGCGCCGCTATCTCGAAACGTGGTCTGGCCTTGATGCCGCACTGCAACAGCGGTTGGACCGCTTCGATGACCTTTTGTGCTTCGGAGCCGGCGAAGCGGCCGCGTTGCTGCGGGCGTATTGTCCGAAGGCATGGGCGCGAATCCGGGCGTGTATTGCGGACGAAGTTTCGGACCATACGTTCTTCGAGAAAGAGGTATACCGCACGGCCGATGTGCGCTTGGGACCGGTTTTATTAGGCGCGCGGCCGCAGGTTCAGCACGCGCTTGCATCGCGGATCTCCGCAGCCGGCGGAACGCCAATCACGTGGGACGATCTCGTTTCCTTTTAGCCCTGCCCTGCTCGGTACAGCCGTCTTTCGGCGGGCTGATAGTACTCGTCGAGTGACGTAACCACGCGCGTATACCAGCCTAAGAGTTGTTGCGTACGCTCCGGTAGAGCAACGATCCGTTCTTCGCCGAGCGCGCGAACGTAGTCGATTTGTTGCTTGAAAAACGAACGCGTGAACTGATGATTGATCGCCAGACGATCCCGCCCGGATACGTTTTTCCCTGCGGCGTGCCAGAGAGTCGAATCAAAAATAAGCATCGCGCCCGCCGGCGCGGTTGCGGGGACGGCGCGGGCCTCGAATTCTTCAATGCCGGGCACTTCTTCTTTCTGATGGCTGCCCGGAACGACTAACGTGGCGCCATTTGTTTCCGTGAACGCATCGATCGCGAAAAAGACGTTTATCGAGGCGAGATAACCACCCATATAGCGCGGAAAATCGCGATGAAATTTGTTTTGGAACACGTGCGGCGTTGCGCCGGCATCAAATGAAGGCAGAATGAAGCCGTTTTGCAGATGGAGGATCGAAGTCGGTCCGACCGTTGCGTCTACGATCTCGAGAACCTCCGGGATTTCGAGAAAGCGATAGAAAAACGGATCGAACTTCATCGGCAAACGCAACGTTCCGATCTCGCCGGCACCTTGGAGGCGCTCGCGTCCTACTTCGCCGACGATGGCTTCCTGCGCGCGATACAGCGCGGAACGGCTCGCGTCGAGAAAATCTGAATCGAGCACATCTTGAACGATGCAGTAGCCGGCACTCTGCAAGCGGCGCAAGGCCTCACTCGACCAACCTTTTTCGTGTATGGAAACCACGACTAATCCTCGACAAGCATCGCGAGCCCAAAGCCGGTCTTGCCGTAAGCATTCCCGTTATACAACATGTATCGGCGGCCGCCGCAATCGAATACATGAGGGTAACACTGCATCTCGGAGTCCCACGCGCTCGAGTCCGAGGTGAGTGCGCGGCCGACTCGCGTCCAGTCGTAGCCGTCGGAAGAACGCGCATAATTAATCCGGTACACGTCGCCGCGCGAAGCGAACCACATGTGATATCCGTTTTTATCGCGCAGCACTGACGGACGGGAGATCGCGTACTCATCGCGATCGAAATCGATTACGACTCTTCCTGTCCGCGTCCAGGATACGCCGTCATCCGACTCCGCATATTTCAAATGATAGTAGTGCTTAGGCTTACCATCGACGACGTCCCATTTCACGCCGCTCATGTACCACATCCGCCAGCGGCCCTCGTCGATCATGACGAACGGCGACGCGGTGAGGTACGGATCGACGGAATTGAACGGTAATAGGGGCGCCAACGAGACCTTCGTTGCGGGAGCGTCGAGATCGGCACTGCGCGCAAGTCCCACGAAATAATAGAACGGAACGGTCTGCCCCAACATTACGCCGGTGTAGTAGTGGTACCATTGTCCACCATGCGCGACAGAACACGACGGCAGCGCACCGCGATCGTCAAAGGTGCCAAGCGGGCCTATGCTGATGATCGGTTCCGGCGCGATCGACAGCAGTTCGCCTCCCGATGGACCGACCCTGACGTCGACAACGCCGGTCTGCCCCCGGCCTTCGGAGTCGCGCCCGCCGCATAAGACGCGAACCCGGTCGCCCTTTACTTCCGCCGCGAACGGGAGCGCCGCGTGCGTCTGCATCCACGGAGTCCGGCCGGTAGGGTCGAAAATCAAGCCGAGCGTTGTCCAGCGCACGATGCGCACCTCCTTTAGCGATTCCGGCAATACGCCGATAAGGACAGATGTGAGTACCGTCGCGGCGGCCCTGTATGATACGAAGCAACGCGGAAACGATCCCCTTCAATAAGGCGTCCTTTGTAGGGAACGAACAAACATACATTGCCCAAGCAATTGCCAATCGGCACATTTCGGGCGATGGGCCTTTCACGCGCCGCGTTCAAGCGTTCCTGGAAAGTGATCTCGGCGTCGGCCGCGTGCTGCTCACGACGAGTTGCACGCACGCTCTCGAAATGTCGGCGCTGCTTCTCGATATCGAGCCGGGCGACGAAGTCATTCTTCCGTCGTTCACGTTTGTTTCTACGGTCAACGCTTTCGCGCTGCGCGGCGCAGTCCCGGTGTTTGTCGATATCCGCCCTGACACCTTAAACATCGACGAGAACCTTCTCCGCGCTGCAATTACGCCGCGAACCAAAGCGATCGTGGTCGTGCATTATGCGGGCGTGGCCTGTGAAATGGACGCTATTTGCGCGATAGCCGGCGCGGCTAACATACCGGTTATCGAAGATAACGCACACGGGTTGTTCGGCTCATATCGCGGACGGCCGCTGGGCTCTTTCGGCGTTCTCGCAACCCAAAGCTTTCACGAGACCAAGAATTTCACGTGCGGTGAAGGCGGCGCGCTGCTTCTGAACGATCCTCAATACATCGAGCGCGCAGAAATTTTGCGCGAAAAAGGGACGAACCGCGCACGCTTTTTTAGAGGACAAGTCGACAAATACACGTGGGTCGACGTTGGTTCGAGCTACGTGCCGAGCGAATTACTCGCCGCGTTCCTTGCTGCGCAATTCGAAGGGAAGTCCGAGGTTCAAGCAGCGCGCGCCGCGATTTGGAACCGATACAACGAGGCGCTGGCGGGGTGGGCAACGCAGCAGAATATTCAACTGCCCAGTGTACCCGCACACTGCGAGCAGGCCTATCACATGTTCTATATCCTCCTGCCTAGCTTGAGTGAACGCACGCGCTTTATCGAACATTTGAAAGAGCGGAACATCAATGCTGTCTTTCACTATGTCCCGCTGCACAGCGCACCGGAAGCAGTTCGACTCAATGCGAGGGGAGATTGTCCGGTCACTCAGGACGTGAGCGAGCGACTCGTTCGCCTTCCGTTCTATCGAGAATTGACATCTATCGAGCAGCAGCGCGTGATCGACGCGGTGAAAGCCTTTTCGACGAGACTCGCGGCATGAAACGTGCTGTGATATTCGGGACAACCGATTTTGCCGAAGTCGCATCCGTGTATCTTCGCGAAGATGCAGGCTACGACGTAGCAGCGTTCACCGTCGATCAGGACTATATCGATCGCGAGTCGATCCTCGGGATCCCCGTCGTCCCATTCGAACGCCTGACCGAGCTGCACGCGCCGGGCGAAGTGCACCTCTTCTGTTGCGTCGGCTATTCACGGGTGAATGCAAACCGCCGAGAGGTATTCGAACGCTGTAAGGCGCTTGGATATGAGATGCCGGCGTACGTTCACTCGACGGTCATCCGGCGGCCCGAAACGACGATCGGAGAAGGCTGCTTCATTTTCGAGGAAAACGTGATCCAGCCGTTCGTTTCGATCGGCGAGAATTGCGTGCTCTGGAGCGGCAACCATATCGGGCACCACACCGTGATCGGCAACAACGTCTTCATAGCGAGCCACGTAGTAATATCCGGTCGCTGCAAGATCGGTGATAACTGCTTCATCGGCGTCAACGCCACGTTTCGCGACGGCATCTCGATCGGGAGCAACGGCGTCATCGGCGCCGGATCGATCATCCTTCGCGATACGGAGCCCGAAGCGGTTTACCGCGGTCAGGAGACACCGCCTCATGTTCGAGCGAGCCATGAACTGCGACGCATCTGACGAACGTTCGCACGTCGTCGGCATCATCCAATCGAACTACATCCCGTGGAAAGGGTACTTCGACTTCATCGCGTCCGTGGACGAATTCGTTCTTCTAGATGAAGTTCAGTATACTCGCCGGGATTGGCGCAATCGCAACCGGATCAAAACGCAAAACGGTCTGCAATGGCTGACCATTCCCGTGGACGTCAAGGGCAAGTATCTTCAGCGGATCGATGAAACGCGCATCGCAGATGAGGGGTGGATTGACAGCCACCTGGCGGCGATACGTCATGCGTACGGCCGCGCCGCCTCTTTTCGATCCGTGTGGCCTTGGCTGGAAGATGTCTACGGCTCGTTGCGCGGCAAGTTGCTTCTCTCAGACATAAACGAAGTATTGATACGCGCGATGTGTGAACGTCTCCGGATACACACGCCGATACGCCGTTCCACCGACTTTCCTTCGACGAACGGAAAGAACGAGCGGCTTATTCAGATCTGCCGGGAGCTGGGCGCGACTACCTATGTCTCGGGTCCGGCGGCTCGCGGGTATCTCGATGAGAGTCAGTGGGCCGAATCCGGTATTCGCGTGCGCTTCAAAACGTATGATGGCTATGCGGAGTACGAACAGCTGTACCCGCCGTTCGAGAACGGCGTATCGATCGTCGACGTTCTACTTCATACCGGGGATGACGCGCCGGCGTTCATACGCCAACTTCAGGAACACCGTTAACTTTGGCGCGCACGAGTTCGAGTAACGCGTCGCTGTAGCGCCGCGTACCTTCGGCCATGTTACAGTCCTTCACCGCCTTCTCGCGCACGCGAGCGCCATCTGCTTCACGCAGCTTCGCGTTTCCGATGTAGCGCCGGATAAGCGCGGCGTACGCGTCACTATCGCCGGCCGGGGCGAGATCGAGGATTCCATCGAGCACGGCCTCGGACATGAAGGAGTGCGCACCGACCCCGCTGGGGTCGAAGTTCGTGTCTCGCGCCGACCGCATCGCTACGACGGGCCTAGCGGCTTGCATCGCATCGAGTAGCGATTGCCCGCCCGGCCACGGATACGTGTCGCAATAGATATCGATGGATTTTACAAGCCTCGGCGCATCGCTTTGACGAGGTCCGAGGTATCGAACGCGCTCGCCGACACCCGCCTCGTTGAACCGGCGCATCATTTCCTGAATCGCACTAAGCCCGTCGCGACCTGCGAGAACGAGCCACGCATGCTTTTCAGCGCGAAGCGCGGTCGTGATCGCGTCAAGCCAGATCGCGGTGTTCGCTTTTTCCATGCGTCCGAATGTGCCGAGAAGCACGGCATCCTCGGGTACGCCTAATTCTGCACGGCTGAAGGGTTCGGCGGCATCTATTTCCTCCGCCATAGCAACGGCGCTGCCGAAGAAGCGGCTTTTTCCCGGAAAATTCGTCTTTATCTCTTGCTCGGGGCTTACGCCCTGATAGACCAAATCGAATTTACCGACGAATGGTTCGGCGCTGCGATTGTCCCATGACTGAACCGGGGCGAGGCCGATGCACGCGCCCAATTTACCGAGATTATCAACGGCCGACGTCGTCCACGATATCGCATGCGCCGGACGATTTTGAAAATGATTGACGAGCGAGTGGATGCGCTGCTCGTACGAGCCGCCCGCTATGGTAAAGAATGAAAATCCATCAGCGCGAAGGGTCGCAAGTTGTCGCGATTGTTCGCTTTGCGCCATCTCGGTCGAAACGATATCCACGTCCCAACCAAAGCGGCGGAACTGATGCGCGCGCTTCACGATGAGAACCGTCGGGCCATCCTCATCCTGAATTGCGGAACAGGTGATCGCGAGTCGCGGGCGGCCTTGCATCGGGACCGGCGCGTCCGGTGGAGAAAAGCGAGCAGCCATCGACTCGATTGAACGATCGATCTCGGCATCTTGAATGAAGCGCATGAGCCGCCGGGAACGCGCATCGCGGCGTTGACTAAACGTGATTGCAAGGTTCACGACGTGCTGCAAATACGTCATGGCCGGCTCGAAGTTTCCAGCTTGCGCTGCTCGAATGCCGATTCGCTTCACGGTATCGAGGTACGGCTCGACGATATCCGAGAGCGGGGCGATTTTATCGAGAATCGAAAGTGTGGCCTGGTTGCCGTAGTCTTCAAGGAGCGCGAGTTCTGCGTATGTTTCTAACGCTTTGCGAATGTGCGTACGGGCGACGGCTTCGAGCGCCAATGCGCGCTCCGGCTTTGTTCCGCTCTTGAGAACATCGCGCAACTCATCGGACTCAACATCGATGCATTCTTCAACGAGCGTCCGAAGCTCCAAACCAGTCTTCACGTCCGAGCGCTCTATGCCGGTTCTTGCCGGGCTAGTTGCGCTTGCTGAGCGGCGGCAAGCTGGCGAAGCTCTTTATTCTCGCGCCGCAGCCCGTCAATTGCGTGGGTGATCACGACGTGCGAAAAGCCGCGACTCACATTGAACACGCCGGCAATTTGAGACGCGCGGGCAACGTCCTTTTTCAACAACGCATCATACATCGGCATTGTAAACGGCAGTTTCGATGCAGCATTTACCGTCCGATGATGCGCAAGATCCGAGGAAATCACCGAGCCGACGATTCGCGCGATATCATCTTCCGAATGCGCATTCCCGAGCCCGAGCGCATCGAGCATGTAACGCGCTTGCGCAGCGCCGTTCATCATCCATGCGTCGTAGTCGACCACAGCGGCGATTCGTTCACCCGCCGCGAGAACCGCGTCGGCATTGTGTTCCAACCAAAGGAGTTCGGAGAGAAGGGGGTCTACCTGTTCTCTTGAGAATAGCGACTTCGCTACATCGACCGGGTGTCGAGTTGCCAAAACGAACGACGCGTCAATGTGCTGCTCTTCAACGAGCTCCATCCAGACGGGTAGGAGACGCGCGGTTCTCGGATCTTTGAATCCCCACAGCCCGTTGTTGCGAGTTAACTCTGAACGCACGATCTCTGCAAGCTGGTTCTTATACTCTTGAACTGCGACCGACCGCCACCAATTTGACGGAAACGGCACGAACAGCGCAGATGTCTGCCAGGTCATGCCCATGGTCTGAAGAATAGCGTCCTGGATTCTCGAGATTTCTTTAGACTCGAAGTAGCCTTTCGCATTGAAAACCGTCGGTTCCATTAGATCGTCGCTCAACGGAACGCCGAATGCATTGAGTAGATTCGTCGTAGCAGACGTTCCCGAGCGATGCATTCCCAGCACGACGATAAGACGCGAACGAGAGGCTGAAGTCACACAGGAGGTATCGGTAGGCGACGCGAGTCGCCTTAGTTAGACATCATGGACGACCTGCGCGAACGAGCTGAGCGCCTCTATAGAACGGCGCAGCATTCATATGGTTTCTCAGACGCGGTCTTCGATCGCGAAATTACAAAAATGCTGGACCCAGCCTGGCAAGTACACCTGTTTGCGGCAATCGAGGGAGCGCTCGGCGTGCCGAATTTCTTCTCGACGCCGAAGAGCATTTTGGAAGCGGGTTGCGGCTCGGGAGCGTTTGTAACGGCTGCCTTGGCGCGCGGCCACGATGCGTGGGGTGTCGATCTGGATTCGGACCGCCTTGCAATCGGAAAAGCCAGAATTGACGCCTTTGCGAGCCCATCGGAATGGAAGTCCCGGCTACAACACGGTGACGCCAGTAACACGCCGTTCGCCTCGAATTCATTTGACGTCGTTCTCGGTCACCAGTTCATCGAACATGTGCCGGATCCGGGTGGCACGCTTGCTGAGCTACTGCGAGTAACCAAGAGCGGAGGCGTCGTCGTGCTCTTCGCACCCGACTACCGCGCGCCGTTTGAAGCGCACTATGAAATTCCGTGGCCGCCTTTTCTCTCGCGGCATCTTTGTGAGGCATGGCTCGATGGATTCGATCGCCCTCACGGGGGCCTCGGCGACTTCTTTTACGCGACAGCGCCGCAAGTTATCGCAATCTTCGAGTCGCTGAACTGTCGCATCACCAACGCATACAACGATCGTGAAATCGAAAGACAAGTGTGGCGGCACTTCGATTGCACGACCGTTGAAGCGACGCGCGAGACGGCTCGCCGATTCAAGCGCGCTTTTGAAGCCCGCGCTTTGCCGGCGAACTTCATGGCGCCTACTTCATTCGGTATCGTTGCGCAGAAGCTGTAATTCCGGCTAGAAGAATAGCCGGACGCCCACTACAACCAGAATCCCGGCAAGAATTATTCGAAAAGGCAGTTCCGGCAAACGAACGGCCAGCGGCGTTCCGACCAGCACTCCTGGGATCGACCCGGCGAGAAGCAAACCGGCGAGTTTAAAGTTTACGTCGCCAAGTCTCCAGTGACCAACGATCGCCGGGATCAGCAGGACGACGGCAAACGCGACATCGGTCCCTATTAGTCTGCGCAGCTGTGACGTCGAGAGGACAAGTAGCAGCAATGGCAGCGTCAACGATCCGCTGCCGATCGACGTTATCGCAACGAGCATGCCGACGACGAAGCCGATGAGGCTGAGCGGAGCACGCGGCACCGGTGCGACGTTCGCATCGCCGTTCGGCTTGAGCGTGCGCGAGAAGGCAACGGCGCCCGCGGCGAGGATAAGCGCAATCCCCAACGCGATGCGAAGCACGTGATTGACCGTGGCAAGCGGAACGTGCGAGTGAAGATACCCGGTGAGCATAACTCCGGCAATCGCACCCGGAACGCCGCCCACCGAAAGGAACAACAACGCGGCGTAGTCGATAGTGCGCGCGCGCACGTGCGTAAGGAACGCCGTAATTTTTGTGCCGAGACTAAAAACCAGGTCCGAGCCGATCGCCGTACTCGCGTCGTAGCCAAGCAGCAAGATAATGAGCGGCGTCGTCAACGAGCCCGCGCCGACGCCGGAATACGAAATGCAGAGGCCGACGATGAAGCCGACGAGGACGATGATCACGCGCGAAGCGTGGTCGGTTCCAGAACCTGCGCTTCGATATACTCGAGCAGCATCGCCGCCGATTCCTCGACGCGCTGCGACGTCGTATCGACGACGAAATCCGGAGCTTTCGGGATTTCGTACGGCGAGGAAACTCCGGTGAAATGCGCGAGTTCACCACGCCGCGCGCGCTGATAGTGACCCTTCACGTCACGACGTTCCGCCGTCGCGAGATCGCATGACACGTAGATCTCATTAAAACCGTTCGGATATGCCGCGCGCGCCAATTCGCGATCGGCGGCGAACGGTGAAATCAACGCGCAGATCACGATGAAGCCGGCATCAGCGAAGACGCCTGCAACAGCGGCGGTGCGCCGCACATTCTCGGCGCGGTCTTCGTCAGAGAAACCGAGATCGACGTTGAGCGTCGTGCGCAACGTGTCGCCGTCGAGCACGTAGACGTTGCGGCCTCGTTCGAACAGCATCCGTTGTACGGCCATCGCAACCGTTGATTTGCCGGCGCTCGGTAAACCGGTGAGCCAGAACACGCCGCCTCCATGGCCGTTGCGTTCCGAGCGTTCGTGTGTCTCGACGGACGACGTCATCGCAACGACGTTCGTTGCGCCTTCGCCGCGTGCGCGTCCCACGACGGCATCGACGCGCCCGCCCGCAACAATCGTTCCGTTTCGCACGAGGATGAATCGGGTGATGCTCGAGCCGCCGAGCGCAACGTCGGCTGCAATGAGTTCGCGGGAAACGAGCGTTACGATCGCGACGTCACCGCTACGCAGTTCTTCCGCCGATTTCGGCTCAATGGTTTCCGGATCGATGACTTCATCGATACGTTGAATCGTCACCGGAATTTCGCGCGTGCCTAGGCGCAAGCGCAACGTTTCACCGGCTTTTGCAGAATCGGCGCCGAGCCACACGACGCGCGCCTGCAGCACATGTCCGAGTTCAGGCGCATCCGATGCGCGGCTTCCCACCGCACCCCGATCGACGAACACGCGCGAATCCAGTTCGATTGCGACCGGCGAGCCGGCCGACGCACGTTCCACGACACGCGGCCATTGCACGATACGCGTGACGCGCGCGCCGGTTTGCAACGGCCAGAACGTCAAGTAATCGCCGCAATGCAGTTCGCCGCTTTCGACGCGGCCCGCAACGAAGCGAGAACCGTCACGCCGGTACACATCTTGGACCAGAAAACGTAGAGGGCCACCCGCCTGCCGCTCGCGGCGCTCCAGGGCTTTCAACGCCTCGAGCAACGTGGGCCCGCTCCACCAGGCCGTTAGCGAACCGCTCGTGACGACGTTGTCGCCGTTGCGGGCCGCTACGGGCAGAATCGCGTGCGGAATGATATCGAGCTGAGCGAGGAATTCCGCAACCTCAGTCTTGCGCCGTTGGAATTCGGCCTGCGGATCTTGCGCGAGATCCAGTTTGTTAATCGCGACGAGAATATCGCGGAACCCAAGCCACTGAAGGAACAGCGCCTGTTTGCGGGTTTGCGGCGTGATGCCTTCGTCAGCCGCGACGACCATAACCGGTGCGTCGACTTCCGACGCGCCGCTTAAGAGGTTGCGAATCAGCTCTCGGTGCCCGGGCGCATCGACAAAAACGAACTCGGCATCGCGCGTACGAACCCACACCCGCGAAACGTCGAGCGTAATCGCTTGATCGCGCTCGACTTGAAAGGCATCCAAAAGAAACGAGTACTCGATCGGAACGCCGCGCTTGGCGCTCGACGACTCGAGTTCGCGCAACTTCTCTTCCGTGACTTGCCCGACGTCAACGAGCAGACGGCCCAGAATCGTAGACTTGCCGGCATCCACGTCGCCGACCATGACGATGCGTAGTTGTTTCACATGTATCCTGACGTACGCAGACGTTCGAACGCGTCTTCGCTTTCGTTATCCATGGCGCGGCCTGCGCGCTCGGGCTGACGCGTAACTTCCAATTCGGAGATGATGCGCTCGACCGTATCGGCATTGCTGTCGATCGGGAATGTGATGTTGCTCTCCCCGAGCGAACGATAGCGCTTGCCGTTCTTCGCTAAATAGAGCGGAACGTACGGAATCTTCTCGCGCAGCGTATAACGCCAGATGTCGAGCTCGGTCCAGTGCAAGAGCGGATGGATGCGCACGTGCGCGCCGTCCGGAATATCGTACGGAAAGTACTCCCACAACTCCGGAGGCTGCATGCGCGGATCCCACGATCCGTCGCCGTTTCGCGGCGAAAAGATGCGCTCTTTCGCGCGAATCGCTTGCTCGTCGCGACGGATGCCGAGAATGATTCCTCGATATTTTTCGCGCTCGATCAAGGCGCGCAGACCCGCGGTCTTACGCGCAGCGTGACGCGAAGCGGGTGGCAGCGTTTGATCGACCGTGCTTTCGGGCGGACATAGCTCGGCCTCGACCGGCAGATTCCACTCATCGACGAGCCAATCGCGAAAGGCGTAGACTTCCGGAAATTCCATGCCGGTATCGAGCAGAACGACCGGAAACGGCACGTCTCCAAGGAACGCTTTGCGAACCATCCAGAGCAGAGCAGTCGAATCTTTGCCGATCGACCACAGCATCGCAAGCGGATTGACGCACGAATAGGCTTCGCGCAGGATGTAGATCGTTCGAGCTTCGAGTTCGTCGAGATAAGCGTCGAGGGTCGTGGCCATGCCGTTTAATGAATCGGCACGCCGGTCCGATAGCTTAGAAGTGACCGAGCGCATTCGCATCCTTGACAAAGCATCCGGTCGCTTGGATTCGCTTGATAGCCCTAGCGCAGGTCAATAAACGTGGAATCAACCAGTCTCGTAGATTTGCACATGCACACACGCTGCTCGGATGGTATATGGGGCGTCGAGCGGCTGCTCGATGAAGTGCGGGTGCGGGACCTCGGTCTGTTTTGCATCTCGGATCACGATACGCTCGACGCATACCCCCTTCCGGAGGACCTTGCATCGCGCGCCATCCCGGGACTCGAGGTCGACTCGCATCTCGGCGGTCACACGGTTCATCTGCTCGCCTACGGCGTATGCGATAAAACGTCACCCTTGATGAATGCACTATGCCGCCAGCGATCGGCGCGCGAGGAGCGCATGGCCTCGATGGTCGATGCTGTGCGACGGCACGGAATCGACGTCTCACTCGATGACGTCCGCGCTCAAGCGCGGGGTACTGCCAGCCTCGGCCGGCCGCATCTCGCGCGGGCGCTGGTTGCATGCGGCGCAGTCCCGAGCGTACAGGACGCCTTCGACCGGTATTTGGCCGACGATGCAAACTCGTATGTCGCGCTTGAACGTTTAACCGCCGCTGACGCGATTGCGTTGATCCATGCGTCGTGCGGCGTCGCGATCGCCGCGCATCCGATGCGCTTGCGCAATGATTCCGACCTTGCTGAATTAATCGATGAGGGAATTGACGGCATCGAGATCGCGCATCCGACCGCCGATCCGCAAGCGCAAGCGCGTCTGCTCGAAACGGCTCGGGCAAACGGTTTGCTCTCGACCGCGGGCACGGACTTCCATGCGCCGCTCGAAGGGCGCCCGATCGGCGTGCCGTTTCCCACCTTCGAGATCGATCGGCTTCGCGAAGCGCTGGATCGGCGCGCGCGACAATGAGCTTGCCCGTCTGAAGTCAAACTAAAGGTTCACTCCATGTCGAGGTATTTTCGCTTCTTCGGACTCGAGCGCGATCCGTTCTTAGATACGGCGGATCCGTATTTTTATTGTGAACTCGGCGCGTTGCGCAAGGCCAAGGAGCGCCTCTATGACTCGGTCGATGCCTCGCGCGGACTCACGGTCGTGCTCGGCGATCCCGGTACCGGAAAGACGAGTTTGAGCGGCGCGCTCGAGCAAGAGCTGCTCGGCGACGACCGTGTCGTCCTCGGCAAAATCCTCGATCCGTCATTCGCAACCGAGACGGAATTTTTGATCGCCATTGGGCGCGTCTTCGGCCTCGCACTGCCGCCGCGGTCGAGCGCGGCACTCAAGAACGCGCTGAAGAACTTCTTCTTCGAAACGGCGGTTCTCGAGAAACGAACGCTCGTGCTGATCATCGATGAGGCGCAGAATCTCAGTGACGAAAACCTCGAAGCGCTTCGCCTGCTGCTCAACTATCAAGTGCCGCAGCGGAAATTATTGAACATTCTTCTGTTTGGACAAGCCGAACTCGAAACACGCATCAACGCAAGGGGTAACCTCGCAGACCGCGTTGATTCGTGGATTCGGCTTCTGCCGCTCGACGAAACGACCTCGCTTGCGGTCCTCGATTACCGTCTTTCGCGAGCCGGCTTGACGCCTGGAACGCCGTTGTTCACGCCGGAGGCGCGTACGCTTCTTACCGAGGCCGCGTCCGGCGTCGCGCGACGCCTGACCATGATCGCGCACCTCGCGATGCAGGAAGCGGCGGACCGCGCGAGCACGCTCGTCATCGAAGATCACGTGCGCACGTCGATGATTGCGCGCGGAATCGCCTTGAAGCCCAAGCCGGTAGCAGTACCGGCTCCTGTAGTCGAGGCCCCGTCGGGCAACGGCACCGTATCGGAGCCCGCAGTGCAACGTCCCCAAGGCTTTTTCGCGAAGCTTTTCGCCCGCAGGGCCTAGTGAACGCCGATCCTGACTTCGAGCTGAGCGCGGACATGCGGCTGATCGAACTTCAGCGCGCGGCGCTCGGGCTCGCCCCGCCGCCCCCAACAACGTGGCAAACGCGCACGCTTGCGGACGGCGGAGTGTCCGCCGAGGAAGAGCCCGTGCCGCAGACGCGTACGGCCGTGCTTATGGCTTCTATGACGGCGAACCCGCCGTCCGGCGTGATTCCGGGCGCGGTGGTTACCGCGTCGCTCAGCGTCGCAAACGAGGGTGCGGAAACGGCGCGCAACGTGGTTATCGGCGTCCCCGTGCCGGGCGGTGCGGGCTATCGGCCGGGATCCTTCGTCATGGACGGACGGCCGGGCGACGAGGACGCCGCAGAGCGGTTTCTCGGCGCGGGCATCGAGGCAGGCGACATGGCTCCCGGAACGCGGCATACATTCGTTTGGAAAGTCGGCGTGCGTCTTGGTGGACAGCCGCTGGTTTTCGCACCGTCGATGCGTGCCGTCGGAGCGGCCGTTATGGGCGCAAGGACGCTTCAAGTCGAGCGCAAGGACCGCGCATCGATCGGTTTCGCCGCTGAACTCGAACGCACCGATCCGACGCTCTTTACGCCCAAGCCGCTCGTGCCGGTCGATATTCCGGCCGAGGAGCTACCGTTCTACGAGCTTGATGCCGAAGAGACGCTGATCCACGAGGCCGCGGAGGCTGCACTTTCCTCGGCGGCACCGCCGGTCGTCCCGGAACCACCGCAAGCCGTTGAACTAGAGCCTGAACCGCAACCGGAGCCGGTGTCAGAAGCTGAGCCTGAGCCGGAACCGGAACCGGAGCCGGAAGTGCCGCCGCGTGAAGCGGTCGTGCTCTACGCAAAATTCGACCGGGCGACGGTGGCATTTTTCGAGCGGACGTTCAGCGGGTCGAAGCCTCCGACGATCCTAAGCCATTGCATCTTCGCAAGCGCGCTCGCATGCGCTACCGACGCGAACGGCGCCGATACGCTCGGTCTCCGCAAACATCTGGACGCACAGTCGCAGGTGCTGCATCGCATTCAGCTGCACGAGCGGCTTGGCAAAAAGGAACCCATCTCTGAGTATGGCGGACAACTCACGGCTTCGCTCGATCGGATGAAACCGGAGCCGATCGGTGACGTGAGCGCCCCGAAAAACGCTTTGTTTCTCGAGACGGAATTGACGGAACCGACACTTGCCGTTATTTCAAAAATCAACGAAGAGCGCGAGCGATGGAATTTCGTCAAAGCCCGGCAATTGACGCTCGCGCTGCAAGCGCAGCGCCTTGCAGGCTTAGATCCGAACGATGCTTCGAGCGCGGCGCTTGAGAATGCGCTTCGCGTCTACGCGCAAGCGGCAATGACTGCGCTTCAAAAGCTGTTCGTCCGCTTGCGCATCGACCGCACGACCGGTGTCCTCTTCCAGACCGAACCGCAACTCGATGCCGCTGCACGCGCGCTCGTCACCGCGTTCAAGAATGCGCTGGCCGAGTGAGACTCTTCATTGGCATCCCCACCAGCGGCTCCCCGGCGAAGCCCTTTGTCGAGAGTCTCGCTACGCTCGAGATTCCCGCCTCGTTTTCGTCCGTCGACCGCACGATCGTCACCGGCAACTTCGTCCCGGCGCAACGCGAATTGATCGTGCGGCGCGCGCTCGCACGCGGTGCCGACCGTCTGCTGATGTGCGACGACGACATGGTGCTGCCGAAAGACGCGCTGGCAAAACTTTCGGCCGTGCTCGATGAGGACTCATCGTGCGCGCTCGCCGGTGCGCTCTATTACTCGCGCGATGGTTTCCGTCCGATGATCGTCGGGAATTGGAATGCCGCCGATACCACGAGCGCAACGATTCCCGCATTCGGCGATGAGCCGGTTGCGGTGGACGGTGTTGGTTTCGGATGTGTGCTGCTGCGCCTCGATGCGCTGCGCGCGATGGAAGCGCCGTATTTTAGCGCGCAAGTTTATATCGAACCGAACGCCTCGCGCGTTCGGGTGTGTAACGAAGACTATCTCTTCTGCGCGCGCCTCCGAGCCGGCAACCTACACGTGATATTGCATCCAGGAGTGCGCTGCGGTCACTTCGATCGAGCGACGGGAACGGTTCATCCGGAAGCATGGGAAGACTCACGAGTGACGTCCGAACCGCGAATGGCGGTACTCAAGGACGGAAGCATACAACTCGTACCGCTCGCGGCCGCGCAGTCAGGCGACGAGCGGCACGAACTTGCTGCGATTTCGTACGTGTGGCCCGGCGTTTAGCCGCGGCTATCTAAACCCGCTGAGCGGCGCGGACCATCGCTGATCTTAACGCCTCGCGCATAGGTTTTCCAGCGCGAGAGCTGGCGCAAACGGTCGCCGATGTCCTCATGGATCGCTTGGAGCTTGTCCATCCGTTCCTGGCGGTAGGCGAAGATCTGCTGCAGCCGGGCAAACGCGGCTTTATCGAATTCGGCCGTGCGATAGGCAATTGCGTCGCCCATCGCATTCTGCATCGAATGGGTGACGCGACGCGAATCCGCAAGCGCCGTGCCGAGACGCTCCCAATTGCGTTCGTCGATCGACACGTCGATCTCGACGCAGAGGCGTTCGAGTTCGTTGATGTCGCGGGCTACGGCTTCCAGCAACGCTTGGCCGGATTCAGCCGACGGCCGCAAAGCTCGAGCCTCCGTCGCCCGCGTGCGCGGAACGTTGCGCGTTCTTCATGGCTTTGAACTGTCCGACGGCCGTGTTCCACGTGTCGCGGTAGTCGCGGAAGTACGGCAATAGGCGCTCTAAACGGCTCGCATCCTTCTGCATGTTCGCCATCACGAGCTCGTGATGCCAGAACTCATAGACGCGAAAGAGATTTTTGGACAACTCGCCGCCGATCTCCATGTCGAGCGATCCCATCAGGAGACTGCACGCGCGCTGTGCGCGCAACAGCGCCTTGTGGATGCCCGTTATATCGTCCCGGTCGCTTGTTAGTTTCTCGAACGCCTGTTGGGCCGCGATGATGAGCACGTCGAAGATCTTCACGATGAGATCTTCTTTCGACGCCGTCGCGATCGAGGTTTCGAGATACTTTTGTTCGGCCGATGCCTTCATGACGAGTTAGCCGCCGTTCCCCTTGAAGAAGCCGGAAAGTTGCGATTGCATCGATTGATAGACCGCCAACTGCCCTTCCGTCGCCGTAAACTCCGTACGCAGTTGATCGGCTTGCATGTTGGCGTCGTTGGTCACCTGTTGTATTTGCGCGCTCAAGCTTGCGATGCGATCCGTATTCGTGTTCTCGAACCCTTGTAGGATCCCGACACCGCCTGCAGGCAGTTCACCTACGACCGACGTGTTGAGCAGCGTTGGCAAACCCGTCACATTTCCAAGGTAAATTCCCAGGTTGTTCGTGAGACTGTTCGCGCCTTGGAAAATCGCCTGCACTTCACTCGGATTGGTGGCGAGTGCGGTGGTGAATTTCGAAACGTTGAGCGGTTGCAGCGTACCGTCGGTGCCCTGCATCTGCTGGGTGCTGACCTGTTGCTGCGAAGTCGTTTGAGCTCCGGTCGAGGCGGTTGCGAGCGTTGTGAACGAATCTGAAAGCTGCAGTCCGATATCCGCGAGGGAGTTGTACTGCGTCGTCGTGGACGTGTAGCTCCCGGAGTCTCGAATGAGACTTCCTCCGAAGTAGCCGGAGACCAGGCTCGTTAGTTCGTCTTTGACGGTCTGAATCTGCGAATTCCACAACACGCCGCCGCCAACCGAGGCTGACTGCGCCGTTGTCGATGAACCCGCTTGCGGCGTAATGACAGCGGGAGGAATCGTCGCGTTGTTGACTTCGGTGATTGCGGCGTTGTAGGCGGAGACAAAGGTGTTCAGCGCCTTGACGAGCTTCGACGAATCCGAACCAACCGTCACCGTATACGGCGTCGTGAATCCGTTGATATTCAATTGCACGCCGGGAATCGCGTTCGTAACTTGATCGGAATTGCTGTAAACCGTATTCGTGACACCCGAAGGCCCCTGCACGGTTACCGAAGCTTGCGTACCGACGGCGGTCGTGGCACCGCTTGCCGATGTTAAGCCTGCCGCCGTGAGGAAGTTACTGGTATCGCCCGCCGCTCCGAGCACGATGGTCTGCGGTCCCGTAGCCGTTGACGTCAACGTAATCTTATTTGTCGTCGCGTCGTAGCTTGCGACTACACCTGCGCTGCTGGCGTTGATTCTAGCAATGACCGACGCCGTGTTATCGCCCGATGCCGAGATGTTGATGTGCACCCCGTTGATCGTGAAAACCCCCGAGGTAACCGGCGTGACGTAGCCGGCACTCGTCGAACTGTTGAACGAAGCAGCCTGATTGATGCCGCCGATGTTTGAGGTGCTCGTCACGCTGCCGCTGGTGGCCGTGTTATTGACCTGCGCCGATGACAGCTTCAGGACGTCCAGCAAGTTTCCGGAGTCGGTAGGCGCTCCGATCGTAACCGGCTTATCTGTCGACGAGAACGTGACCTTGCCGGTCGCAGGATCAAGGCTCGCGTTGAAGCCGGCGTCGATCGGATGCGGACCCGTCGCGATGTCGCTGTTCAACTTGGCAAGGATCGAATCAATCGAGTCGATGTTGACGTTGTAGGTCAGCGTAAAGCCTTGGACCGTTATGCTGCCGTTACCGCTTACGCTGCTGCCGTTCGAGGGTGTTACGGCAGCATAGGATTTTGCGAGAATGATTTGATCCGACGGCGGACTTCCGTCCGTGATCGAATGACCGGCAGCCGGATTGTTGGTTATCGTCGTTGCTGTCGCTTGCGTCTGTCCGAGAATTGTGTACGTACCGGAGGCCGGTGTTTGACCGCTGATTGCCGTTGCGGTACCTTCCGCAGTATTGCTGGAAGTGGCGAGCCACGCATTGAACAGCGTAGGATCCGACAGCGCGCCTAGTGCGTTCTGTACGCAGTTCAGCATGCTGTTGATCTTGATCAGCTCGGTGTTCGCAGCATTGATCGTCGAGATCTGCGCGTTGAGCGAGACGTTTTGCGAAAGCGTCAGCGACGTCAACTTCTGGATGATCGCGTTATAGTCGATACCCGATGCAATGCCGGGAAACGAAACCGGGGGAACGTTGGTTCCGGGGACTGAACTCGAGGACACAATTGCTCCTTGCTGCTATGCGTTCTTGTCGAACGTGACGCCGGATTGCTGATCGAAGAATTGCGCGAGCCCCAGCAATACCTGGGACGGAACCTGCGCGACTTCTTTGCCGGTCTGCGGATCGGTGAAGACCGTTACGACATCTTGGCCTTCGACGCGATAAGAAACGTTCAACTGGACCGGCTGTGGAACTGAGCCGCCGAACAGTTTTGCAATAGCTGGAGCTATGCCGGCGTGGGAATCATCGTCCGTCGGCAGTTGCGGTTGTGATATGGGAACTGCACCCTGCACGCTCGGCTGCGCCGGCGCCGGGACCGTGGACTGGGCGGCCGGAACTCCGGCCTGACCGTCGGCGGCGGCGGGAACCGCTTGAACTTCCATGTGCGCTCGATCTCCTTCGGATCCGTCTCTTCTTAAAATCGGCCTCCGGGCCGATTCAATTTAGCGGACGGCCGGCATTGCTGCCTGCTGGTAGGCGGACACGGCGGCAAGCAGCGCGCTTCGAGGGTCGCATGACGCTCGTGCCGCGTTGAAAAAGGCGGTTCGATCATTGGGCTGCCGGTTCCAGGCCCGGCGCAATGCCTGCTGAACGGAGTCGGCATCCATGGGATCGGCCATCTCGACCAGGCCTTCCCAGACCTCTTGCGCGTAGCCACTCGTCGTGCCGACGGGAGCGGCGCCGTAGGCCATACCAAAGCCTAACCGGCCCAGCCCGCGCGACGTAGCGCCGGCATCGACGACAACACGAGCTCGGGCGTAAACACCGGCAATTTGATTCGGCGTTAAGGCAGCGTCGCGCAGTTGCACCGTCAACGCGCCTTGGATCGCTACAATATACCGGTAATATTCGATATCGCCGACGGCGCCGAGGAGAACCAGCGGCAGTCCCTCGCGTTGAGCCCCTCGGACCACCAGCAACTGATTGGCGGACGGTTCCAACGGAGCATGCAGGAGCACGTACTCATCGTTGCCGATGAGCGACCCGATTGCACCGTCAGGCTGCGCCACCGGGGTCTGCACTGCCGACTGCGCCGCCGGTCCGTGATATCCAAACCGCTCGCGCATCATCTCCTCTTCTGCCGCGCACGTCACCAGCACGGATGCGGCGCGCTGCACGAGCACGCGGGACGCTTCATCGTAGACGTCCCCAGATGCAATGTTCTCGATCTTTCGACGGCCAAAGGCCCAATAGAGCTGCTCGAGTTCGATTCCGTCGATCGCGCAGCGCGGCAACATCACCGCTCCTCGCGTCGCGGTTACGCCTTCACGGCGCCGGTCGTCCGCGTACGGCGTGAGCACGGTCGGGACTTCTGCCGCTTCGGCATCGCGCATCAGCCCTACGATCGAAGCGGAGTGGCGCAGACCGAACACGTGGAGAATATCTGCTTCTTCGAGATCGACGCGGGACGCGATCGATACGCGCGCATCGAACCCTTCGTCGCGTAGTCCTTGTGCGAGCGCGTACGCCGCATCGGTATCAGCGTCGGAAAACCGTCCACCGTCATCGCGAATAACGAGGTAGATGCAACCCGACGAGCCGCCCGCACTTGGCGTTCTCGCAAATGAAAGTGGAGTGACGTCGACGGTGCGCTCGGTCACGGCAAAGTGGCCAACGACCGGCGCATCGTCCGGGTCGAACGAAACATTGATTTCGATCGGGATGGGCTGCACGATCGATATCGCTCGTTCCGCCTCCCGCGCACCGTCGTCAAGGACGTGGAAACGCGCCCGCATCTCTGCGTCTCGAGGCCCAACGTAGCAATCGTATTCCAGATCTCTGGAAATTTCTCCAGTGGCCAGAGCCGAGAACCAGCGCGCCTGCAGCGGCGACAGCATGGCATCGCAACGCTCGGCGACGGCCGACAACGCAACCGCGCGATTTCCCGCATGAGGTCCGGCGACGGCAGCGCGTCCGCCGCGCGCGAACCGTTGAGCATATACTGCGGGCGCGACGTTTTGGAACACGTCTTGCACTAACGCTGCACCGAGGAGCTGAGCGTCACGCGCTGCCGCAAACGTTTCTTGGATCGGCGCTTCGTCCCTAAAGAATCGCCACGCTTCGTCGTTGAAAAAACGAGCCGCGGTAAGCGAACGCGCCCAAGGAATGAGGCGTGCTTCGATCTCTGAAAAGATATCTTCGGAAACGTTTTCGAGCCAGGACGGCCACGAAATGGGCGGCGTTTCGAGCGTCGCGAGTGGAATGCCGTCGAGTCTGAGCAGCGGAACGACGAGCCATTCTCCGTCCCGTTCGAACGTGAGATCGATCAGCGCTTCAAGTCGCGGTGAATACACAGGCTCGATGCGCGCGACGGCAAGCGCTTCGGGTACAAGCAGCAGCCGAACGCGCTCCGCATCGTACTTAGGCCAAAGAAATGAATACCGCTCGTGAAGGTTCATACTTGTACGCTCTGCACTAACCGGCGCAACGCGCTCGGGCTTTGGTCGGAGATCTGGTCGATGTCGAAGCGCACACGCGCGCTGATTCCCGCGCTCCAGCCGTTCAAGTTTTCTTCGTCGCTGATCGCGATGTCGGCGCTGCGTTCCTCGGGAATGCCGAGTTTTTCAAGCAGCTTGAGCACTCGTTTACCGAGCGTCTCGGCCGATGGGCCTACTGCCGTTCCGATCATCAACGTAACCGGTGAATGCGCGTCGAATGCCTGGAGATAGCGACGCACAAACTGGGATGCATCCCCCCATGCCGACTCGCTGTCGACGCTGGCCACAAACACGACATCGTTCGCAACGAGAGGCGCGTCCGGAACCGGGGTGTCGTTTTCACTCGGCACGGAAGGGATCGCCGCGTAGTGACGGTCTCGATCGAAACCGTTGACGTAGATGAAGGTCGGTTCGTATCCGTTCTTGGGATAAGCCTTCGGACGGCCCCACTTCTCCGCGAACTTTACCCAGTTGGACTCCATCGTCGACGCATAATCGACGTTGTTCGCGATAAACGACTGGCTGCCGAAGTGGTGGATGAAGCTGTTATCGCAGACGTAGATCTGATAGCCGGCCGCCCGTACGCGCATTGAGAAATCGTCATCTTCGAAATTCCCCATGACGAAGCGCTCATCGAAGCCGCCGATTTCATCGATGACGCGGCGATCGATGCATAGGCAAAACCCGATAGCACGGTCGGTCAGGAAACCGCGTCCTGCAAACTTCTTCCGGCGCTCTGCCGCGTACGCGTGCATTTCTTGTACGCTTTGGTACGTAGCGTCGATTACTTGCTGGTTTCCGACGATATGGTTGGTGCGCGGCGCCGTAACGCCAACGTTCGGAATTCGCGTGAACGGCTCGAGTAGTGCGTCGAGCCATCCTTCCGTAACGATGACGTCATTGTTCAACACGACGATGTACTCGCCGCGCGCTCGAGCGATCCCGTCGTTATTGCCGCCGCCGAATCCGCGATTGGTTTCATTGTAGACGACGCGGACATGCGGATCGTCGATCGCGCGAAGCATATCGATCGTTTCGGCACCCGAACCGTTGTCAACAACGATCACCTCATACGGCTCGCTTGTATATTTTGCTATTGATTCCAACGCGGTACGGGTGAAAAGCGGCGCGTTCCAGCTGAGCGTCACGATGGAAACGAGCCCGCGGTTGTTCCGGCGCGGCGTCAGAAACGCCTCGATCGACCGTTGATCGGTGTCGGCGAGGCTGCGGAGCGTACGGCCATGGACGCGTTCGAACGAAGCGTCCGCCGCGGGCGCCGGCAGCGTCGCAATCTTCTTCCCTGCACCGCGCGTCGCCGCACCGGATTTTAAAACGCGAAGAAGCAAATCGGCGACCGAACCTTCTATTGTGTCGAAGCGCTCGAGTCGCTCGTGCTGCGGGATCGCGTAGAGCGCGACGAGCGTGCAGCGTCCGTCGGCGCCCAGCGTCGCCACATTCTCTCCAAGCGGCAGGTCTTCTGCGTACGTTGCAGCCGCAGCCGACGGCGTCGACGCCACCTGACGAATCAGTTCATCGAGCCAGTTTTCCTCAAGTCGTGCAGCGCCGTGCACGAACGCGGCGAATCTCACGCCCCGTAGCTCCATCGCAGCGCGCGCTTGCGCAAGTGCGTCATCGCCGGTCGCCCAAACAATCCGTCCGATAGGAGCTACGGTGCGCCGAAGCTCGCGTTCGAAATCATCGCGCCCGTTTGCGGGCTCGGCTGAATGAACGATGACGGGCGTTTCCTGCAGCTTCAATACGATGGGCGTCAATCCGCGCTGCGAGTTGCATAGCAGATGCCGCAGCACGCGCGAGGGCAAATTCTTCTCGACGGAATCGAATTGAAACGTTCCGTGCCAACGTCGCTGCAAGAGTTCCGTATTCCACGCTGCTTTACGGAAGCGTTGGACGCCGGACTGAGATTCGAAGTGGTAGAGCGTCGCGTCCCCCGCATAAACGACGCGCAGCCCTTTTTCACGGACTTTGAGGCAATAATCGATGTCTTCGTAGCCGTTCCAATAGCGCTCGTCAAGACCACCGAGTTCTTCATAAAGGGCGCGCGGCGTGAGAAGGCACGCTCCGGTCACCATCTGCACATCCTGGGTACGCCGTACGTCCGCGTTCTCGAACGGCACCATAAAATTATGGTGGTACGGCATTGCTTCGAGACGTCCGAACGGATTGGCCATGACGACTACGCCGCCGTGTTGACACGAGCGGTCTGGGTAGAGCAGGCGCGCGCCGACCGCGCCGACGCCGGGCTTGCGAGCCTGCTCCAACATGATCCGCAGCCAGCCTTCCCATGGCTCCGTGTCGTTATTGAGGAGAATCAGAAAATCGCCCTGTGCAACGCGCGCGGCCTGATTGTTCGCACCTGAGAAGCCGCGGTTTTCCTCATTGCGAATGAGACGGATCCAAGGATAGGCGTCAAGCACGCGAGCCGTATGGTCGCTCGACGCATTGTCAACGACGATCACCTCTCCGGTGCCCGCGTCCGCGATCGTTGCCGGAAGCGCATCGAGACAACGCTTAGTAAGATCGGCCTTATTGAAGACCGGAATGATGATCGAGAAATCCACGGTTATCCCAGCGCGTCCTGAGCGACTTTTGCAGCCTCTTCGAAGCGTTTACAACGCAGCAGATATGCTGCAAGCTCTACTGCGCCACGCTCACGATCCGTTGCAAGCAAAGCGCGCAGTGCGGATTCGGCAAGGTGCGAGTCGCCACGTTTCTCGGCGAGGTCCGCTTTCAACTTGAGTGCTTCGATGTTCGTCCCGTCGATCGCGAGTACGCGTTCAACGGCGGCGGTCGCGTCATCTAAACGCGATTGGCGCTGAAAGATCGCTGCCTGAAGAAGCCGAGCGGGGATGTAGACCGCGGCATCGACCGTCAAAACGTGTGCTAAATGCTCCAGCGCGGTATCCGAACGCCCGAGCGCCGAAGCGGCAAGCGCGGCATTATAGTGAAGGTGTTCGTGACTCGGTGCGTCCGCAAGGCCTGCTTGCGCCAACGCGAGCCCACCCTCGTAGTTGCCGGAGACGTTTGCAAGATACGAGCGGCGTAAGAAGTCACTGTTCGATTTTGCGGGCGTCGAAGCTTCTTGCTCGCGCAGCTCTTTTATTGCTTGCGTATCGCCGCGGGACTGGTAGTACGCTTCGAGAGCGTTCAAGACATCGGCATTGCCCGGCGATCGTCGCGCGGCACGAGAAAGATAGTGGAACGCGTCCTCGTCACGATCGGTACCTGCGCTTATGTGCGCTGCGGCTATAAGGAGCTGCGTTGCCGCTTCGTCGGCTAAGACCTGATGCATCTCGTTGATGACGGTTAGAGCAGCGTCGTGCTCTCTGCGCCGCAATAAAAAATTGACATAGTCGATTGTGCCATAGTCATCTCGAAACTTCTCGAAGACGTCGCGGAAGTATTCATTCGCCTCATCGAAATTGCCCGTACGTTCGAGCGCGCGCGCAAGGTTGAGCATCAACGGCTGAACGTCCGGCGCATTGATAAGTCCCTTTCGGAACCACGCGATTGCCGACGCCTCATCGCCTTGCATGACGTACGTCGATCCTATCTCGGAATGCGCTTTCCATATTGAAACCTGATCGTCGACAACGAATTGCTGGTTCGTGTACTTACCGTCTTCGATCGCCTCGAGAAACGCCGCGCGCGCGTCGTCGAGGCGGCCTTGTGCGACGAGCGCCTTGCCAAGTTGGAAATGCGCGTTCGCATATCGCGGCGAGAACTGCAGAGCGCCGAGAGCGACCTCTTCTCCTTTTTTTGCATCACCCAGCTTGTCGCTGTACACTTCAGCGAGAATCGAATAGCCGTTCGCGATAAATCCCCGTAAAACGCCGCCGTTGAGCGCACGCATCTTCTCGAGAGCTTCACGCGCTCGATCGTAATTTCGCATCAGGAATGCGGTCGAGCCCACATTGAACCAGGCATACGGATCGTCCGGATTCGCGCGGGCCGCTGCTTCAACGATCTCAAAATTCCGTTGAGCTTTGTTTCGGCTCTCGACTACGTCTTTCAGATAGCCATGGTGCACGATGGAGATCGGTGCCATTACTGCGGCAAGTCCGTCCCGGCTATCGTCCAGCGTGACAAATTCATGAATCATTCCGCGAAACCGGATACGTTCGTCATTTGGAAAGAGGCGCACGAGGACGTGCGACATGTCGCCGGTTCCGCGATAATCGTCGGACTTGTTGTAACAGCGAACCCATACGCCGGTCGTATGCGCGGGCGCGTTCTTCAACAGTTGCAATGCACCGACGGATTCCGGTTTGAGTTCCTCGTCGGCATCGAGCATAAAAACCCAGCGGCGCGTCGCCATCGCAATCGCTTCGTTGCGTGCCCACGCGAAATCGTTGCGCCATTCACGCACTTCGACTCGCGCGCCGAAGCGTTTCGCAATCTCGATCGTGCGATCGGTCGAACCCGTGTCGACGATGCAGATCTCATCGACGATGCCTTGTACGCTGCGCAAGCATTGCTCGAGAAATCGTTCCTCGTTCTTCACGATCATGCACAGCGATAAGCCGGCGGGCTTCTGAGGCTGGCCCGGAGGTGGGCTGGGAAGCTCGAACGGAACGGCTTGCTGCACCGGTGCCGCGGCGCGTTTTGATGAGATCCGAATAGGCATCGTTCATGTTTTCGGTCCCCGGCACGCAAAAAAGAAGAGAGCCCGCCGAAGCGGGCTCTCTCTTTTGCGATTGCTCGCTTGCTTCCGAATTAGCGGAAGAGTCCGAGAACCGTTTGCGCGTTCGAGTTCGACTGCGCCAAGACGGAGGTGCCGACTTGGACCAGGATCTGGAGTTTCGTGAACTCGGTCGTCGCTGCGCCGACGTTGAGGTCGCGGATCGACGATTCCGACGCCTGCAGGTTGACGGCCGCGACGTTGTCGTTGCTCGCATCTTCGTTGAGGCGAACGATGACCGCGCCGAGCTGCGCTTGCTGGTTGAGGATCGTCTGGAGCGCGTTGTCGATCTGACCGATTGCGTCTTCTGCACCGAGCGACGGAGCGTTCGCGGCAGAGAGCGCCAGGTTGATGTTGGACACTCGCAACGTTGACGTATTCGTTGCCTGGATGCCGATCTGGATGACATCGCCTTCATCAGCCGCCGACTGGAAGCTGAGTGCCGGGTGATCCGGATTCGTCAGTGCGGCGACGTTTTGGCTAACCTTGATGTACGCCGTCGTGCCGACATCCGCCGTCGTGAATGAGCCGAGCTGGATATTCACGTTGTCGAACGCGTTCGCAACCGTGTTCTTCGCGGTCGCGCCAGGGCTGATTTGGCCGTGGTAAAGCGTAGCGGAGACGCAGACCTTACCGGTCGCGCTGTCCACGAACGTTTCTTGAACGGCGATCGACACGCCGGTGTTGATGACCTGGAGTTCGATCGTGCCGTCGACGGTGCCCTTACCCTTAGCGGTGATGCCTTGCACGCCGCCGGAGGTCGTGTTGAAGCCCGCGTTGCCACCGACACCGGTGACCGTTGCCGCGAGGAAGCCGTAGTTGATGCCCTTGACGTTCAGGTTACCGTTCGTCGAGAGCGCCGTGTTGGCCGTGACGTTGACCGTCGCGTTGACTTCCGCTTGGAAGCCTGCATGGCTGCCATCGAGGAGCGCTTGACCGTTGAAGTTCGTGTTCTGCGAAATGCGGTTGACTTCGAGCAGGAGCTGCGAAACTTCGACCTGCAGGTTCTGACGGTCGCTGTTCGAGTTGATGTCCGATGCCGCTTCGACCGAGAGATCGCGAATGCGTTGCAGAATGTCGGTCGTGGTTTGCAGTGCGCCCGACGCGACTTGCGCGGCGTTGTTGGCGTTCTGCACGTTCTGAACGGCTTGGTTGTAGCCGTCGACCTGCGTTTGCAGGTTCGTCGCAATAGCAAGACCCGACGGATCATCTGCGGCGCTGTTGATGCGCAGACCCGACGAGAGCTGGTTGACGACGTTTCTGAGGGCGTTTTGGTTGTTGTTCAGGTTGAGCTGAACGTTGTTCGCCAACAGGTTGTTGGCAATGCTGAGTCCTTGACCCATTTTTCCTCCATGAGACGCGCGGAGCGCGTGTTGTTACATGACTAGTCTGTAGGGGAACGTCCTGTCCCCTCCGTTGGAATATCGGAACCTGCGATACGGTACTTTAGTGCTTGTTGGCTATTTTTTTCGCGGTTGCAGTCGCGCGCGGGAAGCCGTCCCGATTGTCGCCGGCGTCGCGCTAGGCGTGGCCGGGACTTCCGCGGCCGGCACGCCGGCGGACTCGGCGGCGACGCGGTTCGAACGCTGGATTTCTTCGTAGATCTCGGAGCGATGGACGGGCACTTCGCGCGGTGCCTCGATGCCGAGTTTGACCTGGTCGCGGTCAACGGCAACGACGACAATACGAACGTTGTCGCCGATCATAATCGACTGGTTGATTTTGCGGCTCAGAACGAGCATGGGGGCCGGCCCTCCTTGGCGATTCGCTAGGCAGGGCCTTCTCGTTACGGGGTCCGGAGACCCTCTTCTTCTATGACGCCGGCTCGGCTTCGATCGCGGGCGAAACCGGTTTTCGTGGAATCGACTGGCGAACGGAGAAGCCCGAGTTTTCGAGGACGATCTGGCGCCCCGTATGCGTGCGCAGATTGATGACGATCGGCGCGAAGAGATTCATCGTCATCTCTTCGGCATTCTCCGTCACGACGACGACGCAGAGCATCGCAAAGTCCGTCGGGCTTTCGATATCCAGTGCCGCGGCGGCATAGCCGGGCAACTTCGGATCGTAGTCTTCGAACACGTAGTACGGGTCCATCGTCGGCAGGGCGACGTTGAGATCGTCGAGCGACTGCAGCCACACGAACGAGTTGTTTTCGTCCACGTTGAGCGCGAGCCAGCGCCGGAGATTCGGGAATCCTGGAATTCCCCACGGGAAACGAATGACGTCGGTTTCAGAATACGTGCAGGTCCCGAAGCGCGGGAACTCCATCGTTTGTGTATCGCTTACGTTCATATCCGATTCCATCGACAGACTCATGTGATCTACGGGGCTCCTAGCCGTTGATGTAGTTGAAAAGGTCCTGTTGTTCGAGCTGCGCAGTCGTCTTATAGGCGGCCTGAAGCACGGTTTGGGTCTGGGAAAACTCGGTGGTTACCTTAGCTATATCGGTGTCTTCCAAGCCTGACTGCACGTTCGTATCGTTATTTACTTGTGAACTCGCGGCGGTCTCGAGCGTCTGCGAGCTTTGGATCTCCGACCCCACGACGGCGCGCGCGCTAAGCGTCGTACTGAGCACCTGGTCCATGTCGCCGAGTTGCGTCGACAGGTAATTGGTGTTCGAAGCCTGTGTCGACAAGCCGAAGGCCGTCGTAAAGTTGGAGGCGGTCGTAGCGCCGGTTCCCGCCGTCGGAACGTCCGTAATCGTGAACGGCGCGGGCGGGTTCGACGTACTCGTGAGCACGATCTTTTGTGTCTGCGTATTGAACGACGCGGTGATCCCCATGCCGGCAGTCGCTGCATTGATCTTGGCGATTACGCTATTCGGAGGCGCGCCGTTGATCGTATCAGCAGGCAAAATGTTGACATTTACGCCGTTGACATTCGTCCCGTTCGCAATGTTAATCGTGTATCCCGGAGGCACGCCATTGTCCGGCGTCAGCGGCGTAGCCATGATCTGCGGGAACGCGCCTGTTTGCAATTGGGCGATCGTCGTGTTATTCGCGATTGCCGTTCCTGGAAGATTCAACGCTGCCTGACTCTGGTCGACCACCGAACCCTTGTTCAGCGCGTCACGAAGATTGATCAACACTTGGAAGACGCTCGGTGAACCGTTGGGCGCATTCACATTAAAGGCTTGCTGCAGCGTCACGCCCGTGCCGATGCTCGTTCCGTTCGGCGCCTCTTGGGTCTGCGCTACGAGGTTGCCTTGCGAGGTTACGCTCGTGATCGGGCTGCCCTGGCCTTGCACGAGCGGCGTCGATGACGGAACGTTCGTTCCGCCGAAGACGTACGTGCCGTTGTACTGCGTGTTGGCGAATCCGATGACTTCTTGCAGAATCTGGTCGACTTGCGTTCCGAGATCGGCGCGCTGCGCCGCGTCGATCGTATCGCTCGCGCCTTCCACGGCAAGGTTGCGCGCGCTTTGCAGCGCGCTTGTGAGATTTGACAGCGCACCGTCCACCGTCGTCAACTGATTCGTCAAGTCCGTGTAGTTCTTGCCGAGTTGCGTCTGCACCGTGTTATCGGCGCGCACGCTGAGGTCTTGCGCGATAACGGTCGGATCATCGGAGGGAACGTTGAGCGACTTTCCGGTCGAGAGCTGCTGTCCTTGATTCTGATACTGGACGTACAGATTGTCGATCGAAGCCGATTGTTCGTTGTAGAGCGTCGACGTTGCAATGCGCATCGGTTAGTCTCCTTACCCTCCGACACCAAGTCCGGTGATGATCGTGTTGAGCAGCTGGTTCAGCGTTGAGATCGTCTTCGCAGCCGCTTGATATGCGTTCTGATACTTGATCAAATTCTGCGTCTCTTCATCGAGGTTGATGCCGTCGATGCTTTGACGCTGGGCGTCGATCGTCGTCGCGAGATTCGTCTGCGTCGCCGTTCCCGTGTTCGCGGTCTGCGTGTCGATGCCGACCTGCGTGATGACCGAACCGTAGAATTGCTGCAACGTTTGGGTCTGCGCGCTCTGAATCGTAAACGGCCCGTTGTGATTGCCCGCCGGCGTGAACGTTACCGACTCGGCACCGGTCACCGGGTTGAAGCTAATCGCCGAGACCGTGACGTTTTCCGTCGTGGTTCCGGCCAGCGGAGCCGGGTTGACCGGATCGTCGATCGTCAAAACTTGACCGACCTGGACGTTCGTAACACCGGGCGGAAGAACGACCGTCATCGGCGTGCCTGCGATTGCCGCAGCGGCCGAGGTCGTCGTCACCGCCGGGATACCGACGTTCGAGGAGAACATCTTGGTGAGCGCGTTTGCCGCGCCGTTATCGCTCGCCGCGAACGCGTTTGAGGCGTTCTGCGCGACGCCATTGATGCCGTTCGCGCCGAGCGCGCTCAGAATACCGGCGCCGCTTGCGGGCGCGTCCGTAATCGTGAACGCAGCCGTTTGCGGATTGTTTTGCTGCGCACCGCGCAATGCGAGATCTTCGTTTTGCGGATCGCGGGCGAAAACGATGCGTTGCGAGCTCGCGTCGAATGACGCCGTCACGCCGAAGTGCCCGGCGTTGAAGTTTTGAATAAACGCGTTGATCGAGGTCGCGTTCGCTGCGACGGGCGCAGGCGGCGATGTCTGCAGCGCGTTCGTGTTGTAGTTGAACGTTTCGCTCACACCGTCGACGTTGATCGTGAGCGCACCGTACGTACCACCCGTTACCGGTGGCCCGGCCGCGTCGGCGGCAGGCGGGTTCGCGAGGCTCGTGTTCCCGTCGATCGGCTGCGACGTGTCGACCTTGTTATTCGCCGAGTTCAACGGCACGACCAAGGTGCCGGCACTCGTATTTGCGAGCGCAACGGGCAGCTGGTTCGGATCTGTGATGCCGCACTTGATGTTGCCCGCGGAGATGGGCAGCGACGCGACAATCGGCTGGAACAGCGCCGTTCCAGGGTTGCCGTTTTGATCGTAGGCCGACTCGGTGATCCGATTCACTTCGTTTGCCATCGAGCTCGCAAACTGATCGAGTTGCGTGCCGTACGACGCCAATTTGTTGTTGTACACGTCTTGAAGCGCCGCAAGCTGACCGGACCCGAGCGGAATTCCGGGAGCGTTTGCCGCCGCCGGCGGACTCGTGTCGAAATTAATCTTAAACGTCGGCGCCCCGTTGGACGCTTGACCCACGACGGGCGCCGCAAGGTGATAAACTTGCGTGTCGTTCACGAGCGCCTGGCCGTTGACGCTGACGAGCGTCGAGCCGTCGCTTTGAATCGAGGTCTGCGTGCCGAGATACTGCGAGAGCTGGTCGATCAGGTAGTCGCGTTGGTCCGCGAACGTATTCGGGCTGTCGCCCACCGCCGTCGACGCGCGAATTTGACCGTTGAGCGCGCCGATTTGATCGAGAATGCCGTTGACCGTCTTAACGAGCGTCGCGCCTTGCTGTAAGACCGATTGCTCTTGCGTCGTGATCGCGTTCGACGCGCTCCCGAGCGAATTGGCAAGCGACTGCGCCGCCTGCAACACGTTTTGCCGCGCCGCAGTCGTTGAGTTCGTGCTGCCCGCCTGCGAGGTGAGCTGCGCAATCGCCGACTGGAAGTTCGCGTATTGCGTGCCGATGCCGGCATTCGGATCGCCGAGCTGCGACTGAATGCCCTGCAGCACCGTCTGCTCGGTCGAGTAATAGTTTTGCGACGACGACGCACCGCGGAACATCGCGTCGTACGCGTTGTCGTGGATGCGCTGAATCTCCGAAATGACCGCGCCCTGGCCGACCGTGCCGGGCACGTGCGTCGCCATGAACGGCGAACCAACGAGCGGTGTTGCTTCGTTGAAGTCGACTTGCTGACGCGATGCGCCGGGCGTGTTGACGTTCGAGATGTTGTCGCTCGTCACGTTCTCGGCGACCGAGAACGATTGGAGCGACGTCGACATTAGGTCGAGTCCAAAGAACGTGCTCTGCGGGAAGTAACTGCTCATACCTTACTGCTCAAGAGAACGCTGTTGGTGGGCGGCGGCACGAAGCCGCGCCGCTTGTAGGTGCCCGGTCCGTCGTTATGTGCCTTTTGAAGCGCCGCCGTGACCTTCATCAAGCGCTCCATGCCGCCGATAATGAGGGACTTGTTGTTGTTCGTCGTGATTCCCAGCGCAATCGACGTCGTCGTCAATTCTTGAATGCGCTGACCGAGCACCGGCCACATGGCTCGCGGAGCGTATCCACAAACCTGGCGAAGCGTCAGCGACCCGAATCCTCGAACCTGCATCCCGCGCCGCTTCCCGGACGCTGACTGATACGTTTGGCGCGCGGAGTCTAGTTCGCGTTCGGCCGCCGAAATTTCGGTCAGATTGTTTGAAACGAGCGCTTTCGTCAGTCGTTGCGCCGCGTCGTGCACGCGCATCAACAAACTCGACTCTTCCTGCAGCGCTCCTGCAAACGCGTCCCACGAATCGGTCACGGTTCCGTCCTTCCCTTGACATCCACATGCGCTTCTTGATGAGCATCGGACAAGACTTGACTGCGCATCTGCTCCTCGAGCACCTTTCCGATGCCGAGGCCGCCGTTTTGCGCCATCGCTTGCGCGCGCTCGTCGTTGAGCATTCCCTGCCACATTTCTTCCGACGACGAATTTTGGCCGAAGATCGACTCTTTCGGAACGGTATCTTGCATCGCGTTCATGACCATCTCCATGAACACGCCCTCGAATTGCGTCGCTGCTTCGTGCAGCCGTTTGAGCGCCTGTTGCTGATCCGGCGTCAATTGCTGCGACTGCGCGTTCTTGCCGACGCCGTTGATATCGCCGGCCATTAGAGAATCTCCACGTCGGCTTGGAGCGATCCGGCCGAACGCAGCGCTTGAACGATCGATATCAGATCGCGCGGCGACACGCCGAGCGTGTTGAGCGCGCGCACGACCGAGGCGAGCGTCGCCGCTCCAGCGATGAACGTCAGCTGTTTGCCGTGTTGCGTCGCGGAAACTTGCGAGTTCGCTTGTCGCGCGGTCGTGCCGTTGCTGAACGGCTGCGGCTGCACGACTTGATTGTCGGTTGTGATCGTAATCGTGAGATCGCCGTGTGCGATCGCGCACGGTGCAAGCTTGATATCGCCGCCGAAGACCACCGTTCCGGTACGCTCGTTCATCACGACCTTCGCCGGCTCGTCCTGCTGGAACGACAGATCCGATGCGTCGGCGAGAAACTGAACCGGGTTGCCCATGTAGCCCGGCGGCAGCGTCACGTGCACCGTTTCCGCATCGAGCGCTCGCGCGAACCGGCCGCCGAAGTGGCCGTTGAGCAGTGCCGCGAGATTCGCCGCCGTCTTATAATCCGCCGTCGTCAGCACGTAGTTGAAACCGGTCGGATCGTTCTGCAGCGGCGTCACCATGTCGCGCGCGATAACCGCGCCGTTCGGAATGCGTCCCGCACCGGTGAAGTTCGCCGCGACGCCCGAGGAGTTCGCGCCCGCAACGAATCCGCCGACCGAGACCGGCCCTTGCGCCGTTGCGTAGACGAGATTATTTGCCGCACGCAGCTCCGTGAGCACGAGCGTTCCACCTTGCAAGCTGGTCGCGTCGCCCATTTCCGAAACCGTCACGTCGACATTGTCGCCCGAATGTGCGAAGGGCGGCAGCGTCGCGGTAACGATGACGGCGGCGACGTCGCGCGTGCGCACGCCCGTCTGGTTCACCGAGAGTCCGAAGCTTTGCAGAATGTTCTGAATCGTCTGGCTCGTGAAGATCACGGACGTCGAGTCGCCGGTACCTTGCAAGCCGACGACGACGCCGTAGCCGACAAGCTGGTTTCCGGTGACGCCCTGCACCTTGGCAATGTCGCCGACGCGAACCGGACGGCTGACATTTTGCGCAAACGCGGGAACGCCCGCCGCGGAAACGGCGAGCATGAAGGCCATGAGCGCGCAGATCAGTTTTTGCATTCTAGAATAACCAACTCAGGATCCGCGAGAGCAGACCCTTATCTTTTTGATCGTTGCCTAAGAATTCGGCGTGCACGTTCGCGACTCGCGAGGCGAGGACGGAATCGTCCTGCGCGAGATCTTCTTGGCGAATCGTGCCGGTAATGTGCAGCGTCTGCTTGCGGCCGTTGATGTTGACGTCTTGATCGCCCGCGATCTCGAGCGCGCCGCTCGGCAGCACGTTCGTAACCGTCGTCATCATCGTCGAAATGAACGAATCCGCACCGCTTGCGGCTTGCGCGGTCGAGGTCGACGAGGCGCCGCCGATGGCCGAGGTATTCTTCAGCAATGCAACCATGAAGTTGCCCGTGCCGCCGTTGAGCGACGTGTTGAATTGCTTGTTGCTCGAATAGTTGTTCGTGTGCGAGTTCGAATCGTTGAAGTCGAAATTCACGTAGACAAGATCGCCGATTTGCTGGGCGCGATGGTCCGGCCCCAAACGAAGCGGATGTCCCGGGGCGGCCGGCGCGGGCGCCGACTGATAGAGCGTGTCAGCCGCTGCCGTTACGGGCGAGAGGGCGAGCATCGCGATGATTGCAATCGCACGTCGCATGTTACAGTGCTCCTCCGGTTATATCGAGCTCTACGCGGTCCGGGCCGACGACCGTTCCGGAGAGCGCTTTCTGCGTTTGCGGATTGTACAGTTGAATCTCGTCGCCGAGGCCGCCGCCGGTACGCGCAACGACGTCGGCCGCAATCGCGACGCCGCCGTCGTGCACGATCAAGACGACCGTGCTGCCCGGTTTGACGATTTGATTCGTCTGCGTGGCTTCGAGCGCAAGCTGCTGTCCCTGACGCATCGCACTAACGACCTTACGTCCGATCAACGCGTCGATCCCATTGACGCGTTGGCCGTGGAACGGTACGCGCGCGATCGTCACGTCGTCTGCCGCGATAACGGTTCCGGGAACGAGATCGTGCGCCGCGACTGCCGTATGCACGTATTCCTGGATGCGGTAGCCGACGAAGACCTGCCGCAGAAACTTCCCGTCGACCTCGATCGTCACCGGAACGTTGATGTACGAGGGGTTGTAAATCGCCGTTCCGACCGATAAGACCACTGTTCCGGCCGGCACGACCTGGTCGGGCTCGGGGAACGCTTGCACGAGTTCTGCGTCGCCGGTGAGATGAACCGATTGGGTCGCGCCCTTCGCGAGCTGCTCGAAGCGTTTGCCCGAAATCCGCACCGTCGGCTGCGCGCACGCCGGCGACGGCACGCATCCGAGGAATGCGAGCACGGCGAGGGCGGCGGCAGCGACGATGGTGCGCATGGTCATCTAGCTTATTGGAACGGCGACATCTGAACGGCGGTCTGCAGCATCTGATCTGCAGCGCCGATCGATTTCGAATTCGCTTCGTACGCGCGTTGCGCCACGATCATGTTGACGATTTCGTTGACGACTTGCACGTTGGAGCCTTCAAGATAGCCGGCTTGGAGTTGGCCCGCGCCGTTGAGTCCCGGTTGCGAGACGACCGGCGGACCGCTCGCGGCGGTTTCCGTGTAGTAGTTGTTGCCGGTGATGGGCGAAAGACCCGCCGGATTCACGAAACGCGCGAGCTGCAGTTGTCCGAGCGTCTGCGGTTGTGCGCTGCCCGGAACTTGCGCGGTCACGGTGCCGTCGGGGCCGATGTTTACACCGGTCGCATTTTGCGGAATCGTGATTTGCGGCTGGGCGAAGTAGCCGTCGGCGGTCACGATCGCGCCGTTCGGATCTTCTTTGAACGAACCGTCGCGGGTGTATCCCGTCGTGCCGTCCGGCAGCGTGATTTGGAAGAAGCCGTCGCCTTCAATCGCAACATCGAGCGGATTGCCCGTCTGCTGCAACGTGCCTTGCGTGAACATCTTCTCGGACGAGCCGACCTTCACACCGAGACCAACCTGCTGACCGACCGGAACGATCGATGCGCCGACCGGAGCGCCGGGGGCTTGAATTTGCTGGTACACGAGGTCTTGAAAGCGTGCCAGATTGCCTTTGAAGCCCGTCGTGTTCACGTTCGCCAAATTGTTGGAGATCGTGTCCATATTGTATTGCTGGGCGATCATGCCGCTTGCTGCGCTGTAGAGGGCTCGCATCATGTCAGTATCGTGCTCCTACTCGTTATTGTTGTGGTCTAGCGACTTGCGTGATCGCCGTGTTCGTCGCGTCGTCTTGCGTCTTGATCGATTTCTCGTTCGCGTCGAACCAGCGTTCGGCGGTGATGAGATCGACCATCGAGCGTACGACGTTGCCGTTGCTCTTCTCGAGAAAACCTTGTTGAATGCTGTAGCTGCCGGCCGCTGTCGGCTGCGCGTTGCCGCTCGGCACGTAGTTGTTCGCGCCTTCGGGACGCAGGTTCAGCAGGCTGTTGAACTGCGTGATCTGCAGTTGGCCGACGTTGATGTTCGCATTGTTCACGCGCTGCGTGATCGTGCCGTCGTTCGCGATGCTGATGTCGCCCTGGCTGCCGAGTTGAATCGATTGTCCGTTGGTACCGAGAACCGGGCTACCGTCTTGCGTCGTCAAGATGCCGGCCGCGTTGCGCACGAATTCGCCGTTACGCGTGTAGCGCACGCCATTGGCCGTCTGAACCGTGAAGAACGCCGCGTCATTCCCGCTGATCGCGACATCGAGCGCATTGCCGGTCGACTGCATCGCGCCTTCCTGAAAATCGGTCGGCGTATCGCGCACTTGCGAGCCCGTTCCGAGCACGCCGACATACTGCGCGACCGGTACGCCCGGCAGCGGAGCATTCGGTGACTGACCGGGATCAGTTTGAACGCGGAAGATATTGAACGACGGCGCGGACTGCACTTGAAGCAGCTGCTGCTTGAAGCCGCTCGTGTTCACATTCGCGAGCGTATTCGCGATGTTGTCGACCTGCGCTTGTGCTACAAGCGCGCCGCTGGCCGACGTGTAGAGTCCACGTACCAAAAGAAAACCTCCGCACGAAACGGTTCGTCCCCTTATGGATTTACGCTGAACGCGTAAATCCGGGGGGGACAATGCGGAACCGTCAATCAGTCGGGTTCCGCCGCGGCCCCCACCCTTCGTGCGCAGGTAGTCCAGCCGCGTAACCGCACAGCATCCTGCTATGCGCTCCTCTTCTTTTTCGGCAAGAGGCCCCGGGGAATTTAATCCCCGGGGCCTCCGCCTATCCGCCTGGGCGAAAACTTTTGACTAGAACTGCATCCGTTCGACTTCGGTGTAGGCGTCCATGATTTTGTTGCGGACGGCCATCGTGAACTGCATCGCAAGCGACGCCTCTTCAACCGCTTTGACGGTCCCGACTTGGTCGTTGCTCTTGCCGGTCGCGAGGTCCGTCGACTTCTGCTGCGCCGTAAGCATTTGGTCGTTCACGTTGCCGAGCATCTGGCTCAATGTGTCTTTGAACGACGAGGACGCGCTTTGGTCGGCATCATCGGGCAGCGGTTGCGATTTCGGAGCACCCGGCGCGATATCGGGGGCGAACGATCCGGGCGTGACTGCGTTGATGGCCCTGCCGTAGCTGTTGATATCCATCTTCCTCTATATGCGCTGCTTAGCTCTTGAGTATTGAAATGTCGGCCGTTCCCATCGCTTGCGTCTCCTGGATCGCGGCGACGTTGGCCTGATAGGCGCGCGACGCGGCCATCAGGTCGACCATCTCTTTGACGACCTGGACGTTCGGATAGTGCACGTATCCGCGCGCGTCGGCTTCCGGGTTGCCGGGATCGAAGACGAGGCGATCGGGGCTGTTATCGTTCTGGATGCCGAGCACCTGAACGCCCTCGACGTTTGCCTTCTCCGGCTGGGTCGGATCGAACGGATCGGCGCTCGGATCGGTTGCGCCCGGCTTTTGCGCGAACACCACCAGCTGACGTTTGAAGGCTCCGCCTTGCGGAGTGCGCGTCGTGTTGGCGTTGGCGATGTTGTTCGCGATGACGTCCATCGCGAGGCGCTCGGCGGAGAGACCGGACGCGCTGACCTCGACGGAATCGTAATAGCCCATTAGTTCGTCTGCTCCGTGATCGCTTCGCGGAAGAATTTATACTGCTCTTGCAAGAGCTGCGACATCGTCTGCGAGTACCCGGTGTTCTCGGAAAGCTTCGCCATCTCTTGATCGACGTCGACGTTGCTGCCGTCGACGCGCATCTGGACAGTCGAATCGACCGTCGCCTGTGGATCGAACGCCACGGGCATCTCGGCGCCGTCGAGCGTGAACTGCCGGTCGTTATCGGTCGCGAGCGTCAGCTCGTCGGTCGAGGCGGGCGTACCGAGCGACGCCTCCAGCGCGTCCTTGAAGTTTGTCGTGGAGCGCCGGTAGTTCGGCGTGTTCACGTTGGCCAGATTATTGCTGATCTGGGCGTTCTCGAGACCTGCGCCTTTGATCGCGTTGCCGAGCAAGTCGGTGGTTTGACCAAAGGAAATAGGGTTGATGTCGGCCATCCCTCTTCGTATCGGCTTCCTAGGCGCCACTCTTGAGGTTTTGTTGGCCTGGCGGCTGGGTTCGGCCGCGGGGACGCCCGGATTTTCACGTCGTGTGAAAATCCGAGCTCGCCTCTGACGCGCTCCTGCGCATCCTGCGCCCGCGCGGCTTTCACACGCCCCGCGACAAGCCCCAAGCCTACGACCAATCCAAAACCAACAAGACCTCAAGACCTGTGAAATCGCAAGTCCATACTTCGTTCACATGAAGTTGCGTGACGAATTC